>JBDTMF010000225.1:0-6528 GCA_039934455.1 Solirubrobacteraceae bacterium
GTGCGATGGGCGCGGCGGGTTTCGAACCTGCGACCTCTCGCGTGTGAAGCGAGCGCTCTCCCACTGAGCTACGCGCCCGGGCGGGGCCGAGTCTAGCCGCGGCGCGGCTCGAAGGTGATTCTGCGGGAACGCTCCGCGGGGGCGGGCGGGAGCGGCTCGCCCGCGAGGATGGCGGCCGGGGCCTCGGTGACCATCCAGTGGGCCCGCAGGGGCGCGTCTCTGCGCAGAGCCTCGACGGCGTCGGCCAGCGAGGCTCTGTCGCCGCCGCTGCGGTGGGTGTCGGAGGCGATCACGTGGGCGATGCCCTCGCGCACGAGCGCGATCGCCAGCTTGCGCGACCGCGAACCGCGCGTGCGCGACGCGAGTGCGGAGGCCGTCACCTGCACCAGGCACCCCTGCCCGACCAGCGCGAGCAGGCGGTCGACGTCGCGCTGGAAGGTCGGGCTGCGCTCCGGATGGGCGAGCAGCACGCGGTAGCCCAGCGCGCGCAGGCGGAAGACGAAGTCCTCGAACTGCGGCATCAGCTCGCCGTAGGGAACCTCGGTCAGGACGTCGCGGCCCCGGCCTCCGTAGGACACCGCCTTCAGCTCGTCCTCGCCGGCCTGTTGCGCCCAGCGGACGTCGACCTCGCCGCCGCCGACCAGCTCGACCGCGATGCCGGCGCTGTCCAGCGCGGCCTGGAGGCGGGCGGTCCGCGCGGCCAGCTCCAACGGGCGGACGGCCGGGTGATCGGCGCGCAGGTGGGGCGTCGCGGCGATGGTCGTGACACCGGTGGCGACCGCCTCGGCGACGAGGTCGATCGCGGCGGCCTCGTCGCGAGGGCCGTCGTCGATGCCCGGCAGCACGTGCACGTGCAGGTCGATCATGCGCCCTCTCCGGGAACGCCCGGCGGGGCGAGCCGGCGGACCGCACGGACGAACGTCCGCCGCAGCGGGCCCTCGCCCTCGAGAGCGGCGGCGAGCCAGAGCACGTCGGACGGCGGCAAGGGGCGGGCGACGGGCGCCAGCAGCACGAACAGCAGGAGACCCGCGAGCACGGCGCCGAGCACCCCCGGCAGCCCGTGGCCGAGGCCGAGCAGCGTGGCTCCCGCGACGCCCCCGACGGCGAGCGCCAGGATCAGCCCGCGCAGCAGCGGCCGCCATGCGATGTCGACCGGAGCGTTCAGGCGCGCCGCGAGCCATAGGGTGGGGAGGCCCGCGGTGAGCTGGGCCGCCGCGTTGGCGATCGCCGCCCCGACGGCGTCGAAGCGCGGGATCAACAGGATCGCCAGCGTCACGTCGACGACGGTGGCGACGATGCCCATGGTCAGCAGGAAGCGCAGCCGCGCGAATGCGAACAGCAGCGCGTTGCTGGTGGTGATGAGCGGCAGCACCAGGAGCGGGCCCAGCAGGACGATGAGCACCTTCCCCGCGCCCGAGAAGTCGTCACCGTAGGCGAGCGAGATCAGCGCCGGGCCCGTGAACGCCGCGCCGGCGACCACCGGGGGGGTCATGAACAGCAGCAGTCGTATCGCCCGCCAGTACCCGGCCCGGACGCGATGCAGCTCGCCGGCGCCGATCAGCGTCGCGACCGCGGGCATCGTCACGCGCGCGATCGCCTCGGGAATGCGAGCGAGCCCGGCCATGGTGGCGAAGGCGATCGAGTACAGCGCGATCTGGGCGTCCGCCGACACATGGTTGAGCACGAGCAGCTCCGAGCGGGTCCAGACCACGTACTGGATCAACACGTTGGCCGTGGACATCCCCGCGAAGCCGAGGAAGCGGCGGCGCAGCTCGGGGGAGGCCCGCTCCGGCGCCGGCAGGTGAGCGGCGACGCCGCGCGCGAGACGGCTCGTCCAGGCCAGGCTGACCGCGAACACCACCACCTCGACCGCGAAGAATCCGGTGATGCCCGCGCCCAGGGCCAGGAGCGCGATCGTCGCGGGCACGGCGGCGATGCCGGTGACCAAGCCGACGACCGTCGCCTCGCGCCAGCGCTGAGCGCCGGTGAGCAGCGCCTGCGGAACCGACAGCAGGACCGCGAGCCCGCTCGCCACCCCGACCAGTACCCATGCGAGCGCGGGCCGGCTGCCCAACAGCCCGAGCGCCACGAGGCTCGCCGCGGCGATCGCGGCGGCGACCGCCTCGACCCGCCACGTCCACCGGTACAGGCCGAGCGCCACGCCTCCTTCGCGTGCGCCGAGCAACTCTCCTACGAAGCGGCTGATGGACGAGGGAAAACCGGCGGTGGCCACCATCACGGCCGAGATGCTCACGAACGCGATGAAGCTCTGGCGGCCCATGCCGTCGGGTCCCAGGAACCGTGCCGCAACGACCGAGAGCACCAGCAGCTGCACCTGCGGCAGGGCTCCCCCGAGAACGCTCCACAGGCCGCCGGTGACCACGCCGCTCCCGCTCGTGCTTCCGAGCTGCGCTCCTGGATCGACGCTCGGGGGCTTGGGTGGCTGTGCCAATCGCATCACTTGCTGGTATCGCCCTCCCCGGCCTCACCGCGCAGCGGACGACAGGTGGTATATCGCGCCGTCGAGCTCAGACCTCCCGGCGGATCTCCGAGTAGAGCGCCTCGTACGCGTCTGCGACGGCACTCCACGACCGGTGGACGAGCACGTGTTGGCGCCCGGCCGCTCCGAGCCGCGCGCGCAGGGCAGCGTCGCCCAGCAGGCGCGCCACGGCATCCGCGAAGCGGTCGCCGGCGGGAGCGATCAGGAGCTGCTCCCCGTCGCGCGCGTCGAGGCCCTGCGCGGCCAGGGGCGTCGCCACCGCCGGCGTCCCGCACGCCATCGCCTCGAGCAGCTTGTTCTTGATCCCCGTGCCGCTCTCCATCGCGCACGCGAACACCGCCGCGCGTCGCAGCAGCGGCCGCAGGTCGGGCGCATCGGCGACGATCTCGATGCCGGGACCGCCCAGCGCGGTGACGGCCGCGGAGGGCGAGCGGCCGGCGAGCACCAGCCGCGCGTCCGGGACCGCCGCCCGGACGCGCGGCAGGACCCGTTGCGCGAGGGCCTGTGCGGCCTGCTCGTTGGCGGGAGTATCGAGGACGCCGGTGAACAGCAGGCTGCGCTCGTCGCGCTGGACCGACGCGTCGGGCCGGAAGTGCTCGGCATCGACACCGTTCGGGATGACGACGGTGCGCAGCGTGGGATCGGCCCGGCGGCTGGCGTCCGCATCCTCGGAGGTCACGAGCACGACACGCCGGTACGGGCGGTAGGCGAAGCCGACGTAGCGCTCGACCGCGCGCAGTTGCAGCTCGCGCCACACGCGCCGCGCTCCGCGCGCGCTCGTGACTTCCGCGGGGACGTTCAACGCCCACGCGTCGAGCGGCGCGATCAGCGCCGGCAGGCCGGCGAGCGCCGGAGCGACGCCGGCGAGCTCGCCGAGCATCACGTGCGCGACGTCGAACCCCCGCTCCGCCCGCAGGCGCGCGATCGACGACCTCATCGGTCCCGCCAGCCGCCGCGGGTCCACCGGTTCGCGACGCGCCACCGCCACGATCCGGTCCAGCGCGCTGGGCGGCGGCCCGGCCAGCTCGAGCAGCTCGACGCCCGGCGGCGGCTCACCCTCCTGCCCGGGCCGGCGATAGGCGAGCACGCACACGTCGTGGCGCTGCGCGAGCTGCTCGCACAGCGCGCGCAACTGCAGCCGCATGCCGTTCAGCGGTGGCAGGGGCGCCTCGGACGCGCAGACGAGGATTCGCATCGCGCGATCTTGGCACCGTTGCTCCCGCCACACTGTCGGCGAAGATGAGCGAACCGCGCGCCATCGTCGTCTGCCCGGTGTTGCCTCACCCGCCCGTCACCGGCGGGCAGAAGCGCACGCTGCGGCTCCTGGAGGCGCTGGAGCGAGCCGGCGCGCGCCCGTATGTGCTGAGCGCCGACGACGGTTCGCCCGAGGCCGCCGAGACGCTGCGCGCACGCGGCTGGGTCGTCGACGTGGTTCCCGAGCCGCCGCCGACGGCTCGCTCCCGTCTCACCCAGCATCTCGGCGCCCACCCGACCCCATACCTGTACGGCGTTGCCGCCCGGCTCGAGCGTCTGCAGGACGAGGGCGCGGCGCTCGTCCAGCTCGAGCACACGCAGAGCGCGTACTACCCCGTGGCACCGGCGATCCCGACCGTGCTCAGCCTGCACAACCTCGACTCGCGGCTGCTCGCGGATGGTGCGATGAACCTGCGACCGGGCAGCGCGGCATGGCTGCGGGCATGGAATCGCGCGCGGGAGATGCGCAGGGTGGAGCGAGTCGCCCTCCCGCGCGCCGACCGCGTCATCTGCGTCTCGACCGCCGACGCTCGCGCCGCCGCCCGCGCCGGCGGGCACGTGCTCCTCGCCCCCAACGGCGTCGACGACGCCTTCTTCACGGTGCCGGCCGCGACGGGCGGCGAGCAGGCCGTGTTCTTCGGCCACTTCGGCTATGAGCCGAACCGCCGTGGCATCGAGCGCTTCGTGGATGAGGGCTGGCCCGAGGTCCTGCGCCGGCGCCCAGGCGCGACGCTGGCGGTGGCGGGCGGAGGCATGGAACCGGCGCTGCAGAGGCGCCTGGAGGAGGTCCCGGGCGTTCGCGTCCTGGGGCTGGTGGACGACCTCACCGGCCTGCTCGCCGGCTCGCGCGCGCTGATCGTGCCGCTGTGGGTGGGCGGCGGCACCCGGTTGAAGGTGCTGGAGGCGCTGGCTGCGGCGCGGCCGGTCGTCGGCACGGCCGTCAGCGTCGAGGGGATCGGGTTCACGTCCGGGGTCGAGGGCCTGGTCGGCGAGACGCCGGCGGCGCTGGCGGCCGGCGTCGCGGGCCTGCTCGCCGACCCGGCGCGCGCTGCGAAGCTCGGAGCCGCCGGCCGCGATCTGGCCGAGCAGTTCCGGTGGCCGCGTGCGCTGGCCCGCCTCGAGGCCGCGTACCGCGGTTGGGTCGGGGCCGCCGGCCCGATCCCCCGCAGACCTGTCGATTGAGTGCCCAGGGGGCGCGGTCGCGGCCGCTCAGCGCGGCCCCTTGATGCGCGACACGTTGCGTGAGCCGACCACGCTGCCGGCGAGCAGCATCCAGGCCTCGGGGCTCCGCGCCAGCGCAGGCTCGATGCGGATCCCGCGGGCCAGCTCGCGGGCCGTGCGGAAGAACGGGCGCTCCGGGACCGTCCGGTGGCGCACGCGTGCGAGCAGGTCGTGGGCGTGGCCCTGGCACGCGAGCCGGGTCAGCTCCGGGGAGCCGCCGGTATCGGCGATGTGGCGCAGCTTGACGGAATGGACCGCCTGCAGCGTCTCCAGCCGCTGGACGTAGGCGTCATCGCGCAGGTCGGCGACGCCGGAGGAATGGCTGTCTGCGTGCAGCCGGTAGCGGCACAGTGCGAGCGGGGTGAACGCGACGTCCCAATGCTCGGCCATCCGCAGCCAGCAGGCGAAGTCGAACGGCGGGAAGTCCTGCTGGCGGAAGGGGTCCGGTGGGACGGCGGAGCGGCGCAGCAGCGCGGTCGAGCTGCAGACGCGGCAGCCGTGGAGGAGCGAGGCGCGGCGGAAGTTCTCGCCGGACTCCAGTGGCGAGCTCCCGCCGTCCACCGTCCAGTCGACATCGCCGTGCACGATCGCGCCGTCCTCGTCGACGAGGTCGAAGCGGGTGTGGGCGATCCCCGCGCTCGGGTGGCGCTCGAGTGCCTCGACCGTGGTCGCGATCAGGTCGGGGTGCATCACGTCGTCGTCGCCGAGCTGGAGCACGTACTCGGTGCGGGCGTCCAGCAGCGAGCGCGAGAAGTTGCCGACGATGCCCGCGTTCTCGGCGTGCTCGATCAGGTGCAAGCGCGGATCGTCGTAGGCCGCGACGATGTCGCGGACCGCGGGTCCCGGCGTCGCGTCGTCGTGGATCTCCAGCCGCACGTCGTCGTAGCGCTGCGCGAGCACGCTCTCGATCGCCCGGCCGAGCCAGCGTGGGCGGTTGTAGGTGGGGATGCATACCGTGACGCGCGGACCGACGCTCATGGTGCCGGACGCTAGCGTGGCGACGGTGAAGCTCCACGCGATCTACCGGTCGACCGACCTGGAGAACCGCAAGGCGCGGCCAGCCTCCTACTCCAAGCACACCGCCCTGCTGTCGTTCCTGCGTGCCCGGGACGCCTGCGCCGAGGCCGGCGAGCTCGTGTTCGTCAACAGCGGCCCGATCGCGCCCGAGCGGCTGGCGGTGATGGAGGCGACGGGAGCCGTCGACCAGCACGAGCAGCTCGAGCTGCATGAGTCCTACTGGGCCGCGCTGCGCTGGGTGGAGGAGCGGCCGTGGTCCGAGGACGACCTCGTGTACTTCGGCGAGGACGACTACCTCTACCGCCACGACGCGCTGGCCGCGCTGGCGGAGGCCGCTCGTGTCGTTCCGGAGGCCGGCTACCTGGCGCCGTACGCCACGGTGGGCCGGGAGATGCCCAACGGCGAGCCTCTGCATCCGGGGCTGCGGCGCCCGCGCGAGCGGAGCGGCCCGGCGTGGCGCAGCGGGGGCTACGACTGGCGCCCGGCCACGAGCCACACGTCCAGCTTCGCGGTGCGCGCGGGCGTGCTGCGGGCCG
>JBDTMF010000226.1:0-6504 GCA_039934455.1 Solirubrobacteraceae bacterium
GTGGCGCGGCGGCTTCGGCCGGTGGCGCGGCGGCTTCGGGCGGCGGCGCGGCGGCCTCGGGCGGCGGCGCGGCGGCCTCGGGCGGCGGCGCCGGCGCAGGGGTGCTGGGCTGAACCGGGGCGGTATCGCCCTTCCGAACCTCGGTCAACCGCGAGTAGAACGCGCGCCGGTGCCGCTCGGCGGCTGAGGGCCGGCGCCGCTTCGGCCGCGGCGGACGCCGGTCGGCAGGCTTGGCGGGAGCGGCCCCCTCGGCGGGCGCCGGCGCCGAGTCGGCGGTCGCGGCCGCAGGCACTCCGCCTTCGGCCGCCGGAGCGGCGACCTGCGGAGCAGCGGTCTCGGCGGGAGAGGCGTCCGGCGGTGCAGCTCCGGCCGGAGCTGCGGCGGCCTCCGGCGGTGCGGCTTCCGCGGGCGCCGCGGCTTCGGCCGGCGGTGCTGCTTCGGGCGGTGCGGCGGCCTCCGGCGATGCGATTGCCTCCGGCGGTGCGGGAATGGTGGCCTCGGCCGTCGGTGCTTCGGCGGCGGCGACCGCTTCGGGTGTGGGCGTCTCGGCGGCCGGTGGCTCCTCCGGCGCGCGCGGGGCGTCCGTGGGCGCGGCGGCCGCGACCTCTGGTGCGCTCGCCTCGGGCTCGGGTGCGGCGGGCGGCTCGGCGGGGGTCGCTTCGGCCG
Organism: Solirubrobacteraceae bacterium; assembly: GCA_039934455.1. GTDB lineage: Bacteria > Actinomycetota > Thermoleophilia > Solirubrobacterales > Solirubrobacteraceae > DASQFQ01. Next base: position 667 of record JBDTMF010000226.1, read on the forward strand.
GTGCGGGTGGGGCAGAGGCCTCCGGCGGAGGCGTCTGGTGCTCGGGCTCGGTGGTCTCGGAGGCCATCGCTCCCGTCCAGCCTATCGAGGGGTGCCGGGGCGAAGTCGCGCCGACGCATCCGCATGCGCGACATAGAGTGTCAGGGGGATGGCAGACGGCAATGGAGACAGCCCGCGCGAACTCTTCCTGATCGACGGGAACTCGCTCGCGTACCGCGCGTTCTTCGCGCTCCCCGAGTCGATCGCGACCTCGGACGGGCGCCCGACGAACGCGATCTTCGGCTTCGCGTCGATGCTGGTGAAGATCCTCACCGACTACGGCGAGGTGCCGACGGTGGTGGTGTGGGACGCCGGCCTCTCCGGCCGCAAGGAGATGTCCGCCGACTACAAGGCCCAGCGCTCGAGCCGGCCCGACCTGCTGAAGCTCCAGTGGCCGCACCTGCGCCCGCTGGTCGAGGGGTTCGGCTACCGCAACATCTCCGTCGAGGGCTTCGAAGCCGACGACGTGATCGCCGCGCTCGTCAAGCAGGCGCGCGAGCGCGAGATCCCCGTCATGGTCGTCACCGGCGACCGCGACGCCTACCAGCTGGTGGGGGAGGGCGTGCGGATCATGACCACCTCCCGCGGCATCACCGACACGAAGGTCTACGACCGCGACGGCGTGATCGACCGCTACGGCATCCCGCCCGAGCTGATCCCCGACTTCATCGGCCTCAAGGGCGACACGAGCGACAACATCCCCGGCGTCCCCGGCATCGGCGACAAGACGGCGTCGGACCTCCTGCAGCGCTTCGGCGACCTCGAGACGGTGCTCGCCAGCGTCGACCAGATCACGGGCGCCAAGCGCAAGCAGAACCTCACCGAGTTCGCCGACGCCGCCCGGCTGTCCAAGCAGCTCGCGACGACGATCTATGACGTCCCCGTCGAGCTCGACCTGGAGGCGGAGATCACCCGTCGCCCCGACCGCGCGGGCCTGCGCGAGATCTTCCGCGAGTGGGAGCTGCGCGACCCGCTGCGCCGGCTCGAGGAGGCGCTCGCCGACGCGGACATCGAGGCGATCCCGCGCCCCGAGCAGCAGGACGCCCGCACCGTGCCGGTGCGCCGCGGCCGCGTCCAGGACCTCGACATGCTCGGCGGTGACCCGCTCGCGCTCGTTGCGGTCGCGCCGGAGATCGCCGAGGGCGAGCTGATCCCGCGCGAGGAGCGCTGGCGCTTCGGCGCCTACTCCGGCGGCTCGCACGCCCTGGCCGGCGAGGTCGACGACCCCGCCGAGCTCGTGGCCGCCGCCAAGCAGCGGCCGGTCGTCGCGCACGACGCCAAGGCGCTCGGCGACGTTCCGCCGAACCTCGTCTTCGACACCGAGGTCGCCGCCTACCTGCTCGATCCCGCCCGCCGCGGCGACCCGCTCGACGAGCTCGCCGAGGAGCGCGGGCTGGCGGTGAACGCCGAGGACGACCAGGCCGCGCTCGCGGTGCTCGTCCACACGCTGGCCGAGCGCCAGGCCGAGCAGATCAACGAGCGCGGGCTCGTGCACCTGCTCGAGCAGATCGAGCTGCCGCTCGTGCACGTCCTGCGCGAGTGCGAGAAGCAGGGCATCAAGCTCGACACCGTCAAGCTCGAGGAGTCCGCCACGCGCATCCGTGCCGACGCCGCCCAGCTCGAGCGCGACATCTGGGAGCTGGCGGGGGAGGAGTTCGTGATCGGCTCGCCCCAGCAGCTCGGCCACATCCTGTTCGAGAAGCTCGGGCTCAGCCGCAAGCGCCGCGGCAAGACCGGCTTCTCCACCGACGCCCGGGTGCTCCAGGCGATCCGCGGCGAGCACGAGATCATCCCCAAGATCGAGCGCTTCCGCGAGCTCTCGAAGCTCGCCCAGACCTACCTCGACGCGCTGCCCGCCTGGATCGGCGACGACGGGCGGCTGCACACGACCTTCAACCAGGTGACCGCCGCCACCGGCCGCCTGTCGAGCATCAACCCGAACCTCCAGAACATCCCAGTGCGCACCGAGACCGGCCGCGAGATCCGCGCCTGCTTCGTCGCCGAGCCGGGCAACGTCCTGATCTCGGTCGACTACTCCCAGGTCGAGCTGCGCGTGCTCGCGCACATCGCGAACGAGCAGGTGCTCCGGGACGTCTTCCTGCGCGGCGAGGACGTCCACACCGAGACCGCCGCCGCCGTCTTCGACACGGCGCCGGACCAGCTCACGGTCGGCATGCGCTCGAAGGCGAAGATGGTCAACTACGGGATCGTCTATGGGCTCTCCGCCTACGGCCTCGCCGACCGCCTGCAGATCGAGCAGGACGAGGCGCAGGAGTTCATCGACCGCTACCTCGAGCGCTTCCCCGCGGTCGCGCAGTTCATGCTCGACGCGGTCAAGCAGGCCGAGGACCACGGCTACGTCTCGACGCTGTTCGGCCGCCGCCGCCAGATCCCGGAGATCCGCGCGCGCAACTGGCAGACGCGCAAGCTGGGCGAGCGGCTCGCGGTCAACTCGATCATCCAGGGCACCGCTGCCGACATCATCAAGGTCGCGATGGTGCGCTCGCACGACGCCCTGCGCGCCGCCGGCCTGAAGACCCGCTGCATCCTGCAGATCCACGACGAGCTGCTGTTCGAGGGGCCGGCCGCGGAGGCGGGCCAGGCGACCGAGATCGCGCGCCGGGAGATGGTCGGCGCGGCCGAGATGGACCCGCCGCTGGCGGTCGAGTCCGGCGTCGGCCCGAACTGGCTGGACGCGAAGTGATGGACCGCGGCGCTGCCGTCGCGCTCACCGCCGTCGTCGGCGGCATGGTCGCCCTCCAGGGCCCGATCAACTCCCACCTCGGAAAGACGATCGGCACCTTCCAGGCCGCCTTCTTCTCGTTCGCGACCGGCACGATCATCCTCGCGGTCATCGCCGGGCTCGCGCGCGGCGGCTTCGGGCAGATCGCGGACGCGCGCACGCTCGCCCCGCAATACCTGATCGGCGGCGTGCTGGGCGCGTGCTACGTGTCATGCGTCCTCGTGACCGTGCGCACGCTCGGCGCCGGCGGCATCGTCGCCGCGTCGGTCGCGGGCCAGCTCACGATGTCGGTGATCATCGACCAGTTCGGTCTCCTCGGCCTCGACAAGGATCCGATCAGCGCGATGAAGGCGGGCGGCGTGGTGCTGCTCGCCGCGGGCACGCTGCTCGTCGTGCGGGGGTAGCCTCCAGGCATGGCCACCACCGACACCGCGACGCGCGTCCTTGACAACTACGTCGGCGGCCGCTGGACCGCGTCCTCCTCCACCGAGCTGCTCGACGTCACGAACCCCGCCACCGGCGAGGTCCTGGCGCGCGTCCCGCTCTCCACCGCCGCCGATCTCGACGCCGCCGTCACCGCCGCCCGCGCGGCGCTGCCCGTGTGGCGCGCCGTCTCCGTCCCCGAGCGTGCCCGTCGTCTCTTCACGCTGCGCGAGAAGCTCACCGCGCGCAAGGAGGATCTCGCGCGCACGGTGACGATGGAGATGGGCAAGACGCTGCCCGACGCCCGCGCCGAGGTCGGCCGCATGATCGAGATGGTCGAGGCGGCGTGCGCCGTGCCGACCACGATGCAGGGCTCGATCATCGAGGACGTCGCGCGCAACGTCGACGCCGAGACCGTGCGCCAGCCCGTCGGCGTGTGTGCCGCGATCGTGCCCTTCAACTTCCCGGCGATGGTGCCGTTCTGGTTCCTGCCGTTCGCGATCGCGTGCGGCAACACGTTCGTGCTCAAGCCCTCCGAGCAGGTGCCGCTCACGCAGTCGATGGCCTTCGAGATCATCGACGAGCTCGACCTGCCGGACGGCGTGGTCAATCTCGTCAACGGCGGCAGGGAGGTCGTCGAGGGGATCCTCGACCACGACGGGATCGACGCCGTGTCGTTCGTGGGCTCGGCCAAGGTCGCCCGCCTCGTCTACTCCCGCGCCGCCGCGAGCGGCAAGCGCGTCCAGGCGCTCGGCGGGGCCAAGAACCACATGGTCGTGATGCCCGACGCCGTGCTCGACAAGACGGTGAGCGGCCTGCTCGGCTCCGCGTTCGGCGCCGCCGGCCAGCGCTGCATGGCGGGCTCGGTCGTCGTCGCCGTCGGTGACGCCCATGCGCGCCTGCGCGAGGCACTGCGCGAGGCAGCGGGCAAGCTGCGCGTCGGCGACGGGCTGGAGGACGGCGTCGAGGTCGGCCCGCTGATCTCGCGCGCCGCCTGCGAGCGCGTGCGCGGATACGTCGACCGCGCGGAGGCCGCCGGCGCGGACATCGTGCTCGACGGCCGCGCGGCGCCGGACGGGTTCGTCGGGCCCACGATCGTCGACGGCGTCACGCCGGAGATGGAGATCTGGCGCGACGAGGTCTTCGGCCCGGTGCTCGCGATGGTCCACGCCGAGTCGCTCGACGACGCGATCGAGACCGTCAACGCGAGCGCCTACGGCAACGGCGTCTCGATCTTCACGGAGTCCGGGGCCGCGGTGCGGCGCTTCCGGCACGACGTCCAGGTCGGGATGATCGGCGTCAACGTCGGCGTCGCGGCGCCCGTCGCGTTCTTCCCGTTCTCGGGCTGGAAGGACTCCTTCCTCGGCGACCTGCACGCCCACGGTCCCGACGCGATCGAGTTCTACACGCGCAAGAAGACCGTCACGAGCCGCTGGTTCTCGGGTGGCGACACCGGCCGCTATTTCGTAGAGTCCTGACCGTGAACGCGCGGCGGATCTGGGAGGTCATGAGCCAGAGCTTCTGGATCCTGCTGCTGAGCATCGTCGCGCTGTTCGTCTTCCTGCTGGCGCTCGGGGCCTACTCGCCCAGCGAGGTGGTGGGCCTGACCGTCGTCATGGTCGTCCTGTTCCTGCTCTGGATGGGCCACGCGATCTGGGTCACGCGGCGCGCGGAGAAGCGCGACCCGCGGGCGATCGCAGCGCGCGAGCGCCGCGGTTTCTAGGCGTCCTGGTAGACGGTGACGACCTCGGTGTAGAACTCTCGCGCCGCGCGGCCCTGCTCGTGCGGGCCGAAGCCCGAGCCCTTGACGCCGCCGAAGGGGACGTGGACGTCGGCGCCCGCGGTCTGGGAATTGACGTGGAGGATGCCCGCCTCGAGTTCGTTGACGAACTGCTGGGTGGCGCCGAGGTCGCTGGTGAAGATCGCGGCCGAGAGCCCGAACTCGACGGCGTTGGCGCGGGCGATCGCGTCGTCGAGGTCGCCGAAGCGATAGAGCGACGTGACCGGGCCGAAGACCTCCTCGCACGAGAGCATCGCGTCGTCGGCGACGTCCTCGAACACCGTGGGGGAGACGAGGTAGGCGTCATCGTCGCGGCGCTCCCCGCCGGCCAGGACGCTCCCGCCCTCGGCGCGGCCGCGCTCGATGGCGGCCAGCACGTCGTCCATGGCCTTCTCGTTGACGAGCGGGCCGACCTCGGTCTCGGGGTCGGCGGGGTCGCCGACCTTGCCCGCCTTCACGCGCGAGAGGAAAGCGTCGCGGAAGCCGTCGTAGGCCGCGTCCTGGACGTAGATCCGGCGCGTGGCCGTGCACTTCTGGCCGGCCGACCAGAACGCGCCCGCGTAGGCGGCCTCGGCGGCGCGGGGCAGGTCGGCGTCGGCCATCACGATCAGCGGGTTGTGCCCGCCGAGCTCGAGCTGCGCGCGCTTGCCCAGGCGGCCGGCCTGCTCGCGGATGCCCTCGCCGACTCCGACCGAGCCGGTGAAGGAGATCGCGCGCACGCCGGGGTGCTCGACGATCGGCGTGCCCACGTCCGCGCCGCGCCCGATCACGACGTTGAGCACACCGCTCGGGATCCCGGCGTCGTCGAGCGCGCGGGCGATGTGCAGGCCGGTCAACGGCGCGTCCTGCGCGA
>JBDTMF010000227.1:0-6496 GCA_039934455.1 Solirubrobacteraceae bacterium
GTTGGGTTCCAGCACCAGCGTGACGCACAACGGTTCCTCGCTGATCTTCGCGGCAATCTCGTCACGCCGTAGCCGCTGGTCCGCCATGTACATAAATTGCCCTTAGCGCGGGTGTATGGTCGCGCGATGGCCTCCGCGCAACCGCACGCGGACACTCCGGAGTTCCGCGAGCGCCTCTGCCGCTCGCTTGTCGAGGGCCTGCTCGAGGAGGTCGAGCTGCACCTGATCGAGGTGCGCTCGGCGCAGTTCCTCGCGAACCATCCGTGGCCACCCGGCAAGCGGCTCAGGCCGATGGTCTTCCTGCTCTCGAACCTCTCGATCCAGGCCGCCGACCCAGGGGCGCCGAGTGCGAACGGGCGCGAGTCGCGGCTCGCGGCCGCGATCGAGCTGCTGCACGAGGCCTCGCTCGTCCACGACGACATCGTCGACCGCAGCCCCACCCGCCGCGGCCGCCCGAGCGTGCACACCGCGAACGGCGACGGGATGGCGGTCCTGATCGGCGACTACATGGTCTTCCGCGGCATGAAGCTGATCCTCGACTCTGCGACCTCGCTGCAGGACGTAGCGCTCGCGCGCGAGCTGACCGACACCGGGCTGTGCATCGCCCACGGCGAGATCGACCAGCTCCACCGCCGCCTCAACTGCGACGACGCGCGGATCGGCTTCGACGAGTACCTGGACGTGATCTCCCACAAGACGGCGGGCTTCTTCGCCGGCTGCGCGGAGGCCGGCGCCGCGCTAGCCGGCGCGCCTGCGCCGCTGCGTCGCCACTACCGCCGCTTCGGCATGAACCTGGGCTTGACGTTCCAGATGGTCGACGACGTGATGGACGTCTTCGGCGACTCCGACAAGGCGCGCAAGACGCTGCGTAACGACCTGGCCGAGGGCACGGTCACGCTGCCGGTGATTCACGCCTACGAGGCGTTTCCGACCGACGTGACCCTGCTCAAGTTCAGCAGCGGCGAGACGCTGGGCGAGCGCGAGCGCACGTCGCTCTACCGGCTGCTGCGCGACGAAGAGATCCTTCGCCGCTGCGCCGACAGTGTGCGCAGGTACGCGAGCCTCGCCGAGCGCGAGCTGGATGCGATGCCGGCGAACATCTTCCGCATGGGGCTCGCGGACCTGCTCGCCTACGTGACGCGCTGCTCGTGGGGTGGGCTCGAGGACGCGCTGGGCGAGCCGCCCGCCGGAGCTGGGAGCGATGGCTGACGGCGATCAGCAGCGCCTCGCGAACGCGCGCGAAGCCCTCGAGCGCCACAGGGAGAAGCTGATGCGCACCTACGGCGCGGTCGGCGCGGGCGTCGGCGCGGGCGCCCGCGACGGCTACGCGATCGTGCTGTACCTGGCGGAGCCGAGGCCGGTGCCGGACGACGCGTCCGTGGACGGGGTGCCGGTCCGCTTCGAGGTGACCGGCCGGCCGAGGGCCCAGGCGTAGGGAGGAGACGTGGCCGAACCTGACCGGGAGTCCGTGCAGTTTCCGCGCGAGCGGGTGCTCGCCGGCGCCGCCAAGGAGCGCCACTTGGGGGCGTTCCTCGACGACCGCAACGTGATGGGCGCCGGGTTCGGCCGCCGGATCGCGCACGACCAGCTCACCGATGAGCCGGCTCTGGTCGTGTATGTGGCGAGCAAGATCCCGCTCGATCTCCTGCCGCCGAGCCGCCACCTCCCGCGGCGGGTGTCCGTGGGGAGCGACTCGATCGCGGTCGACGTCGTCGCCACGGGCCCGATCTACACACACGTCGCGCCGCTCAGGATGCGCGAGCGGCCCGCCACCGCGGGGCTGAGCATCGGCCACCCACGGGTCACCGCGGGCACGCTCGGTTGCGTGGTGATCGACGGGACGGACCAGAGCCGATGCATCATCAGCAACAACCACGTGTTCGCGGACTCAAACGACGCCAAGCTGTCCGACCCGATCGTGCAGCCCGCCGCGCGCGACGGCGGCAAGGACCCCGACGACGTGATCGCGACGCTGAAGCGCTTCCAGCCGGTCACGCCGTTCGGCAACACGGTCGACTGCGCGCTGGCTCAGATCAGCGAGGCCGGCGAGGCCGTGGTCGACAGCGTGCACGCCGGGTGGATCGACCCGCCCGGCCCTGCGCATCCCGCCGTCGGACTGCTGTTTGCGGGCGGCTGCAACCGCGCGTTCCTGAACCCGATCGACGACGTGCTGAGCGTGCTCGAGTCGACGCTCCCCGCGGGCCCGGGCTCGACCGTCCCCGCGGAGATCGGTATGCACCTCGAGAAGGTCGGGCGCACGACGCGGTACACGACGTCTGAGATCCTCGAGGTCGACGTGACCGTCACGGTCGACGGCTACAAGTTCGGAACCGGCGTCTTTGACGGTCAGATCGCGACCGCCTGGCTGTCGTCCAGCGGCGACTCCGGCTCGATCGTCTGCCGCGGCGGCGCGGGCGGCAGGCAGGACCGCTGCAACGAGTGCTTCTCGCAGGCAGCCGCCGAGAGCATCCTGGGCTTCGACCTGTCGCGCGAGGGGACCGAGGCGAAGAACGTGCGCGACAACTTCCTGCAGCACACCCTGATCGGGCACTACCTGATCGAGGTCTTCTACCTCAACGAGGTGGAGATGCGGGAGCGGGTGGAGGAGGCAGACCTCGGCGATGAGGTCCGCGAGCACGCGCGCCAGCTCTTCCGCGAGCACGCTGCCGACCTGCGGCGCGCTTTCCTCGACCAGGACCAGGGCCTCCACCTCACGAACGACCACCTGGCGGAGGCGTCGGGCTCCCTCGAGCGGGCGGAGAAGTTCATGCGTCCAGACGAGAAACAGGCCGCGCACCAGGCGCTGAACCTCGCGCACCAGGCAGTGGGGATGAACGTGACGCAGGCGATGGCGCTCCTGAACAGGCGCGACCTGCTGGGCGTCGTCCGCTCGCTGGTCGAGCAGGTGGAGTTCCTCGAGACGCCGCCGCCGGACGTCACGCCGCACGTGTAGGTCGCCCTTGGCGGGACCTCCCTAGAGCACCAGCGTCTCGGCGAACACGAGCCGGCGCGTGGCACCATGCGCCGGCTCGAACAGCTCGTACTCCCTCACCACGAGGCGGTATAGCCCCGGTGCGTGGTTCGGCGGGACGCGCACCTGGCCGGTCCACCGCAGCGTCTCGTGGCCGTCCACCGGACCGGCGGTGACCGTCACGCGGGGATCGTCCGTCTTGCTCCACCCGAGCTCGCCGTGCGTCCCGGGGAGCCGCTCCTCCACCGCGACCTCCGTGGCGCTGCCACGCTCGCCGCCTGGGCCTGTGTCGAACGTGCGTCCCACGACCGAGACGTCGACGGTGCCCGCGCCGGCGGGACCGCGCACGAGCGTGACCGACCGCTCGGGCGCGAGTTGCGCGTACTCCGCCGTCACCACGCGCGAGATCTCGACGCCCGCCAGCGAGTGCGGCTGCCAGCGCGCGAGGGCGAGCCGCACGAACGGCGTGTAGGCGTCTGCGGCGTCGACCTCGATGTCACAGAACCACAGCCCCCGCTCCTCGTCGTACTCGACCGCGTGCCCGATGACCGACACGCGCGGGTCGTCGTCGGTGTTGACAAGCTCCTCGAGGGCGAGCCCCGAGGCGGCGTCCGTGGCGCGCGGGAAGTGCTCGGCCGACGGACCGGCCGGGGTCGGCGGCGCCGCCCAGATCGGGTCGCGCCCCCAGCGCGAGACGAAGCCCAGCAACGGCTCCGGCGGATCGTGGTGCCAGTCGGGCCACAGCACGACGCCGAGCAGCTCGCCGACGCCGGACGAGAACCACGGCCGGTCGAGGTACACGCGCAGCCCGCTTCCGCGCCTGCGGCTGACCTGCACCTGCGGGTCGGCGCTGGCGCCGCCGCGCTCCCAGCCGAACGTCGGCACCACGTACAGCACGCGCGGGGCGGCGGGCCGCGCGCTGCTCGGCACGTGCACCTCGATCTCCGCCCCCGAGCGGCTCACGTTCTCGGGCTTGTCGGCAAGCGCGGGCGCGAAGTACTCGCGGAAGCGCGAGCTGGCCACGCCGCGGTAGCGGATCAGCCGGTACCGGGTGTCGCCGAACTCGTGGCGCGACAGGAACTCGCGCCCCGACTCGTCGTCCGGCAACGGCGCGATCAGCCGCACGAGGTCGAGCGACTCGTCGTACTCGCCCGCCGCCACGACGTCCTCGGGCGCGGGCTCGGAGGGGGGCGGGGTGTCGCGCGCCAGGTGGATCGGCACCTCGAGCACGTGCGCGCTCGCCGCGACGTTCGCGTGCGGGGCCGCGTCCTCGAGCCGGTCGACCGAATCGGTCCAGGCGGCGAGCAGCTCGAGGCGCTCGCTGCTCGCGCCGTGAACGAGCAGCTCTCCGCCGAGCCACGCGAACGTCGACCCGAGGACGCGGCGGGCCTCCAGCCGTAGCACGGCGGGCGCCCGGATGGGCCGCTGGACGGCGTGCACGAGCTCAACGTCGCGGCCCGGCGAGATCGACCACACCCTGCCCGCGGCGGCGGCCGCGGCGTGCAGCTCGATGGCCGCGGCGTCACCGCCTTCGGCCAGCCGCTCGACGACCCAGCGGCGCAGCGCGAACTCGTCGAGGCGATCGGGCGGCGGCTGGCAGCTCAAGCGCACGCGCGCGCGGCCGGCCTTCGGCAGCAGGAGCGACAGCACGCGCGCGGCGGACTGCCAACTCGGCGGCCCGTCGCCCTCGTCGAGCCGCAGCCGGAACGTGTCGACCTCGGGCCACGAGTCGGGCGACCCGAACGCCACGGCGACGAGCGCCTCGCGGTCACCGGGAGGCCCGAACTGCGTCGCGAGGGCATCGCTGTCGCTCGCGGTCGCGAAGACGCCGCCCTGGGCGCCGGGAGCGCCTGCGACGACCACCGCCGCGGCGAGCGGATCGGGCAGGTACGGCACCACGAGCCGCTCCTCGCGGTTGATCACGTACCGGCCCGCCGGCGTGACGTCCTCGCTCACCTGCTGGGTCAGCTTCGAGCCGTCGCTCAGCAGCACCTCGCGGTCGGAGAGCTTGCCCTTCTCCTTGCGCGCGGCTCGGTACGCGGCCTGAACGTTCTGCCCCGTGCCGATCGCGTCGTCGAACATGCCGTGCTGCTCGGCCATGAGCTGCGACACCTTCGGCGGGACGATGTGGCGCTCGCAGGCGGCCTGGTAGCCCTCGTGCGCAGCCGCCCACTGCGCGGGGGTGAGGTCGAAGTCGCTGCGGATCACGAGCCGCGCGAGCGACTCCCCCTCGCGCACCGTGGCGCGCGCCACCAGCTCCGGCGAGCCAACCGGCTCGAAGCGCAGGTAGGGCTGGCTCTCGCCCGACCCCGGCAGCACCAGCCCGTCGACGGCGGACACCACCTGGGTGGCCTCGTCCATCGACAGGCTGTTTCCGGCCAGGTCGACGACGCGCAGGCGCATCCGGTACGCCTCTCCGAAGCGCAGCCGCGGGAGCGTCCCGGGCTCGACGGCCGTGGAGGCCTGTAACTGCACGCCGTCTGCGATCGGTTCGTTCACGATCCGCTGCGGCTGGGTCTCCGGGAAGGCGTCGTCGGGAGCGCGCCCGTCGCGGCTGATCGCCTTGCCCGGCCGCGGCGTCGCGAGGCTCCAGCCCTGCCAGCGGCACAGCACCTCGTGCACGTACAGCACGGAGTCGTGCGGCGGCTCCTCGCCCGCGGCCGTCGGCCGCTGCGTGACCGCGCGCTGGAGGAACCCCTCATCCGCCACGAGCGCTATCGACGGCCCACCCGGGACGCTGTACGTGACACGGCGCGCGTGCAGCGACCGCCAGGTGGCGGTGCGGTCCTCGAACACGTCGAGGCGGTAGCCGCGCGCGACGTCGTCGGAGAAGAACGGCCTTACGGGCGCGCCGGGCACGCCCGCGTTGTGCTGCACGGCCACCGCCTTGTGCACGCGGTGCGCCGTACCGGGCCCGGAGAGCCCGATGCCGGCCGTGCGCAGCGCGGCGAGCGGCTCCTGCCCACCGCCGTCGCCGGCCGGCCGCGCCGACTCGTTGGCGGCTTGCGCCGAGGCCGAGGCCGACGCGACAGTGGCGAGCGCCTTGAAAGCGGCGCCGTCGACGTCCACGCCGACGAGCTCGTACCACTTCGAGATCAGCACGAGGCCGGCGACGATCTCGTCGCCCGGGCCGATGCCGCCCGCGCGACGGCCGGACGCACGGAACAGGCCTTCGGGGTTCGTGAACGCGACCGGGCGGGCGTCGACCGTCACCGCCGGGGCGCCGCCACCGAGGACGGGCCGCCCACGCAGCATGCGCTGGCCAGTCATCGTCGTCTGGGGCAGGCGATCGGCCGCGACCTCGAGGTCGACCACGAGGCCGAGCTGCCTGAGGATCGCCGGATGGTCGCCGAGCGCCGACACCGCGCGGTGGAAGTCGACGAGCTGGCGGCGCTCGAAGGCCGTGTCGTTGAACTCCGCGAACTTCTCGGCCGCCTCGGGCCGGTGATGGAAGAGCTCGAACTGCGTGAAGTCGCGCGCCGGGCCGGCGGGGAGGCCCGCGGCGGCGAGCACCGCGTCCTCGCT
>JBDTMF010000228.1:0-6479 GCA_039934455.1 Solirubrobacteraceae bacterium
ACTACGGCATCCGCGTCACCACCCCCGCCCGCACGCTCGTCGACCTCGCCGACGTCCTCACCGACCGCCAACTGACCCGAGCTGTCAACGAGGCTCAGGTCCTGCGGCTCGTCAGCGCGGCCGAGCTGACCACCCTCCTCACCCGCTATCCAGGACGGCGAACCTCACCGTTCACGCCCGAACAGGGCGCCACCCGCTCCCACCTCGAAGACCGCTTCGTCCGCTGGCTCAAGCACCACCACCTCCCGCTCCCCGAGCTCAACCAGATCATCGCCGGCCACGAGGTCGACGCCGTCTACCGAGCCCAGCACCTCGTCATCGAGCTCGACAGCCGCCAGTTCCACACCACCCCCCGAGCCTTCGAACACGACCGCGACCGCGACGCCGACCTCCTCACCGCCGGGTTCTCGACCCTCCGCATCACCGACCACCGCCTCAAGCACCACGCCACCCACGAAGCCCAGCGCCTCCAAGACATCATGCGCAGCCGAAGCTAGTGTCGTGAGTCGCCGATTCGCGGGCAGTTCTCGGGCCGTCTGCTCGCGCCTGACGGCCGGCGACAAACGGCCGCTTACGCCCGGTAGGCCGCCGATTTGTCGCCCGCCGCCAGACACGACCATCCGGGCCGATTCCTGCACACGAACTAACGAATCACGACACTCGGCGCCCTCCAGCTCCTCCTCCTCGCCGGTGTACATCGGCGGCGGGGCGACGCGGAACATCCGGGTGATGATGAGCAGCGCGACGAACCCGGCGGCCAGCCAGCCGAGGCCGATCTCGAACGTGAGCCCGGACAGCTGCGTCCACAGGGAGAGCGTGAACGCCATGCCGAGGGACGGACGGCGGCTACGTCTCGCTCTTTTCCGCGTCCTCCTGCGCCTGGTCGCGCAGGACGAACTTCTGGATCTTGCCGGTGCCGGTCTTGGGCAGATCGTCGACGACGATGATGCGCTTCGGCACCTTGAACTTCGCGAGGCGCTCGCGCGCGAACGCCTGCAGCTCCTCGACGTCGGGCTCGCCGGAGCCGGAGGTGGTGATGAACGCCACCGGCACCTCGCCCCAGCGCTCGTGCGGCGCGGCGACCACCGCCGCCTCGGAGACCGAGTCGTGGGCGCTCAGCGCCTGCTCGACCTCGATCGTGGCGATGTTCTCGCCGCCGGAGATGATCACGTCCTTGAGGCGGTCGCGCAACTCGACGTAGCCGTCCTCGTGCACGACGCCGAGGTCGCCGGAGTGGAACCAGCCGCCCTTGAACGCCTCGCGCGTCTCGTCCTCGTCCCTGTAGTAGCCCATCATCACGTTGTCGCCGCGCATGCAGACCTCGCCGAGGGTCTCGCCGTCGGCGGGCACGTCCTCCATGTCCTCGTCGACGACGCGCAGCTTCTCGCTGACGACGGTGCCGACGCCCTGGCGCGACCGCAGCTTGGCCTGCTCGTCGTCCGGAAGCTCGTCCCAGTCGGGGTTCCAGGCGCACACCGCGAGCGGCCCGTAGGTCTCCGTCAGCCCGTAGAGGTGGGTGATCTGCAGCTTGAGCTTCGCGGCCTGCTCGAGCAGCGTCGGCGACGGCGGCGCGCCGCCCACGAACCCGAACACCTCGGTCTCCAGCGGCTCGGCCTCGTCGGCCCCGACGATCGTCGTCAGCACGGTCGGCGCGGCGCACAGGTGGGTCACGCCCTCCTCGGTCAGCGCCTTCCAGATCGGCGTCGCCTCGACCTTCGGCAGGCACACGTGCTTGGCGCCCATCGCGGTCACGGCCCAGGGGTAGGCCCAGCCGTTGCAGTGGAACATCGGGAGCGTCCACAGGTAACTGCTCCGCGGCGTCAGGCGCGCCTCCGCGATCACGCCGAGCGCGTGCAGGTAGGCGCCGCGGTGGTTGGTCATCACGCCCTTGGGCCGGCCGGTCGTGCCGGACGTGTAGTTGATCGAGATCAGCGTGCGCTCGTCCTCGGGGCGCTCGAGGTCGATCGGGTCGGCGCCGGCGAGCAGCTGCTCGTAGCCGGAGTCCGCGTCGCCCTCCTCGACCCAGACCACTCGCGGCGCCTTGTCGCCGAGCTCCTCGAGCGCGGGATCGAGCGCCTTCTGCAGTGCGCGGTAGGCGACCACGACCTTCGCGCCGCAATGCTCGAGGATGTAGGCGTACTCGGGCGAGGCGAGGCGCGTGTTCAGCGGCACGAGCACGCCGCCGACACCGGGCACCGCGTAGTGCAGCTCGAGCATCGGCGCGACGTTGGGCAGCAGGACCGCGAGGCGGTCGCCGGCCTCGATGCCGAGCTCGTCGCGCACGGCCGCGGCAGCGCGGCGGACGCGGTCGTAGTGCTCGGCGTACGTCCACGTGTGGTCGCCCGAGACGACGGCGGGACGGTCCTTCCAGACGGCCGCGCTGCGCTCGAGGTACCGCAGCGGCGTCAGGACCGAGCTGGAGATCTCGGCGCCCAGCTCCTCGACGGACTTCTGCTGTTGCGTCGTAGACATCGGGGTGGGTTCAGCCTCCTCGGAGGGCGTCGTCGATTCCTGCGGTCTCCATCGCCGACCACGAGTCGGCGATGGGGTGGGAGAGCAGCACGAGGTCGCGGAGGACCCCGTCGTGATCGCGGACGTGGTCGAGCAGCAGGCCCTCGGCGCGGAAGCCGAGCGCGCTGAACATGGCGACGGCGCGCTCCTGCTCGGCCACGACCTCGACCGTCAGCTTGGTCAGCCCGGCGTCGACCGCCTGCAGCAGCGCCCACCGCGCGAGCGCGCGGCCGACGCCCTGGGTGCGCCTCGTGGGGTCGACGACCAGTCGCACGTCGCCGACGTGGTCCGACCAGCCCGAGAGGCGCACGACCGCGACGTAGCCGACGACGCGGCCGTCCTCGTCGAAGGCGAGCGCGCGGCGCCCGCGGTCGCTCGTCAGCCAGCCCTCGACGGTGGCGCGGTCGAGGACGTGCTCCTTGAAGAACGTGCGCTCGGACTCGGGGACGCGCTCGAAGAAGTCCAGCAGTGCGTCGAGGTCGTCCGGGGTGGGGGCGCGGATGTCCATCAGGCCGTTTCGCTGTGGTCGGCGATCCAGCCGGCGATGCTGGGCAGCGTGACCTTCGCGGCCTTGCGGCCCGCCACCAGGCCCGCGTGGCCGGCGGACAGCCGCAGCTCCTCCTTGTCCTTCGAGCCGACGAGGCCGAGGATCGGCTCGGCCGCTGCGAGCGGGACGATGTGGTCGCGCTCGGCCATGATGTTGAGCACCGGCCACTTGATGGCCTTCAGCGTGACCTTCGTGCCGCCGAGCACGAGCGTGCCCTTCATCAGCGCGTTGTTGCGCACGAGCTCCTCGGTGGTCTGGCGGAACGCGGCGCCTGGGAACGGGATGTGGTCGCGCGCCCACTGCCCCATGGCCTGGTAGCCCTCCATGAACTCGTCGTTCCAGAGGTTCTCCCACAGGTTCGCGTACTGCGCGACCTCGGCGGTCGGCTTGAGCAGCCGGAAGCCGTTCTCGATCACGTCGGGCGAGACGTTGCCGGTCGGCTCGACGACCTCGTCCGGATCCAGGCGCCCCTCGCGCACGAGTGCGGTGATCGTCTCCATCTCGTCGAAGTCCACCGGGGTCGCCATGAGCGCGAGGTTGCGGAGCGGCAGCTCGGGATGGCGCGCGGCCGAGATGAGGCTGAGCACGCCGCCGAAGCAGTAGCCGAGCATCGTCACCTCCTCCGCGCCGGCGGCCTCGCAGGCCGCGGCGAGCGCGTCGGGGATGCCGTCGTCGACGTAGTGCTCGAGCGTGTTGCCCGCGTCGGCCTCGTCGGGCACGCCCCAGTCGAGCAGGAAGACGTCGAGGCCCGCCTTGAGCAGGAAGGCGACCGCGCTGTTGCCGGGGTAGAGGTCGAGCACGTAGCTGCGGCTCACGAGGCTGTGCACGATCACCACCGGCGTCTTGACCTTGACGTCGTCGTTGCGGTAGCGCCAGAGCTCGGCCTTGTGGCGCTTCCAGACCACGTCCTTGGGCGTCGCCCCGAGCTTGGGGCGGCTCGTGCCGGCCGCGTAGCGCAGGCCGTTGCGGCTGCGCTGGGCGGCGCGCTCGACGTCGCGCTGAATGCGGCTGAGGATGTCCCCGGGGGCGAGCGACGGGCTCATGTCCGGCGGTCCTCCAGCTCGCGTACCTGCCGCTGCAGCGCGGCCACCTGCTCGGACAGCCGGCGCACGTCGGTCGCGGTCGGGAGGTTGACCAGGTGCAGCGCCCGCCGCGTGCGCCGCTCGACCTCCTGCTGCGCGCGCCGCGCGAGCCGCACGTTGAGCGTGATGAGGTCGCCGAAGACATCGCTGTGCGCGCCGGCCTCGACCGGGCCGGCGGCGCGCTGCTCGACGGCGTCGAACGCCTGGCGCCAGAGGGGCTTGTCGGGCATGAGGGAGTGCTACCCCTGCTCGCGCTCGTAAAGCGCTTCGATCTCGCCGGCGTACTTCTCGGCGATCGGGCGGCGCTTGAGCTTCATCGTCGGGGTGAGCTCGTCGCCGCCCGGCTCCCACTCGGCGTCGAGCACCTTGTGGCGCCGGATCTTCTCGACGTTGGAGAGGCGCGCGTTCGCCGTCTCGACCGCCTCCGCGATCGCGTCCTCGGGGGAGTCGGCGTTCGCCGCGGCGTCGGGGTCGAGCACGATCAGCGCGACGTTGAACGGGCGGCGGTCACCGATCACGACGACGGAGCCGATCAGCGGGCTGGCCGCCTTGAGCGTGCTCTCGATGTTCGCCGGCGACATGTTCTTGCCCGCGGCGTTGATGATGAGCTCCTTCTTGCGGTCGACGATCGCGAGGTAGCCGTCCTCGTCGAGCGCGCCGATGTCGCCGGTCTTCAGCCAGCCGTCCTCGGTGAAGGTCTCGCGCGTCAACTCCTCCTGGCCGCGGTAGCCGGCGAACACGCAGTCGCCTCGCAGCTCCACCTCCCCGTCGCCGGCAAGCCGGATCTCGACGCCGGGCACGGCCGGCCCGACGGTGCCGATCTTGATCCGGTCGGGCGGGTTGCAGGCGCCGATCGCGTTCGTCTCGCTCATGCCCCACAGCTCGCCGAGCGGGAGCCCGATCGAGTGGAAGAACTCGATGACCTCGGGCGGCGTCGGCGCCGCGCCGACGTTGAGGGCCTGGATCCGGTCGAGGCCGAGCGACTCGCGCAGCGCGGCGAGCTCCTCCGCGGCCTCCGGCGGCCCGCCGCCGGACTCGATCGAGGCCTTGAGCTTCTCGAAGATCCGGGGCACGGCGAAGAACCACGACGGGCGGACCTCGGGGAGGTAGCTGACGACCTCGCGCGCGTGCGGGCAGCAGGTGACCGTGAAGCCGAACGCCATCGGGAAGTAGTGCGAGCAGTTGCGCTCGGCGACGTGGGCCATCGGCAGGTAGGAGACGACCCGGCCGCCGCGCGGGAAGCGCAGCACCTGGTCGTAGGCGTCCATCGTGAAGCACATGTTCCTATGGGTGAGCTGCACGCCCTTGGGATCGCCCGTCGTGCCCGAGGTGTAGATCAGCGTCAACAGGTCATCGGGCTCGACGGCCTGCCAGGCGGCGTCGAAGTCGAGGTCCGGGTCCCCCTCGAGCTCGTCGAGCAGGTCGACCTCGATCACGTGCTCGATGCTCATGCGGTCGCGGAAGCTCGGCTCGACGACCCCGATCTTCGCGCCCGAGTCCCGCAGGAGGAACTCGGCCTGCTCGGAGGATGAGGTGTTGTAGATCGAGAACGGGACGGCGCCGAGGTGCATGGCGGCGGCGTCGAGCAGGTGGAACTCGGGCCGGTTGGTGAGCATCAGCGCCATCGTGTCCCCGCGGCGCAGGCCGAGCCGGTGGAGCCCGCCGGCGATCGTCCGCACGCGCTCGGCGTACTCGCCCCAGGTGATCTCGATCGCGCCGCCCTTGGTGCGCAGCGCGACGGCATCCGGGTTCGCGGCCGCGGTCGCCTGGAACGCGGCGCAGACGGTGTTGTTCGCCCTCTCCACTCGACGGAGGGAGTACCCGTCGCTAAACCGCGGGGGGAGCGTCGTCGCATGTCACGAGCAAAGGGTCACTCCGCCCGCACGGCCAGGACCGCCGCCAGCGTGTCCGCCTCCTCGGCCCGCTTGTCGGGCCGGTGGCGGAGCACGCGCGCGAAGCGCAGCGCGACGCCCCCGGGGTAGCGCGTGCTCCGCTGGATGCCGTCGAACGCGATCTCCACCACGAGCTCGGGGCGGACGTGGACGACCCAGTCGTCGCGGTCGTCGCGGTCGTCGCGGTCGAGCGCGAGCAGGCGCTCGGTCTGCCACGCGAGCATCGCGTCGGTCAGGCCCTTGAAGGTCTTGCCGAGCATCACGAACGCGCCCGGCTCCGAGTCGTGGCGCGCGCCGAGGTGGAGGTTGCTGAGCCAGCCGCGGCGGCGGCCGTGGCCCCACTCGGCGGCGAGCACCACCAGGTCGAGCGTGTGCACGGGCTTGACCTTCAGCCAGCCGGCGCCGCGGCGGCCCGCCGCGTAGAGCGCCTCCAGCGACTTCACGATC
>JBDTMF010000229.1:0-6450 GCA_039934455.1 Solirubrobacteraceae bacterium
CGCCGGGGAGGTCGGCGGCCTCGCCGTCACCGCCGACGTCGGGCGCGAGGAGGACATCCGCGCGCTCGTCGCGCGCGCCGAGCAGGCCAACGGCCCGATCGACCTGTTCTTCTCGAACGCCGGCATCACCGGGCCGAGCGGCGGCCCCGAGGTGCTCGACGAGGACTGGGACCTGCTGTGGCGCGTCAACACGATGTCGCACGTGTGGGCGGCGCGGGCGGCGCTGCCGGGGATGCTCGAGCGCGGCGAGGGCTACATCGTCAGCACGGCGTCGGCCGCGGCGCTGCTCGCCCAGCTCGGCGCGCTCGGCTACACGGTCACCAAGCACGCGGCGGTCGCGGTCGCCGAGTGGCTCGCGATGACCTACGGCGACCGCGGCATCCGCGTCTCGTGCCTGTGCCCTCAGTACGTACGCACGCCGATGGTCACCGACGGGGAGCTGCCGCTGGACAAGCTCGAGTCGGTGGCGACGATCCTCGAGCCGGAGCAGGTCGCCGACGCCGTGGTGGAGGCGATCCGCGAGGAGCGCTTCCTCATCCTCCCCCACCCGGAGGTCGGGACGTACATGGCGCACCGCGGCGGCGACCACGAGCGCTGGCTGCGCGGCATGCGCCGGCTCCAGGACCATCTCGGGGTCTAGACTCGCGCCGATGGAAACCGGCGTGGCGATGTTCCCCACGCATGACGCCATCGAGCCGGGCGCGCTCGCCGCGCTGGCCGAGGAGCGCGGGCACGGCGCGCTGTACTTCCCCGAGCACACGCACATCCCGGCGAGCCGCGAGACCGGCTACCCCGGCGGCGGCGAGCTCCCACGCAAGTACGCGCACACCTACGACCTGTTCGTGGCGATGACCGCGGCCGCCGTGGCGACGCGCAGCCTGCGCGTCGGCAGCGGCATCTGCCTGATCATCGAGCGCGACCCGATCATCACCGCCAAGGAGGTCGCGAGCATCGACCACCTGTCGGGCGGGCGCGTCGACTTCGGGGTCGGCGCGGGCTGGAACCGCGAGGAGATGGCCAACCACGGCACCGACCCGAAGCGGCGCTTCGGCCTCATGCGCGAGCGCGTCGAGGCGATGAAGGCGATCTGGACTGAAAACGAGGCGAGCTACCACGGCGAGCAGGTCGACTTCGAGCGCATCTGGTCATGGCCCAAGCCCGCCCAGGCTCCGCACCCGCCGGTGATGATCGGCGGCAACGGCGCGAAGGTGATCGACCGCGTGCTGCGCTACGGCGACGCCTGGATGCCGCAGCACCGCCACGGCAACGCGGTCGAGCGGATCGCCGAGCTGCAGCGCCGCGCGGCGGAGGCCGGCCGCGGCCACGTCCCGGTCGTCGTCTTCGGCGTGCCGGCGAAGGCCGAGGTGCTGGCCGAGTACGAGCAGGCCGGCGCCGACCGCGCGGTGCACTGGCTGCCGGCCGCGCACCGCGGCCCGGTCGAGGCGGCGCTCGAGCGCTTCGAGGCCGCCATCGCGGAGCTCCACGGCCCGTGAGCCCGGAGGATGCGCGCGAGCGCTTCGCCTCCGCCCGCGTCGCGCGTCTGGCGACGGCCGACGCCGACGGCGTCCCGCACATCGTCCCGCTCGTGTTCGCGCTCGACGG
The DNA here is from genome assembly GCA_039934455.1 of Solirubrobacteraceae bacterium. GTDB lineage: Bacteria > Actinomycetota > Thermoleophilia > Solirubrobacterales > Solirubrobacteraceae > DASQFQ01. Next base: position 1,603 of record JBDTMF010000229.1, read on the forward strand.
CGACACGATCTACAGCGCCGTCGACCCGAAGCCGAAGCGCACGACCGACCTCAAGCGGCTGCGCAACGTCGCGGCCAACCCGCGCGTGGCGCTGCTCGCCGACCACTACGCCGATGAGGACTGGGACGTGATCTGGTGGGCGCGCGCCGACGGCACCGGGCGCGTGCTCGAGTCCTCCCCCGAGGCGGTCGCGCTGCTGCGCGAGCGCTACGCCCAGTACCGCGACACCCCGCCGGACGGTCCGGTGCTGGCCGTCGACGTGCGCCGCTGGTCGGGGTGGCACGGGTGAGCGACGAGTACGTCCTCGACACGCCGGTCGTGCGCGCGTTCGTCTCGGGGGTGCGAGCGACGATCGCGGAGAGCGGCTCGCCGGCTGAGGCATGCGAAGCGATCCGGCCGCGCTTCGCGGCGCTGCTCGCGGATGCGTCGTGGTTGCCGGGGCGGTACCAGGAGGGCGACCCGGAGAGCGGGATGGGCGGCGGCATCGGCCAGTGGCTGCTGTTCCGCGCCGGGGATCGCTCGCTGACGCTGTTCGCGCTCGTCGTCCCGCCGGGCTCGCAGACGCCGATCCACGACCACCTCGCCTGGGGGCTCGTCGGCCTGTACCGCGGCACCCAGGACGAGGAGATCTACGCGCGCGACTCGTCCGCTGCTCTGGTGCGAGTGGAGGCGCGCGCGCTGGCTCCCGGGGACTTCTATGCGCTGCTGCCGCCGCGCGACGACATCCACCGGGTGCGCACGACCTCGGTCGAGACCTCGGTGTCGCTGCATCTGCTCACAAACGACACCGGGTGCGCCTGGCGGCATGCGTTCGATGAGGCGACGGGTGAGGAGCGGGCGTTTCGCTCGGGCTATGTGAACGTGGAGTGCGAGGACGAGCGGACGTCAACGGCGGCTGGGTAGGAGGTGGGTGCGATCGGTCGCGGTCGGTCCACGCCTGTGTCAGGGGAGAGGCCGGATAACTCCCAGCTCGACGCGTTCACACCGCCGCGGTGGGAGTGACTCGGCCTCGCGACTCGCCGCTCCCTCCCACCGACCGCACACGCAGTCGAGCCGCTCGCCGCGCGAGCCGGCTCGCACGGTCCGCCTTCCTCACCCTCGACACCCTGGTCCTCGACCCGCGCTTGATCGACGGCCCGGCATCCACTCTGCAAGGCGGCACGCGAGCGAGCACTATTCCGGGATGCAGATCGACCACGTGATCTGGGCCACCGCCGACCTCGACGCGGCGGCGGAGCGGCTCGAGCGCGGGCACGGGCTGCGCGCCGGCGGCGGCGGGCGCCACGAGGGCATGGGCACGCACAACCGGATCGTGCCGCTCGGCCGCGGCTACCTCGAGCTGCTGGCGGTGGCCGACGCGGATGAGGCGGCCGGCTCCGCGCTCGGCCGCGCGGTCACCGAGCGACTGGCGGGCGTCGGCGAGGGGCTGATGGGCTGGGCGGTCTCCGTCGAGGACGTCACCGCCGTGGCGGCGCGGCTCGGCACCGAGCTCGTGGAGATCCGGCGCCAGGGCTTCGCCGGGCGGCTGACCGGGGTCGCTGAGGCGATGGCCGAGCCGTGCCTGCCGTTCTTCATCGAGCGCGCGGGGGACGTGCGCGCGCCCGGCGCGGGCGGCGACGCCGGCGGCCTCCAGTGGGTCGAGGTGGCCGGCGACGCGGCGCGGCTCGAAGCCTGGCTGGGCGGTGAGGAGCTGCCGGTCCGCGTGCGGACGGGCGCGCCCGCGCTGCTCGCGGTGGGGATCGGGGAGCAGGAGCTACGGTGACCTGAGGCATGACCTCGAACACGATCCAGACCAGCCGCTTGCGCACCCACTACGTCGAATCGGGCCCCGAGGACGGCGTCCCCGTCGTCTTGGTCCACGGCAACCTCTCCACCGGCCGGTTCTACGAGCACCTCTTCGACGGCGCGCCCGGGCGCTACCGGCTGATCGCGCCCGACATGCGCGGCTTCGGCGACTCCGAGCCGCTGCCGATCGACGCCACCCGCGGCCTGGCCGACTGGGCCGACGACACGCAGGCGCTGATCGAGGCGCTCGGCATCGAGCGGCCGGTCCACCTGGTCGGCTGGTCGACCGGCGGGGCCGCGATCGCCGCCTTCGCGCTCGATCGCGAAGTCGCCTCGCTGACCTTCATCGACCCCGTGTCGCCCTACGGCTACGGCGGCACCCACGCCGACGGCACGCCCTGCTTCCCGGACTGGGCCGGCACGGGCGGAGCTGCGGGCGCGCCGGAGTTCGTCGCGCGCCTGGCGGCCGGCGACCGCTCCGAGGACGGCCCGGCCTCGCCGTTGAAGGTCCTGCGCACCGCGTACTGGTCTCCGAGCCACCGCGAGCCGCCCGAGCGCGAGCAGATGCTGCTGACCGAGCTCCTGAAGTCCGTCACCGGCGACGACGGCTACCCCGGCGACTCCACGGCGTCGGAGAACTGGCCCGGCTTCGCGCCCGGCACGCGCGGGATCCTCAACGCGCTCTCGGGCAAGCACTGCAACTGGACCGAGATCGTCGACCTCGATCCCAAGCCGCCGATCCTGTGGACCCACGGCAGCGACGACATCGTCGTGGCCGACGGCTCGCCCTGGGAGATGGGCACGCTGGGCGAGGTCGGGGCGGTCCCGGGCTGGCCCGGCAAGGACGTCTTCCCGCCGCAGCCGATGGTGTGGCAGATCCGCAGCGTCCTCCAGCGCTACCGCGACGCCGGGGGACGCGCCGAGATGGAGCGCTTCGAGGGGTCCGGGCACTTCCCGCCGATGGACGCGGGGCAGCGCTGGAGCGAGACGTTCTTCGCGTTCCTGGATTCCGCCGAGTAGTTGCCCCGCCGCCGCCAGCGCCCGATGTTCACCTCCTCGCGCCGCTCCCGCGGCGGCGGCGTGCGCTGGGTCGAGCCCGGCCGCCGGCGGCGCCGCGAGCTCCCACTGCTGCCGCTCGTGATCTTTGTGCTCCTGCTGGCGGCCGGAGGCGCCGTCGCCTATGTGCTGCACAAGCGCGCGAGCGACCGCGCCGAGCTGCGCAACACCGCGGTGCACTTCGCGGCCGCCTGGGAGCACGGCAGGCCCGCCGCGATGTTCGCCGAGCTCGACGCCGACGCGCGCTCGAAGTACACGGCGAAGCGCTTCGCCGCCGATTACCGCATGGCCAACGCGACGGCGACGGTCCAGGAGGTGAAGGTCGGGCGCGCGAGCAAGACGGTCGGCGGCAGGGTGACCGTGCCGGTCAGCGTGCGCACGAAGCTGTTCGGGACCCTGCGCGGGCGGGTCGCGCTGCCGGTGACGCGGGTGGGCGAGCGCGTCGGGGTGCGCTGGCGCCCGTACCTGCGGCTCCCCGGCCTGCGGCCGGGCGAGCGCGTGCAGCGGACGATCCGCGCGCGCCCGCGGCGCGCCACCGTCCTCAGCGCCGACGGCCACCCGCTCGCCGACGAGCCCAGCGCCCAGGCGATCGTCGGCCGCGCGCCGGCGAGGGGCGACCCCGGCTTCGGCCTCGAGGCGCGCTACGACGACCGCCTCGGCGGCCGCCCGAGCGCCGAGCTGCGCTTCGGCTCGCGCCGCATCGCCGCCACCAAGGCGCGCCGCGGCCGCTCGGTCCACGCGACGATCCGGCCCGCGCTCCAGCGCGCGACGGTCGCCGCGCTCGGCTCCCGCCTCGGCGGGATCGCGGTGCTGCGCCCGCGCGACGGCTCCGTGCTCGCGCTGAGCGGGCTGGCGGTCTCCGCGCCCCAGCCGCCCGGCTCGACGTTCAAGATCGTCACCCTCTCCGCCGCCCTGCAGGCGAAGATCGCCACGCCGTCGAGCACCTATCCGGTGCGCACCGCCGCGGTGCTGTCAGGGGTCAAGCTGCGCAACGCAGGCAACGAGTCCTGCGGCGGCTCGCTCACCGAGGCGTTCACGGTCTCGTGCAACTCCGTCTTCGCGCCCCTCGGCGCGAAGCTCGGCGCCAAGCGGATGCACGCCGCCGCGGAGCGCTTCGGCTTCAACGAGACGCCGCGCGTGCCGGCGGGCAAGGTCAGCGTCTACCCGCCGGTCAAGGAGCTCAAGGACTCCCTCGCGGTCGGCGCGTCGGCGATCGGCCAGGACCGCGTCCTCGCCACGCCGCTGCAGATGGCGGCGGTCGGCGCGACGATCGCCAACCGCGGCGTGCACCCGACGCCGCGGATCGTGCGCTCCGACAAGGTCATCCGCCACCGCGCGGTCTCCGCGCGCACCGCCGGCCAGGTGCGCGAGATGATGCTCTCCGTCGTGCGCTCGGGCACGGGCACGGCCGCCGCGCTGCCCGGCATCGAGGTCGCGGGGAAGACCGGCACCGCCGAGCTGCGCCCGACCGCCGACGCGACGCCGGACCCGAAGAACACCGACGCCTGGTTCGTCGCCTTCGCCCCCGCCGGCGCGCCGAAGATCGTGGTCGCCGTGATGCTCGTGGGAGCGGGCGCGGGCGGGAAGGCGGCGGCGCCGATCGCGCGCCAGGTGCTCCAGGCCGCGCTCTGAGCCGTTCCTCCCGCAGGCTCGTGCGAAGCGCGGGAGCGTGCGCTGCCCCGGCCGTTCAGCGTGCGAAGCCGAGCACGGCCGCGGCGGGCAGCGGTGGCGCGTAGGCGTCCGGCCGGCGGTCGGCCAGATGATCGATCCCGAGCCGGATCTCGTGGATCGCCGCCACGTCCACCTCGGCGACCGCGAGCCCCTCGGCCGGACCGGTGGCGGCGAGCACGGCGCCGCCGGGATCGACGACCTTGGCCGAGCCGAGGAAGCGCAGCGGGCCCCACGGGCCGGTCTGGTTCGCCGACACCACGAAGACCTGGTTCTCGACCGCGCGCGTCTGGTCACAGAGGTCGAAGTGACGCGTCTGGATGTCGTCGGCGATGTGCT
>JBDTMF010000230.1:0-6433 GCA_039934455.1 Solirubrobacteraceae bacterium
CTCGAGCTGATCCCGTGCCTGAACAAGATCGACCTGCCCGGCGCCGAGCCCGAGCGCGTGGCGGAGGAGATCGCCGACCTGATCGGCGAGCAGCCCGACGAGGTCCTGCGCATCTCGGCGAAGACCGGTGCCGGCGTGCCCGAGGTGCTCGAGGAGCTGATCGCGCGCGTCCCGCCGCCCGATGGCGACCCCGAGGCGCCGCCGCGCGCGCTCATCTTCGACTCCGAGTACGACCAGTACCGCGGCGTGATCGCCTACATCCGGGTCGTCGACGGCACCTTCACGAAGGGCGAGCCGATCCGCGCGATGGTGGCCGGCACGCAGGCCGACATCGACGACATCGGCTTCTTCACGCCCGCCATGACGCCGGTCGACGCGCTCTCGGCCGGCGAGGTCGGCTACCTGATCACCGGCATCAAGGACGTCGGCAGCCTGCCGGTCGGCGACACGCTGACCTCGCGCGCCAACCCGGCCGCCGAGCCGCTGCCCGGCTACCGCGAGGTCAAGCCGATGGTCTTCTGCGGCCTGTTCCCGATCGAGTCCAACCAGTTCGAGGAGCTGCGCGACGCGCTCGAGAAGCTCTCGCTCAACGACGCCGCGCTGTTCTGGGAGCCCGAGAACTCCGACGCGCTGGGCTTCGGCTTCCGCTGCGGCTTCCTCGGCCTGCTGCACATGGACATCGTGCGCGAGCGCCTGGAGCGCGAGTACGACGTCGAGCTGATGGCGACGATGCCGTCGGTCGAGTTCGCGCTCACGCTCACCGACGGCAGCGAGCGCACGGTCCACAACCCGACCGACATGCCCGACCCCGCGCGCATCGCCGAGGTCCGCGAGCCGATGGTCCGCGCGTCGATCCTCGCGCCGAAGGACCACATCGGCCAGATCATGGAGCTGTGCCAGGAGCGCCGCGGCGAGCATCAGGGCATGCACTTCCTGTCGGCCGAGCGCGTGCAGATCACCTACGACCTGCCACTGGCCGAGATCGTGCTCGACTTCTTCGATCAGCTGAAGTCGCGCACCAAGGGCTACGCCTCACTCGACTACGAGCCGATCGGGATGAAGCCGTCCGACATGGTCAAGCTCGACGTCCTGCTGGCCGGCGACCCCGTCGACGCGCTCTCGATGATCGTGCACCGCGAGAAGGCCTACGAGGCCGGACGCGCGCTCGTCGAGCGCCTGCGCAAGCGGATCCCGCGGCAGCAGTACGACGTGCCGATCCAGGCGGCGGTGGGCGCGAAGATCATCGCCCGCGAGACGGTCAAGGCGTTCCGCAAGGACGTCACGGCCAAGTGCTACGGCGGTGACATCTCGCGCAAGCGCAAGCTGCTCGAGCGCCAGAAGGAGGGTAAGAAGCGCATGAAGCAGGTCGGCCGCATCGAGGTCCCCCAGGACGCCTTCCTGGCCGTCCTGGAGCTCGACGGCGACTAGGGGCCGGGCGCGCCGGGCAGCTCCGGCCCCGGCATGTGGTCCTGCGGCGGCTTGACCGCGAGCTGGAGCTTCACGTGATCGGCGGGCGCGGGCGGCGGGTTGTCCGGGTCGCCACCGGGCGGATCGGTCGGTGGCACGGGCACCTCGGGCGCCGGTGCCTCGGGCGTCGCGGTCGGCTCGGGGGTGACCGTGGGCTCGGGCGTGGCAGTCGGCTCCGGCGTGGCGCTCGGCTCCGGCGTGGCGCTCGGCTCCGGCGTGGCGGTCGGCTCGGGGGTGACCGTGGGCTCGGGCGTCGCGGTCGGCTCGGGCGTGGGCGTGGGGGTCGGCCCCGGGCCGGGGCCCTCGGCGTCACCGGGCGCCGGGGCGGCGACCGGCGCCTCGGGCGCGGGCGGCGCGCCGACGCCGCGACCGGGCACGCTCGGCCCCGGCTGGGGGCTGTCGGGCACGACCAGGGGCGGAGTGGCGGGGGACTGGCCGGTGCCGGAGGTCGGCACCTGGACCACCGGGGTGGTCACGCCGGGCGCCGGGAGCGGGCCGAGCGGCTGCACGGGCTGCGTCGGGATGCGGTTCGGCCCCGTCTGGCCGCGCAGGCCCCGGTCGGGCGCGCTGCCGCCCTGCGTCCCGCCACCGAGCGTGCCGAGCGGCGCGCCGCCGGTCGCCGCGGGGGAGATGGCGGGCCGGAACTGCTCGAGCGCATCGCGGGCCGCGCGCAGCGGATCGGCGCTCACCTGGCGCTCACGACCCGGGCGCAGGACGGCCGGGGTGGGCGCGGGGGTGGGCGCCGGGGTGGGCGCGTGCAACTGGACGTTGCCCTGGCGGCCGCCGATGATCCGATCCGGCCAATCGCCGAAGTCCACGAACGGATCGACGACCGCGATCAGCAGGATGGGAACGGCGACGAGCCAGCCGAGGACGTTGAGGACCGCGAGGGCCTTGACGCGGCTGCTCATTCGTAGGTGAGTCTTCCACGGTTCACGGCGGAGACAACCTCTTATTGGTCCGGATAGGGTCCAGTGGACGCAAAGAGGAGGCAGCAGTGGCGCTGAAGTCCGACGCCGTCGGCAAGACATACCCGCGCGCGACCTACGCGGTGGGCCGCGAGAAGGTGCGCGAGTTCGCTTCCGCCGTCGGCGAGGAGGGGGCGCTGCACCACGATCCCGAGGCCGCGCGCGACGCCGGCTACGCCGACGTCGTGGCCCCGCCGATGTTCGCCGTCGTCTACTCGAGCCGCCCGCTGGCGTCGGCCCTCTTCGACCCCGACGTCGGCATCGACTTCGCTCGCATGGTCCATGGCGGCCAGGAGTTCGCGTGGGGACCTCCGGTGGTGGCGGGCGACGAGATCGAGACCGAGATCGAGGTCAAGGACATCGCTGAGCGCGGCGGCCTCGCGTTCTTCGTGTTCGAGAGCCGCTCGACGAACCAGGACGGCGAGACGGTCTGCACCGGCACCTGGACCAACATCGTCCGATGAGCGAGCTCGAGCCGGGCCAGGCGCTGCCCGACCTCAAGGTCACGCCCGACAAGTACCTCACCGTCCGATACGCGGGCGCCTCCGGCGACTTCAACCCGATCCACATCGACGAGGAGTTCGCCCAGTCGGTCGGTCTCCCGGGCAAGATCCTCCACGGCCTGTGGATGATGGCCCAGGTCGCGCGCGCGGTCAGCGCCGCCGGCGACGGCCCGGAGGCGCTGCGCAGCCTCTCGATCCAGTTCCGGGGCATGGGCTTCCCCGAGCAGGAGCTGACGGTGAGCGCGAGCGTGAAGGGCGTCTCCGACGGCATCGCGACCGTCGAGGCCGAGGCGTTCCAGGACGAGCGCCGCATCATCCGCAAGGGCAAGGCCGAGCTCCAGGTGGGCTAGCAAGCCGCCCTTCTTACAATCGACGGGATGCTGTCTCCCCGTCAGGAGCTGTTGCTGGGCAAGGTGGTCGACCTCTTCGCCGAGGCCGGTCAGCCGGTGGGCTCGAAGGCGCTGGCCTCCGACGAGGAGATCGGCTACGGCTCGTCGACGATCCGCAACGAGCTCGCCGTGCTCGAGGAGCTGGGCCTGCTGGCCCACCCGCACACCTCGGCTGGGCGCGTCCCGACCGACGCGGGCTACCGCTACTTCGTCGACAACATCCTGCCCCAGCGCCGGTCGACCGCCGTCGAGCCGCGCGTCGTCGAGCTCACGCTCGCCCGCCGCGAGGTCGACGAGGCGATGCGCGTGACGACGGAGACGCTGTCGCAGGTCACGAACCTCCTGGCGATCGTCTCGGCGCCCCCGATCGCGACCACCACGATCCGCCATGTCGAGGTCCTCGCGCTCCAGCCGCAGGTGCTGATGGTCGTGATCATCACCTCGACCGGCGGCGTCTCCAAGCGCATCTTCGCGTTCGACAGTCCCGTCGACCCCGGCCTGGCGGAGTGGGCGGCCGCCTACCTCAACGAGCAGCTCATCGGCATGGGCCTGGGCGCGCGGATGCTGCACTCGCGGCTCGAGGACCCGACGCTGCCGCCGACCGAGAGCGCGTTCATCACCCGCCTCGCGCCCGCCTTCACCGAGCTGGCCGAGACCGCGGAGGAGACGCTGTACGTCGATGGAGCGGCGCGCCTGCTGACCGAGTACCGCTTCCAGGACCTGCCGCAGCTGAACGCCGTGATGGAGATGCTCGAGCGCCGTGTCACCCTCCTCGGCGTGCTCTCCGACGCCCTCGCCGAGCGCGGCCTCTACGTCCGGATCGGCCAGGAGAACGCGACGCCCGCGCTGCGCGGGCTCTCGCTCGTCGCCGCCAACTACGGCCTGCCCCAGCGCAACCTCGGCACCGTCTCCGTGATCGGGCCGACGCGGATGGACTACGCCGTCGCCATGCGCTCCGTCCGCGCTGCGGCGCTCCAGCTCTCGCGCTTCGTCGAAGACGTCTACACGGACTAGAAATGGCGCGCGACTACTACGAGACGCTCGGCGTCGAGCGGGGCGCCGACGACGCCCAGATCAAGAAGGCGTTCCGGAAGCTCGCGCGCGAGCTGCACCCGGACGTCAACGCGCACGACCCCGACGCCGAGGAGAAGTTCAAGGAGGCCGCGGGCGCCTACGAGGTGCTCTCGGACCCCGAGCGGCGGCGGCTCTACGACGCGTATGGCGAGGAGGGCCTGCGGGGCCGCGGCTACGCGCCGGACATGGACTCGTTCGGCTCGGTCTCCGACCTGTTCTCGGCGATCTTCGGCCAGGGCGGCTTCGAGGCCGCGTTCGGCGGCGCCGGCGGCGGCGGTGGGCGGCGAGGCCGCGGCGGCGGCGCCCAGGGCGGCGACGTCGTCTCCTCCGCGACGATCGACCTCGCCGACTCGGCCCGCGGCATCCAGGTCGAGGTCGCCTACCAGGCGGCCGCGCTGTGCGGGACCTGCCACGGCAACGGCGCCGAGCCGGGGACGCCGATCGTCACCTGCCGCACCTGCGACGGGACCGGCCAGCACCAGCGCGTGGCGCGCACCGCGTTCGGCCAGCTCGTGCGCACCGCGATCTGTGACGTCTGCGGCGGCGACGGCCGCGTCCCCGAGACGCCCTGCCACGAGTGCGACGGCGCGGGTCTCGTGCGCGAGCAGCGCCGCGTCGCGGTCGACATCCCGCCGGGGATCGCCGACGGCCAGCGCATCCGGCTCACCCGCCGCGGCCATGCGGGCCAGAACGGCGGGCCGGCCGGCGACCTCTATGTCGTCGTCCGGGTGCGCGAGGACGAGCGCTTCCTGCGCGACGGAGAGGACCTGATCACCGTCATCGACGTCCCGGCGCCGCTGGCCGCGCTCGGCACCACGGTCGAGGTCCCCACCTTCGACGGCCCGGTGCCGATCGACGTCCCGGCGGGGACCCAGCCCGGCGAGCAGATCCTGCTGCGCGGGCGCGGGTTGCCGCCGCTCTCGCGCGGCCGCACTGGCGATATCCGGGTCGTGGTCAACGTCGCCACGCCGCGGCGGCTATCGCGCGCCCAGAAGGACCTGCTCGAGCGCTTCGCCGAGACGATCACCGACGACAACACGCGCTCCGACGAGGGCATGCTCGCCAAGCTCAAGCGGGTGCTCGCGGGTTGAGGGCCTGTCCAAGCAGTCGGCACGCCTGTTCTCGGACAGGCCCTTGATACGGCTCGCGGTGCGCGTCCCGCGCGCGGCTGCGGAGATCGTGCTGGCCGAGCTGCTCGAGCTCGTGCCGGGCGGGCTGGAGGAGACTGACGTCTCCGAGGACATCGTCGAGTACGCGCTCTACGGCGCGGCGGGCGAGCTGCCCGACCTGCCTGCGCTCCAGGCCGCGGCGGGCAACACGCTGGTGGAGGTCTCGAGCTCAGAGGTGCCCGACGACTGGGCAGACCGCTGGAAGGTCTGGCACCGGCCGGTCGACGTCGCCTGGCGCTTCCGGCGGCTGCGCGTGCGCCCGCCGTGGGAGGAGGCGCTGGACGGGTCGGGCATCGACCTGATCATCGACCCGGGCCAGGCCTTCGGCACGGGCGCGCACCACACGACCCGGCTGTGTCTCGAGCTGCTGCTCGAGCTCGACCCGGAAGGCGCGCTGGCGGACTGGGGATCCGGGAGCGGGGTGCTCGCGATCGCCGCGGCGCGGCTCGGCTACGCGCCGGTGCTCGCGGTCGACGTCGAGCCCGCGTCGCTGGAGGCGTCGGCCGAGAACGCGCGCGTCAACGCCGCCGAGGTGGAGGTGCGGCGCGTCAACCTGCGGCGGGAGGCGGCCCCGTGGGCGCCGACGGTGACGGCGAACCTCGTGCGACCGCTGCTGCTCGACGTCGCGCGGCTGCTCGAAGACGTCCCCGAGCGGCTGATCGCCTCGGGGCTGCTGCGGGAGGAGGCCGACGAGGTGGCGGCGGCCTTCGCCACGCACGGCCTCGAGGAACGCGAGCGACGCTTCGGCGGCGAGTGGGCCGCGGTGCTGCTCGCCCGCTAGATCAGGCCTTCAGGCCGGCGACGAACGCGTCGCCGGTGCCGGCGTTCGCCTCCACCACGGAGCGACCGTGGAAGCAGAACTT
>JBDTMF010000231.1:0-6425 GCA_039934455.1 Solirubrobacteraceae bacterium
ACGATCATCGGCCAGCGCGGGCGCTCCGCGCGCTCGGCGGCGCGGGCGGCGCGCTGGATCTCGGCGATCTCGTCGAGCGCGCCGGCGAGCTCCGTCGCGAGCAGCTCGTGCACGGTGTCGGGGTCGTCGCCGGTCACGAAGCGCGGCGCGTGCCCGTAGCCCTCCATCAGCGAGCGCAGCTCCGCCTCGGGGATCCGCGCCAGCACCGTCGGGTTGGCGATCTTGTAGCCGTTGAGGTGCAGCACCGGCAGCACCGCGCCGTCGCGCGCGGGGTCGAGGAACTTGTTCGAGTGCCAGCTCGCGGCGAGCGGCCCGGTCTCCGCCTCGCCGTCGCCGACGACGCAGCACACGAGCAGGTCGGGATTGTCGAACGCGGCGCCGTAGGCGTGCACGAGCGCGTAGCCGAGCTCGCCCCCTTCGTGGATCGAGCCCGGCGTCTCCGGCGCGACGTGGCTCGGGATCCCGCCCGGGAAGGAGAACTGGCGGAACAGCTTGTGCATGCCCGCCGCGTCGCGCGTGATGTCGGGATAGACGTCCGTGTAGCTGCCCTCGAGCCAGGTCGAGGCGACGAGGCCCGGGCCGCCGTGGCCCGGGCCCGTGACGTACAGCGCGTCGAGGTCGCGCTGCACGATCGCGCGGTTCATGTGCGCGTACAGGAGGTTGAGGCCGGGGGTCGTCCCCCAGTGGCCCAGCAGCCTCGGCTTGACGTGCTCGATGGTCAGCGGCTCGCGCAGCAGCGCGTTGTCGAGCAGGTAGATCTGGCCGACGGACAGGTAGTTCGCTGCCCGCCACCAAGCGTCGAGGCGCCGCAGCTCCTCGGTTGCGAGAGAGCTCATGACCGAACGATACGGGGCGGTCGGACGCGGGCCGGATCAGGCGGGCGCGGGCGTCGCCTCCGGCTCGTGGTCGAACCTCGGCAGCCAGCCCAGGCTCTTGGGCAGGTACCAGTTGCGCGCGCCCAGCAGCTTCATGGTCGCCGGCAGCAGGACGGCGCGGATGACCGTCGAGTCGATCAGGATCGCGGCGGCGAGGCCGACGCCGATCTGCTTGACCACCTGGTCGCTGCCGAGCGCGAACGAGCCGAAGACCGCGACCATCACGAGCGCGGCGCTCGTCACGACACCGGCCGTGCTCTTGATGCCGTGGGCGACCGCGTCGTCGTTGCTCATCCCGCGGTCCACCGCTTCGCGGATGCGGCTGAGGATGAACACGTGGTAGTCCATCGAGAGGCCGAACAGGATCACGAACAGGAACAGCGGGATCCACGGGGCGATGCCGCCGACCGACTGGAAGTCGAGCAGCTTCTCGCCGTGCCCGTCCTGGAAGACGAGCACGAGGACGCCGTAGGCCGCGCCGACCGACAGCAGGTTGAGCACGATCGCCTTGATCGGCACCACGATCGAGCGGAACGTGACCAGCAGCAGGATGAACGTGAGGCTGAGCACGAACAGGAACACGATCGGGACGTGCGACGTCATGACGTCGATGAAGTCCTTCGAGCCCGCGGTCATTCCGTTCACGGCGACCTCCGCGCCGGCCAGCCTGCCGACGGTGGCCGGGACGACGTCGGAGCGCAGCACCTCGAGCGAGCGCTCCGACGCGGCGTCGGTGCCGCTGCCCTTGACCGACAGGGCGACGACCGCCACGGTCTTGTCGGGGCTGACGTCGACGCTGGAGGGCTCGGAGAGCTGCCCGCTGGCCAGCGCCCGGTCGTGCAGCTGCCGGATCGCGGCCTGGACCGGCGCGGCCGTGACGTCCTTGGCCTTGATCACGGTCGTGGCGGGGACGGCGCCGCCGGGGAAGGCGGCCTGGACCCGGTCGTAGGTCTGGATGACCGGCTGACTGCGCGAGTAGCCCTCGAAGCCCGGCTCCTTGAACTGGAGGCCGAGCGCGGGGACGCAGAGGCCGACGAGGAGGCTGCCGGCGATCAGCGTCGACACGAGCGGGCGCGCCAGGACGCGGGTGATGACGGCGGCCCAGATGCGCGACTCGCCCTTGGCCTCGTGGCGGCGCTTGGTGACGAAGGGCACGCGGCCCTTCTCCAGCCAGTTCTTCCGGCTCAGGAAGGCGAGCATCGCGGGCAGGAAGGTCATCGAGCCGAGCATGGCGACAGCGACGACGAGCATCGTGCCGATGCCGAAGCCGATGAAGATCGGGTTGCCGGCGAACAGCAGGCCGGCCATCGCGGTCATCACCGTGATGCCCGAGATCAGCACCGCGCGGCCCGACGTGGCGGCGGCGATCTCCAGCGCGGCCTCGACCGAGTGGCCGCGGTCGCGCTCCTCCATCATGCGGCGCGAGTAGAACATGGCGTAGTCGACGCCGACGGCGAGGCCGATGATCACCACGAGCTGGGCCACGTCGACCGGCAGCGCGTAGAGGTGGCTGACGGGCCCGAGCAGGCCGACCGTGCCCGCGACGGCGGTGGCGCCGAGCACCAGCGGGAGGCCGGCGGCGACGAACGCGCCGAACGCGACCAGCAGGATGATCAGCATCAGGCCGTAGGAGATGAGGTGCGACTTCTTGCCGTCCTTCGCGTCCTGGGCGGCGACCTCCTTGGTGGCCGAGACGTCGCCGAACTGCTCGACGCGCACGCCCGGGTGGGCGGCCTGAAGGGCGGCCACGGCCGCGAGCGGCTGCTCGACGAGCTGCTCGACGTGCTCGTCGGACCCGGGCATCGTGAAGTTCACCACGACCGAGCGGCCGTCCTTGGAGACGGTGTTGGCGCGCGTGGCGGGATCGAGCGGGCTCTCGATCTCGGTGATGCCGTCGATCCGCCCGAGGCGGCTCACGACATCCCGCACGGTGGCCTTCACCTCAGGATCGCCTGCCCTGACGGCGCCCCTGCCCTGCACGAGCACCTGCTCGCCGGCCTGGTCGGGGAAGCCCGCGGCCTCGACGATCATGTCGCCCCGCTTGGACTCGCCATCGCCGGAGGCCGACACGTCGAGCTCGTTCTGGCCGATCTTGCCGCCGACGACGGCGGCGAGCACGACGAACAGGATCCAGCCGAGGATGGCCGTCTTGCGGTGCTGCGAGCTCCATCGACCGGCACGCGCTGCGAGGTTGCGGGACTGCATCAGGCCTTGGCTCCTTCAGAGGGGGCGGGGAGGACTGCCAGCAGCCTCCCAGCGAGAGCCCCCTCCGGACTGGGGGCAGGCAGGGGTCTCGTCGGTGACACAGGCACCTGCCGCGCGGGGGCTGGCACCTGGCGCATCCAGCCAATGACGCGCCGTTGACGGAGCCTTGACGGGGCGCCGGGAAGCTGCCGACGTCAACGACCGTAGGAGGCTCTCATGGCGGCGACGCCAACCATCGACGAGCAGAAGCTCGAGCAGTTCATGGGGCAGTTCGTGCAGGACATGGGCGCGGCGGCGACCGCGCCGCTCGTGGTCATCGGCGACAAGCTCGGCCTCTACAAGGCGATGGCCGACGGCGAGCCGCTCACGCCCGCAGAGCTCGCGGAGCGCACCGGCTGCCACGAGCGCTATCTGCGCGAGTGGCTGTGCCAGCAGGCGGCGAGCGGCTACGTCGCCTACGACGCGGCCGGCGCGACGTTCCGGCTGCCGCCCGAGCAGGCGCTCGCGCTCGCGCACGACGACAGCCCGGCCTTCATCCCCGGCGCGTTCCAGCTGATCGCGGCGATCGTCAAGGACGAGCCGCACATCACCGAGCGCTTCCGCAGCGGCGAGGGCTTCGGCTGGCACGAGCATGATCACGACCTGTTCGAGGGCACCGAGCGCTTCTTCCGGCCCGGCTACCTCGCCAACCTCGTCGAGTCGTGGCTGCCGTCGCTCGAGGGCGTGGTCGAGAAGCTCGAGGCGGGCGCGCGCGTGGCCGACATCGGCTGCGGGCACGGCGCCTCGACGATCCTGATGGCGCAGGCCTACCCGGCCTCGACGTTCGTGGGCACCGACTACCACGAGAGCTCCATCGAGGCCGCGCGCCGCGCCGCCGAGCGCGCCGGCGTGGCCGACCGCGTCAGCTTCGAGGCGTCGAGCGCCAAGGCGCTGAGCGGCGGCCCGTACGACCTCGTCTGCGTGTTCGACGCGCTGCACGACATGGGCGACCCGGTCGGGGCCGCGCGCCACGTGCGCTCCCAGTTGGCCGGCGACGGCACGTGGCTCGTCGTCGAGCCGTTCGCCGGCGACGCCGTCGAGGACAACCTCAACCCCGTCGGCCGCATCTTCTACGCGGGCTCGACGATGCTCTGCACGCCTGCCTCGCTGAGTCAGGAGGTCGGCCTCGCGCTCGGCGCTCAGGCCGGCGAGCAGCGCCTCGCCGAGGTGCTCCACGAGGGCGGCTTCAGCCGCGTGCGCCGGTCGGCCGAGACGCCGTTCAACCTGGTGCTCGAGGTCAGGCCGTAGCCGTGGCCAGCGCGGCGAGCGAGCGCAGGGACGCGCTCACTCCCGCGCGCTGGCTCTCCAGCCGGTGGGCCTCCTCCTCGGGGATCTCCACGTGCACACGAATGCGCGTGCCCGGGTCGAGCGGCTCGAGCCGCCACTCGAACACGAGGGAGCTGACCAGGCAGGAGATGGTCAGGCCGCGGCCGTCGGCGGCGGTGCGCAGCTCCTGTGGCATCGGGAAGTCCGGGTAGCCGTCCGGATAGATCGTGATGCCGCTCTCGCCGCTCGGCTCCACGCGCTCGATGCCCTCCCACCACTCGACCATCCGCGCGGGGTCGTAGAGGAGCTTCCACACCTCCTCGACCGGCGCGTCGCTCGTCGCGCTGTCATCGAACGTGGGCAAGGGCCTCCAGGGCTCGCAGCTCGTCGGTCACGCGCTCGAGCTCGCCGGCCGGGTCGACGGCGCCCGTGACCGGCGGCCGCCCGAGATCGACGAGCGAGGCCAGGTGCTCGCGACCCGCGTCGTCGTCGCCGGCGAGCCGCCGCCAGTGGCCCTCGGCCTCGCGCAGCCGTCGCTCGGCGAGCGCGAGGTCGCCGCTCGCCCGCGCGCTCAGCGCCTGGGCGAACGTCATCCGGGCCACGAGCACGGCCGGGCGGTGCGCGGCGCGGATCGGCTCGAGCGTGGCGGCGCGGATCTCGGCGTCGGCCTCGGCCGCGCGGCCGAGCCGCGCCAGCGCCTCTGCGCGTCGCAACCGCGCCTCGGCCCGCTGGACCGGGGGGTCGCCGGCGAGCGCACGGCCGAGCAGCTCGGCAGCCCGTTCGTGGTCGCCCGCCAGCAGTGCGACCAGCCCGCCGTCATGCTCAGCGACCGACGCGAGCTCGGGTGACGCGAGCCGGGCGGCCAGCTCCACCTGTCGGTCGTTGGCGGCGCGGGCCTCGTGGTGGCGCCCCAGCCGCGCAAGGGTGTAGGCGAGCAGGCAGGCCATGTGGAAGTCGACGGTCGGGGCGCCGCTGATCCTGACCGCGCCGCGCTGCGCGTATTCGAGTGCCCGCTCCCGTGCCCCCAGGGCGGACGCGATGCAGGCCGCGTTGGCCCAGCCGCCGTAGGCGAGGTCGGCACGGCCGGCGCGCTCGCCGGCCTCGCCCGCGGCGACCAGCGCCTCCTCGGCCTCGGCGAGTCGCCCTTCGGCGAGCAGCACGAAGCCGCGCAGGTTGTCGAGGTGATGGAGCTGCAGGGGCGGGGCCCCGAGGTCGAGCCCGAGCGCGTCGAGCTGGGCGAGCGTCGCGTCGGCGGCGCCCGCCCCGAGCGTCGTCACCTCGCTCCACGCCCGGATCAGCAGCAGCTCGGCACGCTTCTCGACGTCATCGTCCCGGCCGGCGTCGAGCGCGTCGAGCGCGAGCTGGGCGGAGCGGCCCGCCCGCGCCGGGTCGCACAGCGAGCTGCGGCACCAGATCGCGGCGCGCAGGTGCGCGTGGACGCGGGCGCCGGCGTCGGCGGGATCGATCAGCCGCACGGCGGCGTCGAGCGCGGCGAGCGCGTCGGCGCGGCGCCCCAGCTGCGCGAGCGTCTCGCCCAGCTGCAGCCGCACGTGCGGGTCGTCGGGACGCAGCCCGATGGCCTCCTCGAGGTACGCGGCCGCCTCGACGAGCGCGGTGGCCTGCGTCGCGTCGGCCGCCGCCTCCACGAGCCTGGCGACCGCGAGGTCGTCGCGGCCCGCGAGGCGGAGGTGGTGCGCGGCCTCGGCCGCGCGCGCGCCCGGCACGCTGCCCAGGGCCTCGTGCAGGATCGCGCGGCGGGTGTCGTCGAGGTCCGCCAGCGCAGCCTCGCGCAGGAGATCGTGGCGGAAGCCGAAGCGGCCGTCGGCGCTGCGGAACAGCCCGCAGTCCATCGCCGCGAGCACCGCCTCGGGCGGCGCCAGCGCCGCCAGCTCGACGCGATCGAGCGGCCGGCCGGCGACCGCGGCGAGCTCAGCCGTCCGGCGGGCCGGCTCGTCGAGCCCGGCGATCGCCGCGCGCACGGCGCCGCGCAGCGAGGCCGGGGGACCTTCGTCTCCGCGCGCCGCGGCGCGCGCGCTCTCG
>JBDTMF010000232.1:0-6408 GCA_039934455.1 Solirubrobacteraceae bacterium
CGCGGTTCGGGCACTGCGTGAAGACCGAGTCCGCCTTGACCGTCGGCGTGTCGCAGAACGGGCAGCGCGCGGGCGGTCGCGGCGGCGGCGAGCGGTGGGGGTTCTCGAGCGCGTGCGGCGCGGGCGAGAGCACCTGCGGGATCACGTCGCCGGCGCGCAGCACGATCACCTCGTCGCCGACCCGGAGGTCCTTGCGCGCGAGGTCCTCCTCGTTGTGCAGCGTCGCCATCTTGATCGTGACGCCGCCGACGTGGACGGGTTCGAGCGCGCCGAACGGGTGCAGGTCGCCGAACTTGCCGACGTTCCAGAGGATGTCGTTGAGCTTCGTCACCGCGGTGGTGGGCGGGAACTTCCAGGCGATCGCCCAGCGCGGGTCGCGCCCGACGACGCCGAGGCGCCGCTGCAGCTCGACGTCGTCGACCTTGACGACGACCCCGTCGATCTCGAAGTCGAGCGCGCCGCGGCGCTCCTGCCAGCTCAGGCACCGGGCCACGACGTCGTCCTCGGAGTCGAGCTTCTTGACGTCGTCGTTGACGCGGAAGCCGTGGTCGCGGAGCCACTCCAGCGACTGCCAGTGGCTCGAGAACGAGATCCCCTCGGTCGCGCCGATCGCGTAGCACCACATCCACAGCGGCCGCTCGGCCGCGAGCGCCGGGTCGAGCTGCCGGATCGTGCCGGCCGCCGAGTTGCGCGGGTTCATGAACGTCGGGAGCCCGGCCTCGGCGCGCCGCTCGTTGAGCGCCTTGAAGTCCGACAGTGACATGTAGATCTCGCCCCGGACCTCGATCAGCGGCGGGGCGTCCTCGAAGCTGAGCGGGATCGATCCGATCGTGCGCAGGTTGTGCGTGACGTCCTCCCCCACCTCGCCGTTGCCGCGCGTCGCGCCGCGCTCGAGCACGCCGTCGCGATAGACGAGCGACATCGCCAGGCCGTCGATCTTCGGCTCGGCGACGAACTCGAAGGCCGGATCCTCGATCCCCTCGCGGGCGAGGTGCGAGCGCATGCGCGCGACCCAGCCGCGCAGCTCCTCCTCCGAGCGCGCGTTGGCGAGCGAGTACATCGGCTGCAGGTGTGAGACCTTCTCGAGCCGCGAGACCGGCTCGGCGCCGACGCGCTGGGTCGGCGAGTCGGGCGTGACGAGGTCCGGGTGGTCGCGCTCGATCGCCCGCAGCTCGTCGAGCAGGGCGTCATAGACGTCGTCGCCGACCTCGGGGTCGTCGAGGACGTAGTAACGGTGGTTGTGGTGGGCGAGTTGCCGCTTGAGCTCGTCCGCCCGCTCCGCGACTTCGGCCATCCGCTACTCGAGCTCCTCCGCGGCCGGCGCGAGTAGCCGCGCGAGGTCGTACGCCTGCAGCGTCTCGATCCCGGGGCGGTCCGTGAGGTCGAAGTGCAGCGGCGTCACCGCGACGCGGCCGTCGGCGATCGCGGCGAGGTCGGTGCCGTCCTCGTGGTGATAGTCGGGCGCGTCGCCGTAGATGCGGTACTGGCGCCGGCCGGACTCCTCGTCGACCAGCGAGAGCTGGTCGCGGTAGATGCGCTTGCCGAGCCGCGCGACCCCGACGCCGTCGACCTCGCCGGCCGGGAAGTTGACGTTGAGCAGCGTGCCCTTCGGCAGCGGCACGTCGTCGATCTCCTCGACCAGCCGCGCGGCGAACGCGGCGGCGATCTCGAACTCGAAGATGCGCCCGAGGCGGAAATCCATCTCACGCGCGTTGGACTGCTGGGAGACCGCGATGCCGGGGATGCCGAGGATCACGCCCTCGAGCGCAGCCGCGACCGTGCCCGAGTACGTGATGTCGTCACCGAGGTTCGACCCGTGATTGATGCCCGACACGATCAGGTCGGCGGTGAAGCCGTCGACCAGGCCGAGGGCGGCGAGCCGGACGCAGTCGACCGGCGTGCCGTCGGTCGCGAAGCCGACCCTGCCGTCGCCGAACGGCACCTCCTCGACCCACAGCGGTCGGCGCGTGGTGATCGACCGCGCGGTGGCCGAGCGGTTCCCGTCGGGCGCGATGACCGCGAGCTCGATGTCCTCCACCTGCGCCAGCGCCCGCCGCAGCGCCTGCAGCCCCTCCGCCTCGATCCCGTCGTCGTTGGTCAGCAGTACGCGGAGCACGGCTCCGAGGCTAGCGGCGCGTGCGGGCGGTGCGCCACTCCTCGACCGCTCCGGGGTCATCGCGCCAGATTGGCGGGACGAGCGGCTTGGGGCGGTTGAAGTACATGATCGGGAGTGCCACGAAGATCCCCGCGAGCAGCCCGAGCAGGCCGATCGCCATCACCGCGTCGTAGTACCGGGAGCGGGTGCCGATGAGGTCGGAGGTGACCCCGGCGCCGATCAGCAGGAGCACGCTCGCCCCCTGGACCGGGAGCGCGCGGCCCGCGCCCCGCCACAGCGCCACGCTGAAGGGCCAGAACGACGCCGGGGTGTCGCGGTCGAACTCGCTCTCGCCGCGCCAGACCTTCCCGACCGCGTAGAAGTAGCCGAAGACGAGCAGCAGGTAGAACGCGATCGTGATGACCATCTCCGCGCTCATCAGCCCGCCGCCAGCCGGTCGTACTCGTCGCTGAGCCGCAGGACCTCGGCCATGCCCCAGGCGAGCGCCTGCGGCTCGAGCGAGGCGGCGGGGACGGCGCAGACCGAGAACAGCCCAGGCCCGCCCGGCAGCGACGCCACGCCCATCCGCGCGCTGCCCCAGTCGCCGGCCAGGAGCAGCCAGCGCAGAGCCTCGACGTCGGCCTCGCCCCCGGCGTACTCGAGCTCGTGCATCAGCAGCAGGCTCTCGCCCGTGTCGCGCAGGACGAGCTCGACGACGCCGCGCTCGGCGGCCACGCGCCACACGCCGGGACGCTCGGAGTCGGACTCGGGGGACAGGCCGAGCGTCGCCAGCGCGGTCTGCACCGCCTCGGTCACGCGGGCGTTCGCTGCCTGCTCGTCGGCCTCGCCGCGTGGCGGCTCGCGCAGGTCGCGCGCCCGCGTGGCGATCGGCTCGTCGCCGAGCGCGCCGGCCATCGCCTCGAGCACGAGCAGGACCGCGCCGCGGTCGAAGCCGTCGAGGGGGACCGCGAAGCGCGCGCCAAGCTCGTCGGTGCCGCCGGCGTCGCTCCGGCACGTCCACACGAGGCGCGGCTCGAGATTGCGGCGGAGCAGCGCCAGGAGCTCGCCCGCGTCGTGCGTGTCCTCGATCGGCGCCCAGCCGGAGAGCGTGGTCCCGTCGTCGATCGCCGCGATGAACAGCCGGTCGCCGGCGAGCTCGACGACCCAGCCGTCGCGCTGCTCGGAGGCGTCGGCGCCGAGCTCCTCGAGCAGCGGCCCGACCCCGTCGAGGGCTCGCCCGCCGCCCGTCAGCGCCTCGGAACGCCAGGAAGCCAGGCGCTCGGCCTGGCTTCGGCTCTTCTTTCGGAAAAGGGACATAGCGCAGCTAACCAAACGGATTCAGGGCGCCGATCACCTTCTTCCCGCCCTCCACCGCTCCTTCTCCGAAGTCCGTGACGTTGTTCACCGCGGTCTCGGTCGCGTGGCCGATCGGCTGGAACACGTGCTCGTTCGTGAAGTTCCCGATGTCCTTGGCACGATCGTAGCCCCAGCCGGCGATCTGCGAGCCGTACTTGCCACCGAAGTAGCTGGCGGCGAGCGCCACGCCGGCGCAGGCCAGGCCGCCGACGCCGGCGGTGGCGACGACGATCGCCTCGCCGCCGGCGGTGACCGCCGTGCCGGCGCCCCAAGCGCCCGCGACGCCGCCGGCGGTCTTGGTCAGGCCCTTGGCGACACCGTCGTTCTTGATGTTGTCGTAGAGCGAGAGCGCCGTGCCGGCGATGCCGAGGCCCTTGCCGACCTTGCCGAGGCCCTTGAGGAACTTGCTCGCGGGCGAGGGCTTGTTCGGCCCGCCGGAGCTCGTGTTCGGCTTCAGGGGGACGACGGGCTTCGAACTGCTCGCGCCCTTGCCCGCCTTGGCCATGCCCGCCTGGATGTCCTTGACGCGCGGGTCGACGACCTTGCGGATCTGGGAGAGCGGCTTGACGAGCAGGTTGTCGGTGATCCGGCGGCTGTTGACCAGGTCCTTGATCGCCTGCTGGCGGGCGTTGACGAGCTTGTTGTACTCGGGCGTGCCGGGGCGGGCGCTCGAGTTGTAGAGGTTGCGCTGGGCGAGGCGGACCTTGTCGCGGGCCCGTTCGGTGATCTTCTCGGAGACCGCGTTGGGCGCCCGTGCGGCGAGCAGGCAGTTGCCGGCCTCCGCGGCGGAGCCGAGGCAGAGCGTGATCTTCTTCTCGTCGTCCGCGGCCGTGCCGCCGGAGCCACCGGGGCCGCCCGAGCCGCCAGGGCCGCCCGAGCCGCCAGGGCCGCCGGGGTTGCCGGGCCCCCCGGGTGTGCCCGGGCCGCCGGGGTTGCCGGGCCCCCCGGGGGTGCCCGGGCCGCCACTGCCGGCGCCACCGCCGTCGTCCTTGCCGCCCCCGGAGATCAGGGAGACCATGTCGGTCGCCGCGCCGGCGATCTTGCCGTCGAGGTTGGAGGCGATCATCGCGCCGACGATCACGGCGACGAGCAGCAGGATGCCCATGTACTCGGCGGCGCTCTGGCCGCGCTGGCTGCCAAGGGAACGAAGAGTCCTCACGGCACAGCAGACTGCCATCGCCGCGGCCGGAGCCCCAGGGCCGACGGTCTCAACCTGCATGCGGGACCGGTCCCGGGACCTGTTGAGCGGCCCATCCCTGTGGCACTCTGCACTGCATGAACCGGGCCATTCCCCGCACCGGGTTGCTCCTGCTCCTCGCCGGCCTGCTCGCGCTGGCCGCCTGCGGCGGCTCGGACAAGGCCTCGTCGGAGACGAGCGCGAAGGAGCGCCTCGGGAGCGTCAAGCCGCTCTCGAGCGCCCAGACCAGCGTGGCCCTGCGCATCTTCTTCGACAACGCGCCGCCCTCGGTGGGCGACAAGCTCGAGCTGACCTTCAACGGCCCGCTGCGCAACAACGGCGCCGACAAGCTCCCGAGTCTGGACTGGAAGGTCGCCTTCTCCGGCCTCACCACGAGCTTCGCCAGCCGGATCGTCTCCACGGGCGACAACTTCTTCATCAACCTCGGCGGCCAGCGCTTCGAGGCCGGCCAGCAGGCCGTCGCGCGCCTCACCGAGCAGGCGCAGGCCTCCAAGCAGAAGGGGCTCGCCCAGATCGGCCTGAACCCGCTCGCGGCGATCAAGAACGTCAAGAAGGCCGGCACCCGCACGTTCAAGGGAACGAAGCTCACGGTCTACACCGGCGCCGTCGACCCCGACGCCGTGATGTACCAGTACGAGCGCCTGAGCCAGTCCCTGCCCACGACCGGGGCCGCCGCAGCCGTCCCCCAGGGCCGCCTCACGCCGCAGCAGCGCGCGCAGGTCAAGCGCACCTTCGGCAACCCGCGCTTCGAGGCCGCGGTCGCCGGCGACGACACCGTGCGCCAGCTCTCGCTGACCTCGAAGTTCCAGACCCCGGCCGGCAACAAGGACGCCGCGGGCGGCATCACCGGCGGCCGCATCGAGTACCGCATCGAATACACCGACGTCGGCAAGCCCGTCACCATCACGCCGCCGGCCAACACGCAGCCGATCGGGGACTTCGCCCGCGAGCTGCAGCGCATCCTCGCCAAGAGGGGCTAGTCCTCTAGTACCGCACCGTCGCGAGGTAGAGCCCGTGCGGCGGGGCCGTCCGGCCCGCCTCCGCGCGCGGCCGGCCCTCCAGCAGCGCACCGAAGCCCTCCACGGAGCGGCGGCCGGTGGCCACCTCGAGCATCGTCCCGATCAGCACGCGGTTCATGTGGCGCATGAACGTGTCGGCCTCGATGTGGAACTCGAGGATCTCGCCGACCCGCTCCCAGCGGGCGTCGAGGACGTCGCGCTCGAAGCGCTGGTGGTAGCCGTCGCTCGGCGTGAAGGCGGTGAAGTCGTGCCGGCCGCGCAGGAGCTCGGCGCAGGCCCGCAGGGCGGCCTCGTCGATTCCGAAGGGCCACCACAGCGACCGCCCGCGCTCGAACGGAGAGGGCGAGTCGCGCACGAACACGCGGTAGAGGTAGGCGCGCGAACGGGCGTCGCGGCGGGCGGAGAACCCGGCCGGCGCCTCCTCGGCGCGCGTCACCGTGATCTCGCGCGGCAGGACCGCGTTGACCGAGCGCAGGCGGGGCAGCGGCCCCACGTAGGAGACGACCTGCCCGAGCGCGTGGACGCCGCGGTCGGTCCGCCCCGCCACCGTCAGCGCCACCGGCTCGCGCAGCACGGTCGCCAGCGCCGCGCTCAGCTCCCCGGAGACGGTCCGCTCACCCGGCTGGGAGGCCCAGCCGGCGAACGGCCCGCCGTCGTACTCGAGCGTTAGACGGGTGACCACCTGGTGCGGCTTACTCACCCTCGCAAGCTCGGGTGAGCGCCTTGATTAGACGAGCTCG
>JBDTMF010000233.1:0-6362 GCA_039934455.1 Solirubrobacteraceae bacterium
GCTGCTCGCGCGCGACTGAGCCCGCCGTCAGGCACCCCGCCGCGAAGAGCTCCAGGAGAGGAGGAGGACCGGCGGCAGCCCGCGCATCGGCAACTGCGCAGCCGTTCCCGTAGAGAAATCTCGTTCAGCCTGCCGCGGCTGCGTAGGGCGGCCAGCCCTTGGTCCTCGCCGACCGGTTCTATTAGAAGCGGTTGCGGTGTTCAGATCGGGGGGGCTGGCAAGATGGGCCTGCTGCCTGGACGAGCCGCGGTCGTGTGGGTCGGCAAACCAGACGTCGCCCGTAGGGCGCCAGCGTCCGGACGGGCATTGCGAAGGTCAAACGAGGTGACCGACCGTGCACGTGACGCCACCGCGATCGCGGGCTCGAACGCGTACGCGCGCTCACGCCCCGGCAGCGCGGCGCTGCTCCAGCTGCGCCGCCCTCCCGCGACCTGGCGACGACGATCGCGCCCGAGCTCGCGAGGGTCGGATCATGCCGTCCGACGTGCTGGGCAAGGAAAGCCGCGACTGTCGAAGGCCGGTCGGGGTGGTTGCCGTGATGGCTCTTGGAACCCCCGTTTGTGGCCTTCGAGCCGGTCCGTGGCTCCAGCACTCATCGAAGTCACTGGCGTGGGTGACTCGGTTTCCGAGCACTCGCCGAACCAAGACCGGCTCGCCTCGACCGCATAAGGTGCGTCGGTGACTTCGTTGCTGGTCATTGACGAGCCCGCTTCGCACGTTCGCCGGCTCACGTTGAACCGTCCCGAGCAGCTCAACGCGATGACGTCGGAGCTGTGCGAGGCGTTGCACCTCGCGCTGCGCTCGATCGCGGTCGATCGATCGTGCCGCGTCGTGATTCTGACCGGCGCGGGGCGTGGGTTCTGCGCCGGGTTGGATCTCCGCGGCTACGGGGCGGCGCCGGGGAATGACGGTAGCGACGAAGCCCGTGATCGGCTCGGCAACCAGCAGCACATGTCGGCGCTGATTCTGGGGTTGCGTGCGGTCCCGCAGCCGGTGATCGCGGCAGTTAATGGCCCCGCGGCGGGATTCGGCCTGGCGCTGTCGCTGGGATGCGACATTCGCTACGCGAGCCATGAGGCCCTGTTCCGTGCAGCGTTCATCAACATCGGTGTCTCCAACTGCGACATGGGGACCAGCTGGTTGCTTCCCCGCCTGATCGGTGCCTCGCGCTCGCATGAGCTGATGCTCACCGCCCGCAGGGTCGACGCCGAGGAGGCGCTACGGATCGGACTGGTGGCGGATGTCGTCGATTCTGAGAGCCTCGCCGCGCGGGCGCTCGAAGGGGCGGCGCAGATCGCGTCGCTCGCGCCATGGGGCGTGCGCCTGACCAAGCGCGGGATGTGGACCGCGCTCGAGATTCCCTCACAGCAGGCTGCCATCGAGTATGAGGATCGCCAGCAGATCATGGCAACGTTCGGGAACGCGCCGCCCGAAGCGATCGCTGCGTTCTTGGAGAAGCGACCGGCGCAGTTCGCCGACTAGCGATGAGCGACTTTTTCGACGTGGCCGGGAAGACGAGGCTCGTGACCGACGGCTCGCGGAGCTCGTCGCGCGCATGAGGTCCAGATCCGGGATCAGCTACTCAAACAGCACCTCCAACGTGACCACCGGCGACCCGCGGATGCTGGCGCTGCTGCCTCGGCGGCGGCAGGGTCGCTCCTACGAGTTCGACGAACGGCGCTTTCTCACGCGCCACCAACTCGCGGCCCTGCTAACCGAAATCCCCGATCGGTGGCGGCCGTGCTTCGAGCTGCTCGCCTTGATAGGCCTGCGATCTCCGAGCCGATCGTGCTGCGCGTCATGGACGCCGACCTCGACCTCGACACGCCGCAAATCGATGTCCGTCGCGCGATCGTCAGCGGGCAGCTCACCGCGCCCAAGTCGCGTCACGGCGGCCGCACGGTCCCGATCAGCGAGAAGCTCGCCACCAAGCTCCAGGCACGCGTCGCCAACCGCAGCCAGACGGAACTGCTGTTCGTCGGCGCGCACGGCGCAGGGCTGCGACCGGGGAACCTGCGCTACCGGGTGATGATCCCGGCCGCCGGACGTGCAGGCGTGCCGTGGGCGCGCTTTCACACCCTGCGCCACACCGCGCCGCGCTGCTCATCGATGAGGGTGCCGGCCCCTGCCGCTAGCCAAGCAGCACGGCGAAGCGATCGACGCCGACGTTCCCACCCGAGATCGTCACACCGACACCGACACCGACGCCGCCGCGTAGGCCGGCCGAGATCCTCGACCCGACTGGCGAGCACGGCGGCCAGCGCGCTCGCACCGCTCGGCTCCACGACGGTCTTCAGGCGCTCGCAAGTAGCCGCATGGTGGCGAGGATCTCCTCGACCGACACGGTCACATCGTCGACGGCCGTCGCCGTGGCGTCGATCCGGCCACGGCTCACCTCGCCCGTCTCAGTGTCGAGCGCATCGAACATGATCTGCCCGCGGTGCACCCCAAACCCGGCTACGATCGTGATCACGGCATCCTCCGAGTTCCGGCAGTTGCCAACCCGAGCGAGTCTCTCGCACCGAGCCTAGGATGGCCGCAACCCGCCCGGCCGGCGGTCAGGCCGGCTCGCCGAGCACGCGTGCGGCCCGACCAGCGAGGACGCCGTGCTCCCGCTCGGCCCCTGCAACCCGTGCGCGGCCGGGATGCAGGCAACAGCTGCTCGGCGCGAGATCATGTTGCGTCCGCGGCGAGGTAGGCGTCGAGGTGCTCGAGGACCTGGCCGTAGAGCTGGCGCAGCGCCCGCCGTGCGCGCCCGCGCGCCAGGCGGCCGTTGATGTCGGGGTCGCGCAGCTCGGCGGCCAGGCGCACGACGGTGCGCTCGCCGTCGCCGCCCGGGGTCAGCGTCCAGGTGATCACCAACGCCGAGTGCACGTCACGCTCGCGCAGCTGGCGACCCGCCATCGGCTCCTCGACGGCCGCCACGACGCGCAGCTGGTGGCGTCCGACCCGCAGCCGGTAGTCGATCACCGTGCGCTCGCCCTCCTGCTGGACGGCATAGTCCGCGAAGTGCTCGGTCAGCATCCGCGGACGCACGGCCCTGTAGTCCCGCAGCACCACCCAAACGAGGTCCATCGGCGCGTCGACCGTGCGCTCGACCTGTACGCAAATCCGACGCCCGAACCCGGCTTCTGTCGGGGCAGCAGGACCGGTCGCCTCGGATGACATCGAGGCCATGGTGACGCTCCTGGCCGCGGCACGCCTCGCAGTCCCGACCCACTGCGATGCCACCAGCGACGAGGATCTCCGTCCCCGTTCCCGGCCTCGCTGGCGTCGCGATTTACCAGCTCGCAGACCGCCGGTGGACCGGCGCCAAGACGGCGACACGTCCAAGGGCCCATCGCGTCCACGTCACGTCTGGGCGACTACCGTTGCCGGGCGGCGGTTTGCTGCCCAATCGCCGGCATGCCGAAGGGGATGTCCGGGCAGGTCATGGTTAACGACACGGGAGGCATCATGGCCCCAGATGCAAGGGAACGCGCGGCACGCGGGGCGGAGGCCGCGACCGAGCGCATCCGCGATCTCAACGAGCAGATCCTGGAACGGATCAAGTCCGGCGGTGAGTCTGCCCTGGAGGCGTATGAGCGCACGCTGAAGACCGTCGCCGATTACCAGGAGGCGGCCGGGCGGCGCGGCGCCGAGTGGGTCACCGGACTCGCTGAGGCGCAGGCGCGTTTTACCCGCGAGCTTGCGTCGGCGTCGCCGGCGGCCGCCCGCGAGCTGGGCAAGCGCCTCGACGAGGCAACCGACGCCGCCGCCCGGCAGGCACGGCGCGTGCCCGGCGAGCCGCGGGCGGAGGGCGACGCGCGCGGCGCGGCGGCTCGCGAGCAGGATCTCCCGATCGCGGGCTATGACGACCTGGGCGTCAGAGACATCAACTCGCGACTGCCGAGCTTGTCGGAAGTCGACCTGAGCACGGTCGGAACGTACGAGCGCAAGCACAAGAAGCGCAAGACCGTCCTCCAGAAGATCGAGAGCCTTCGCAACGCCCGCGACTGAGTCGCCGCCGGCCGGCCTTGACGCTGGGCCCCCCGCTGATCGGGCTCGTCAGCCGGCGGGCGCGTTCTCGCCTTCCTCCTGGAAGAGGCTCTGGATTAGCGAGAGCTCGCGCCGAAGCCACCAGTCGTTCTCGTCAGCCGCCTGGCTGGACGCCCCGGGGAAGGGCGTGGCCCGTACCGTTGACCGTGCTGGCAGCTGGCATCCCGACTCATCGAGGTCTCCGCGTGGATGGGCCACGGCCTCCGCAGCGGCGGGGACGAGATCGCGAACACCCCACGCGGGTCTTGGCGCTCGCAACCGGCGAGTCGCGCCAAGCCGCTCTCGACGAGCTCGCAATGCTGATCGCGGGCACCGGTCCTGGACGCGAACAGGGTGTGACGATGGGCGTCCCCGGGGCGGACATGGATCTCTTCTTCAGCTGGCGTGTACGTAGTTTCCGGGCGCCTTTGCCAGCGCCTTGTGGCGGGCGCCCCCGAGGCGCTTGGGGGCGGAGCGGGCAGCGGCGCGGCTGCGCCGGCCGCGTTGACGGACCAGGCGCACCAGACGTCGCGCATGGAACGCGAGGCGGCCAGTCGGGAGCGTGATTCCACGGCGGCGGTCCGGTCGAGGACGACCGGGGAGCGGCAGACCACGGCGGCCCGGCGCGACGAGGTGGCGGGAGCGCGGGATCTGAGCGCCGCGGCCCGTGACCGCACCGCGGACGCGCGAGACGTAGCCGCGGATGCGCGCGACGCGGCGGCGGACGCGCGCGACAGGGCCGCCGAGGCGCGAGAGCGCCCTGACGAGGAGCGGACCCTTGACGGCTGAGATCGAGCGGTGGGACCGTCACATGCTTGAGAAGCTGATGCAGCGCGGTTCCATGACGGTGCGCGAGCTCATGGAGTCGATCGAGGCGCGGCCGGTCGAGTTGCCGATCGCCCAGGCGTGGGTTGCGAGTGCGTTGGAGCGCGGCTTGATCGCGAAGACGGGCGGGTCGAACGAGTCGACTCGCTACAACATCACCGCCGCTGGCCGGAACGCGGCGGGCGTTGGGCCCGGACGCTTCGTTGTCAGTGAGAAGCCCCGCGCGGGCGAGCCGTCCCGCCGGTTCTGAGCAGACTTTGCGAGACGAGCGAGCGTTGGAGTGCTGGGACGTGTGGCTGCACCGGGTCGGGGTCGGCGATATCGACATCGCCGGTGCTGCCGGTCAGCGTGAAGATGCGGTAGATGTCCGAGCGGCCGCGCACGAGCACCAGCCGACGGCCGTTCTTGCGGGCGCGGAGGCTGGCGTTGACGATGGTGTGCACGCCGGCGGAGTCCATGAAGGTGAGCTCGCGCAGGTCGAGCACGGTGAGGTGCGCCAGCTGCTGAGACTCGTGCAGCGTGAGCGCGAGCGCTGGTGCTGTCGCGATGTCCAGCTCGCCGACCACGTTGACCCAGGCGGCGTCCAGGCCGCCGTGCGTCGCCGTGCAGGCGAAGGCCGGCGGCAGGGGATCGGCGCGAGCGAGGACCTGATCGGTGTGGGGCATGTCGACCTCCGGGGTTGAGTGGACCCTCGGAAGTCAGGTCGTGCTGCGCGCCCCGCCGGCAAGCTTCACAATGGATGCCCTCCGACTCCTACGCTACTCCGCACTCCAAACGGATCGCGCCGTTGCGTCAGCCGCTGAGCGCCGTTTGCGGAGCTTGCGGCCGCGTCGCCTCGGTTATCGGCGAGTTGTCGGTCCGCTGCCGGTGAGCTCGTGGTCATCGAGGAGATCGGTCGGGTCGAGGATGAAGACCTCGCACATGATGTCCGGATCCTGTTGGTTGCCGCTCATGAAGCCGATCATTCGGCGGCCTGTCGCATCCTCGATCACCGCGGCGAAGCGCTCGCGCATCAACTCTTGGAACTCCATCCGCTGCCGGATCACCGAGGCACCGCGCCCGCCCTCCAGCAGCGTCTGCTCCACGCGCGAGTAGCCCCCGCGCAGCAGACACACGACCAGGTCGTCCTCGTAGTAGGTCTTCGCGCGCGTCGGGCCGCGACCGTAGAACTCCTTCAGCAGCACCACCATCCCTTTCGAGATCGCCGTGAGCACGTCGCCATGGGTCTGCGTGGTGCTTGTGACGGCCTGTGAGCTCATCGTGCTCCCGGTGCGAAGACCTCCCAATGCTACTCCTGTCCCCGCGCGTTACGGTGGGGGTAGATCGCTCGTCGCGTTCTCGCCCTTCGCCTCGCGCGCGAACCCACCCGGAGGACGAGAGAGAAGGCCGCCATGCCGGCCACCACCACTCCGCTTACCGGCGATGCGCTGCTCGTCGGCGTCGCCGACGCGATGGTCGCATTGCACCAGCGCTACCACCACCGCAAGCCGGTGAGTGCCAAGACGACGCTGCTCGGCGGC
>JBDTMF010000234.1:0-6352 GCA_039934455.1 Solirubrobacteraceae bacterium
GATGGCCCCAGACCGAGCCATGATCGACTTCGTCCAGCACCTCCGCGCGCAGGGAACGCGCTACCACAACCTGCACCCCTTCCACGTGCGGATGGACGCGGGCGAGTTGACGCGCGACGAGCTGCAACGCTGGGTCGCCAACCGCCTCTACTACCAGGAGTGCATCCCGATCAAGGACGCAGCGATCCTCTCCAACTGTCCCGAGGTCGCGGTGCGCCGCGAGTGGATCCAGCGGATCGTCGACCACGACGGCACCGCGGACGGGACGGGCGGGATCGAGTCGTGGCTGCGCCTCGGCGAGGCGCTCGGGGTGACGCGCGAGGAGCTCGTCTCCGAGCGGCACGTGCTCCCGGGCGTGCGTTACGCCGTCGACGCCTACGTGAGCTTCGCGCGCCGGCGGCCGTGGATCGAGGCGGTGGCGTCGTCGCTCACAGAGCTGT
The DNA here is from genome assembly GCA_039934455.1 of Solirubrobacteraceae bacterium. Lineage (GTDB taxonomy): Bacteria > Actinomycetota > Thermoleophilia > Solirubrobacterales > Solirubrobacteraceae > DASQFQ01. The sequence continues at coordinate 441 of JBDTMF010000234.1, forward strand.
TCGGCCCGGGCGCGATCCGGGTCCGGGTCGCCGCGCTCGAGCGCCACTACCCGTGGATCGACCCCGCCGGCCTCCAGTACTTCCGCGACCGGCTCGTCCAGGCCCCGCGCGATGCGGACTACGCGCTCGGTCTGGTCGTCGAGCGCTGCCGCACCCGCGAGCAGCAGGATGCCGCCGTGGCGGCGCTGCGCTTCAAGACCGAGGTGCTGTGGGCGCAGCTCGATGCGATCGAGCGCGGCGACACCCAGCCGCAGGCCGCCGTGTGAACCGGCCCCGGCTCGTGGACGGCGCCCGGCTGCAGTACGACGACGTCCGCGACGAGCAGCTGCTCCTGATCCCGGAGGGCGCCGTGCGCCTCAACGCGACGGCGGCGGGGGTGCTCGAGCTGTGCGACGGCGAGCGCACCGTCGAAGCGATCGCCGCCGCGCTCTCGGAGCGCTACTCTGGCGCCGACGTGGCCGAGGACGTGCGCGAGCTGCTCGCCGGAATGGCCGAGAGAGGACTGGTGGTCGATGCCGGCGCCTAGGCCCTACACGCTCGTCGCGGAGCTCACGTACCAGTGCCCGCTGCACTGTCCGTACTGCTCGAACCCGGTCGACATCGGCGGGGACCGCTGGCGCGCGCAGCTCGAGACCGAGCACTGGGTCCGCGTCTTCGGTGAGGCGCGGCGGCTCGGCGTCCTCCAGCTCGCGCTGACCGGCGGCGAGCCGATGCTGCGCCCCGACCTCGATGAGCTCGTGGCCGCGGGGCGCGCGGACGGCCTGTACTCGACGCTCGTGACCGCCGGCACGCGCTTCACGCCGCAGCGCGCCGCGGAGCTGAAGGAGGCCGGGCTCGACCACGTCCAGGTCTCGATCCAGAGCCCCGACGCCATGGAGAACGACCGGATCGGGGGGATCCGGTCGTTCGAGAAGAAGATCGCGGCCGCGCGCGCGGCGCGCGAGCTGGGGTTCCCGCTCACGATCAACTGCGTCCTGCACCGCCAGAACCTCGACCGCATCGAGGAGATCCTTGCGCTCACCGAGGAGCTCGGCGCCCAGCGCCTGGAGCTCGCGAACACCCAGTACTACGGGTGGGCGGTCGTGAACGAGCAGGCGCTGATCCCGACGCGCGAGCAGCTCGAGCGCGGAGAGGACGCGGTGCGCCGCTTCCGCGAGCGCGTCGGCCCGCGCATCACCGTCCTGTGGGTGCTCCCGGACATCTACGAGGACCTGCCGAAGCCGTGCATGGGCGGCTGGGGACGGACCACGATGGTCATCGCGCCCAACGGCGAGGCGCTCCCGTGCCAGGCGGCGGCGACCATCCCCGGCCTCGAGTTCCCCAACGTGAAGGACTACTCACTCGAGTGGATCTGGAACGAGTCGGATGCGTTCACGCACTTCCGCGGCACGGACTGGATGCCGGAGCCGTGCCGCTCGTGCCCGCTCGATCGGCAGGAGGAGGACTGGGGCGGCTGCCGCTGCCAGGCGCTCCGCCTCGCCGGCGACGCCGCGGCCACCGATCCCGTCTGCCGCTACTCACCGCACCACGAGACCGTCGTCGCGGCCCGCGATCACTCGCCGACCGACGAGTTCGTCTACCGCACGATGAAGCGCGCGCCGCTCGCGGAGCGCACTTAGATCCCCAGGGCGCGCCGGACGGCAGGCACGTTGCGGCGGGACACGGGCACGGCGTCGCGCGTCGTGCTGTCCATGACCAGCAGCAGTTCGCCCCGTTTCCCCCGGTCGATCGCCCTGACGCAGCTCAGGTTGACGAGAAAGTGGCGGTGGACGCGCACGAACTCGCTTCCCGCGAGCTCGTCCTCGAGCTTGTCGATGCCGCGGACCGCGGCCTGCAGGCGACCTTCGTCGGTGTCAAGCCAGACGTCGCTGCCGTCGGCCTCGGCGAAACGCACCTCGTGCCGGTGCAGCAGGACCATGCGCTCGCCGCTGACGCCCACGATGCGAGACGGCGGGCTCGTCACGCGTTCGGGCGCCTCGCTCTCGACGTGGTCCCCGTCCTCGGTTCCGAACACCGCAAGCGTCCCGATGGGCTGGCCGGCGAGGAACACCGGGCGCAGCGTGAGGCGAAGGGGCTCGTCGGTGAGTCCGGTCGCGATCTGCGTCGAGCCGATCCAGTCGTGGTCGAGACGAGCCTGCTTGGTGGCGTGACGGGTCAGTCTCCCGAGGTCGAGCGCCGGACGCCAGCGCACGGTGGGGTCGAGCGCCGGCACGCGCGCGGGGACGCCGAGGAGGAGGCTGGCCTCCTCGTCGGCGATGACGACCTTGCCGCTCGCGTCCAGCGCTGCGAGCGCCTGGCCGGACCGCGCACTCGCCTGGGCGAACGCGGCGGCCAGTTCGCCTCCGCTGTCGCGGGCGCGCTGGCGCAGGACGGCGCGCGCGCCGCTCACCGCGTTGGACAGCCAGCCCGCTGCCTGCGCGGGCATGGTGTGGCGCCACGTCGAGACGTCGAGGACCGCGACGGGGTCGGCGGTCACCGGGTCGCGGACGGCCACGCCGGCACAGATCCACTCGTCGAATCCGTCGCACCAGTGCTCGGGCCCGCTGATCAGCACCGGTCCGGGAGCCTCGAGCGCGGTGCCCATCCCGTTCGTTCCGGTCGCCCACTCCGACCAGCACGACCACGGCGCCATGTTGCTCTCCCGCGCGCGGCGCAGCGTGGTCGCGTCGCCCTCGATGGTCAGGATCCTGGCGGCGCCGTCGGTGACCGTGACGACGCCACCGAGGCTCTCGACCTCGGGCGCGATCGACGCGGCGGCGCCGCCGAGGTGGGCGAACACGACCGCGTGCTCGAGCGTGTGCTCGGCCGACGCCTCGTCGCGGGCGGGCGCGGGCGGTGCGCGGACCAGCCTCGGGTCGACGTGGTACTGCTCGCGGCAGCGGTACCACGAGGTCGCCACCTCGGGTCGAATGCCCCGCACGCGGTCATCGCCGGCAAGGAAGCGCTCGCGTGCCGCTCTCACCGCCCGGTACCGCTCCGCGTCACTGAGGCGATGACGCTTGACAGCCTCACTCATCAGCGGACCGGAGTTTACGCTGATCGGCATCACCCGGGTCGCAGCTCAGCGTTCCTTTGCTGACGCGCCTCGCGCGTAGGCGTGCCATCGACCTAGTCGTCGTCATCCTCCTGCTTGCGCCGGAACGACCGCATGCTCCGCGCCCCGGCTTCCCGCGCGGCCTCCTGCGCGCCGCGCCGCATCGCGGCGGTCATGCGCGAGGTGATCTCGACGAGCATGCGCACGCCGTAGCCGCTCGCGCCGGCGCCGATCGCGTCGCCGCGATCGTCGTCGAGCAGCGCCGGACCGAGCATGTCGACGTGCGCCCACGGACCGTCGCCGGCGAAGTGCTCCAGGAACGTGGCGGCGGTGATCGGATATCCGTACGGCCGCCCCGACGTGTTGCGCAGATCGGCGACACGCGACTCGAGCAGGCGCCGGTAGCGAGGGTGCAGCGGCCACGCCCAGGCGAGGTCGCCGACCGCGTTGCCGGCGTCCACGACCGCGTCGCTCCAGGTCTTGTCATTGGAGAACACGCCGCCGTAGAGGTCGCCCATCCCGGCCCGCATGGCGCCCGTCAGCGTCGCGAGGTCGATCACGTGCGTCGCGCCCTTGCTGCGCGCGTACCAGAGCGCGTCGGCCAGGATCAGCCGCCCCTCGGCGTCCGGGTTCGTCACCTCCACGGTGAGCCCCGCGGCGGTCGTGATCACATCCGTCGGCCGGATCGCGTCGGCGCCCAGCATGTTCTCGCATGCGGGGACGATCCCGATCACGTTGACCGGCAGCTCGAGCTCGGCGATGGCGCCGAGCGCCGCGAGCACCGCCGCCCCGCCGGCCATGTCGGCCTTCTGGCGCACGATGTCCGACTGCGGCTTGAGGAAGTAGCCGCCGGCGTCGAACGTGACGGCCTTGCCCACGAACGCCAGCAGCGGCCGCTCGGGGGCGCCGGCGGGCTCGTAGCGCAGGACGATGAGCTTCGGCGCCTGCGTGCTCGCCCCGCCCACTGCCGCCAGCGCCGGCAGCCCGGCCGCGGTCGGATCGATGACGTCGACGCTGAGACCGGGAAGCGCGGCGGCGCGCTCGGCCAGGCCCGCGGGCGTGACGAAGTTGGGCGGCCCGTCGACGAGCTCGCGCGCGACGTTCGTCCACCGCGCGGTGAGCTCGGCGTGCGTCGCGAGGCCGCGCAGCCTCTCCTCATCCTCATCCGCCCCGCACACGACGAAGCGGTCGACTCCGGCCCTGGGCGGGCTGCTCTTCCAGAGGCCGGGTTCGTACGCACCGAGGACGGCCCCCTCGACGACCGGCGCCACCTGCCGGTTCATCGCGATGGGCAGCGTGTCGTCGAGCGCCCACGCGAGCGTCCCGCCGCCGACGTGCGCGCGTACCGCCCGGGCCGCGGCGAGCTGCAGGTCGCCGGTCTCGGCACCTTCGAGCTTGACCAGGGCGATGCTGCGTGCGCGCACCTCGCGCGTCACCGGCACGATCGCCACCGGATCCGCGCTGGCCGCCGCGCGGACCAGCCGCCCCTCGAAGAGCGCGTCGAGCCTGCGCACGCCCAGGCCGCTCGCGGCCATGGCGAGCACGTCGGCCGCCACCTCGATCGGGCCGACTGCGGTCAGCTCGACGTTCATCGTGCGCGCGCGGAGGTCGACGTATGCGTGAGTCCGAAGGTCATCGCCGGTTTCTATCATCGCCCGGTGCGCGTTCGGATTCTCGGCTCGGCCGCCGGTGGCGGCTTCCCGCAGTGGAACTGCCACTGCCCCACCTGCGAGGCGGCGCGCAGCGGAGACGGCGCGCGTCCCCGGACGCAGTCGTCGATCGCGATCCGCGGGGCGGACGGCCCGTGGTTTCTCGCCAACGCCTCGCCGGACCTCCGCCAGCAGCTCGAGGGGCTCGCCGCCGAGAGCGAGAGCGGCGTCCGCGCCGCGCCCGTGGCCGGGGTCCTGCTGACGGACGCGGAGATCGACCACGCGGCGGGCCTGCTGCTGCTGCGTGAGTCGTCCACGCCGATCCGGGTGTACGGCAGCGATCAGGTCCGCCGGGCCCTGACCGACGGCTATCCCGTGCTGCGGATGCTCGGCGACTACAGCGGCGTCGAGTGGCGGACGCTCGAGCCCGAGGGCGCGCTCGTCATAGACGGATCCTCGCTCGAGGTCGAGTCCTTCGCGGCGGGTGGCGACGCGCCGCGCTACCTCGCCGGGACGGGCGCCGACGCCGAGGCCACGGGCTTGGTGTTCCGCGATCGCTCGACCGGCGGCGTGCTGACGTACGTGCCGGGCCTCGCGCGCCTCGACGACGACGTGCTCGGCCGCCTCGCCGCGAGCGACGTCGTGCTCGTCGACGGCACGTTCTGGCGCGACGACGAACTGGCGCGGCTCGGGATCTCCGACCGCACCGCGGGTCAGATGGGTCACGTGCCGCTCTCCGGTCCCGGAGGGACGCTGGGGGCGCTCGCACGGCTCAACCGCCCACGCGTGATCCTCGTCCACATCAACAACACGAACCCGGTGCTGCTCGAGCACTCGCCCGAGCGTGACGCGGTGGTGCGCGCCGGCGTCGAGGTCGGGTACGACGGGCTCGAGGTCGAGCTCTGACCGCGCGGCCGTTGGCGGAGAGATGAGTCGGCGTCATCGGTCGGCTCGGAGCAACCCTGGCCCGTGGCAACATCCGTGGCAACATCCAGATCGTCCATTACGTCCATTACGTCCAGATCCGTGGACGCATCGGACTATCTGGACGCATAGGACGGGTCTGACACCCGAGTTACCAGGTTGAGGGCCTGGTCCACACTTAGTGGGTGGAGGTTCGAGTCCTCTTCGGCGCATGACGAACCACCTGCAACGCGCGCTGTTCCGGGTCTAGGCCGGGCGGCGCGCTGAGCGGTATTCCAGTGCAACGCCAACGCGGCGAGCAGGTA
>JBDTMF010000235.1:0-6344 GCA_039934455.1 Solirubrobacteraceae bacterium
CAAATCGTCTTAAACCCACCGGACGACACCCGGTTTGTGCGACACCCTCCGCGAAAAGCAGCAGGCCAGAAACATCCGAGCTCCGGACGCCAGCCCGACTTGACGACGAGCGCAAGTGGCGGTCCGCGCTCGTGACGCGCGTCGATCCGCGAGCATGAGGACATACGCATTCCCCGTATCGGGCCGGCCGTGCGACTGGGATGCCGCCTGCCTTCGCACCTTCGGCGGTCGGTGGGTGTGCGCCCTCGTGTTTAACCGCGGCCAGTGCTCGGGCAGCTTGCGGCTAAGAGACCGGCCGGAGAGTCGATTCCGCCCTTACGCCTTCCGCATCGGCTGCCTCGAGGAGCACCTTTGGCGGCGCGCGGCGCCCGGCGCGACGAAGAGTGCTCCTCACCGACGCGGGCGTGCCACGGACTAGCGGCAGCCGCGCGGATGTGTCCCCTTTTGTGTCCCCCAGGCCTTCCAAACGGCGCTGTAGAGCCAGAGCACAGCGGAATCATAATCCGCGTGTCGGGGGTTCGAGTCCCTCCTCCGGCATCGGAAGTGCCTGCAAATAGGGGCTTTCCGTGCGGGGAGGGACACGCGGAGTGTATTCCGCGTGTCCGGGTTCCTCGAGGCCCCTGATTCGGCTTTACGCCGCGGGCGCCCCCAAGGCGGGCTGACAGTTGTGTCCCCCGGTGTGTCCCCCAATCCGGGCCGCCGAGCGGCTGTGTGGCCGGAACCGCCAGGAGCACGCGACCGCTGATGGTGCCCCGGAGCTTCAGGGTGGTGGCACCCGGAGCGAACCAGCGGCCGGTGACGCGGAGGCTGCCGTCGTGCCTGGTTGGGTCGACTTGAACATGGACGTGGACGTGGCGGTCGCAGATCGAGTGGGTCTCCCACGGGACTGAAGGGGACCCAGTGGTTGTGATCGCCGCGGGTCGAGCCGGGCGGCGAGGAACACGCTGAGCTCACCATCGCGACGGGGATCAACCGAAGATCGGTGCCAGCACTGGTCGTGCACCGCCGGCCGGGCGTAGCGTCGGCGGCGAAGTTCGCCCTCAAGAGACGGCGCGCGCCGCCTGACCGTTCTCGGAGGCCGACGTTCTCGCTGTTCGCCGCCGAGCCCGGAAATCCCGGCGAGGCAATCTCCCGGGTCGCCCGGGACGAATGCCCTGGCGCGCCGGGACGCTCGGCGAGCAGGCTGGTGGCGATCCGGCGAAGCATCGCCGGCGGACCTCAAGGAGGACACCATGCCGTTCACCCGCACCCACCGCCGCATGCTCGCCGCGGGAGCCGTCGCCCTGGCCGCGGCCGGCGGCGGCGCCGCCGTGGTCACCGCGCCCGGCCACGCGCAGGCCGGTGGGAAGACGTACGTCATCACGCCCGTCGGCCGGGAATCGCTCGCCTTCACGGACGCCGCACCGAAGGGCTTTCGCAGGAACCGCTTCAGCCTTGGCGACCAGCTGGTGCTGACGAGCAAGATCAAGCGGGACGGCACGGTCGCCGGCACCGAGCAGGCGACCATCACCGTGAGCGATCCGCACCCTGTGAAGGGCGACAACGCACACGGCGTCGTGTCGGCGGTGTACCACCTCGCCGACGGCGACATCTACTCCTCGGGGACGGTCCTGTTCGACGACTCGGACACGGGCGAGGGAGCGGTCACCGGTGGCACCGGCGCCTACACCGGCGCACGCGGCACGATCGAGCCCGGCCACAAGCGCGACGTCATCCACCTCCTGCCCTAGCGACCGCTGGCGGATCGAGAGCGCAGGGTGGATGATCGCGTGATGCCAGTCGCGGCTCACCGGGCGGGCGCCGCCAGGTCCATGAGCGACCTGCAGGCCCTCGCCCGGTTGCGCCGCGAGGCGCCGGCCGCGGTGAGCACGGCGATCGCGGCCGCGCTGCTCGTCGCGGCGGGCATCGCGGTCGAGCTCGAGGGCTCCGTGGCCACCGCGCCGTGGGAGCGGCTGGGCGAGGTCGCGCTTGGATTGGCGTGCGCCACCTGCGCGGCGCTCGGCGCGCTGATCGTCGCGAGCATCCCCCGCCAGCGCCTCGGCCTCGCGTTGCTGCTCGGCGGCTTCCTCGGCGCGCTCTGGATGCTGGCGACCCCGCTCGCGGAGGGCTACCCAGACCGGCACGGAGCCCTGCAGCAGTGGGCGGCGTGGGTGGAGAACTGGGCCTTCGTCGGGCTGCTGGTGCTCGTGACGTGGCCGCTGCTGCTGTTCCCCGACGGCCACCTGCCCTCCCGCCGCTGGCGGCCGGTCGGCGCGGTGCTGCTGGTCGCGCTGGTCGCGATCGCGCTGCACGGCATGCTGGATCCGGCGACGCTGGACTCGGTCGATGCCGCCCGCCCGGTGGCGAACCCCCTGGGCATCCCCGCCTCCTGGACGTGGCTCGGTGCGCTCGACGCCGCCGGTGTCGGCGTCCCGCTCGGAGTCATCGCGTCGATGGTCGCCGTGCACCGGCGCGCCGGCCGTCGCCCTGACCCCGGGATGCGGGCGGCGCTCTGGGCGGCGCGCGGGCTGGCCGCCAACTTCGTTCTGTGGGCAATCCTGTCGACGGCGGGCGCAGGGCTCGCAGACGGGCCGCTGTACGCGGTGACGTTCACGAGCTCGATCGCGGCGTTCGCGTTCGCGGCGGCGTTCGCGGTCCTGCGCCATCGGGTGCTTGAGGTCGACACGCTGCTCAGGCGCGCGTTCATCGTCGTCGGGGTCACCGCGGTCACCTTCGTGGCCTTCGCGCTCGTGTTCGCGCTCGTCGGAGCGCTCGCCGGCGATGGCGCGGGGGCGATCGGTGGCGGGGTCGCCGTCGCGATGCTCGCTGTCCCGGTGGGGGTGCGCGTCCGCGACCGGGTCGACCGGATGCTCTACGGCCACCGGGACGTCTCGACCGCGATGGCGCGCATGAGCCAGGAGCTCGACGGCGCCGGCGATCCCGCCGACGCCCTGCCCGGTCTCGCGCGCGCGGTGGCCGAGACGCTCGGAGCGTCGGGCGTGCTCCTCGATCCCGATCCACGGCTCGGCCTGCTGCCGGTGCGCGTCGGCGCCGAGCCGGAGGAGCCCTCGCTCGAACGCGTACTGCGCCATCGCGGACAGGAGCTCGGCCGGCTCGTGCTGGGCGCCCGCGCGCCGGGCGAAGCGTTCGCCGCGGAGGACCTGCTGCTCGTGGAGCTGCTCACGCGGCAGATGACGCTCGCGGTCGACGCGGTCGCGCTCGCCGCCCAGCTGCAGCATTCGCGCGGCCAGATCGTCACCGCCCGAGAGGAGGAGCGCCGCCGCCTGAGGCGCGACCTCCATGACGGCCTCGGGCCTGCGCTCGCCGGCATCGCGCTCACGCTGCAGGCCGCGCAGAACACCGGCGGGACCGAGGCCGACGATCTCGTGACGGGCGCGCGCGAGCAGATGCAGGACGTCGTCGCCGAGATCCGCCGCATCGTGCACGAGCTCCGCCCCGCGGTCCTCGACGACCTCGGCCTCGCGGCGGCGATCCGCGTCCACGCCGATCGTCTCGCCCCGCTCGCGATCGAGCTCGACCTGCCCGAGCCGCCGGTCCCGATGTCCGCCGCCGCCGAGCTCGCCGTCTACCGCATCGCCACGGAGGCGCTCACCAACGTCGTGCGCCACGCGCACGCGAGCACGTGCCGCGTCGCGCTACGCAGCGACGGTGACGAGACCGTCCTCGAGGTGACCGACGACGGGCGCGGGCTCGACGCGGGCGCCGATCCCGGCATCGGCCTGCGCTCGATGCGCGAGCGGGCCGCCGAACTCGGCGGTCACGTCGTGCTCAGCGAGGGGTCGCTGGGGGGGCTCGCCGTCGCCGTTCGGCTGCCGCACGCGACCGGAGAGCTCGCGTGATCCGCGTCCTCATCGTCGACGACAACGCGATCTTCCGCCAGGGCATGCGGCACCTGTTCGACTCCGTGCCCGACTTCGAGGTCGGCGCGGCCGCCGGCGACGGGGCGAGCGCTATCGACGCGGCGCTCGACCTGCAAGTCGACGTCGTCCTGATGGACCTGGCGATGCCGGGTGTCAGCGGCATCGAGGCAACCCGCAAGCTCGCAATGGCCGCCCCGCACATCGGCATCGTCGTGATGACGATGCTCGAGGACGACGACATGGTCGTGCAGGCGCTGCAGGCCGGGGCGCGCGGCTATCTCGTCAAGGGCGCCACACAGCGAGAGATCCTCGACACCGTCCGCGGCGTCCACGCCGGCCAGGCCGTCATCGGTACGGACGTCGCGCGCCGACTCGGCGGGCTCGTCGGCGGCCCCACGCCCGAGGAACCGTTCCCTGACCTCACACAGCGCGAGCGCGAGACGCTCAACCTGCTCGCCGAAGGCGCTTCCACGGTCCAGATCGCCGACCGGCTCGGGCTCTCCAGCAAGACCGTCCGCAACCACCTATCCACGATCTTCACGAAGCTCGAGGTGCTCGACCGCACCCAGGCCGTCCTCAAGGCGCGCGCCGCCGGTCTCCCCCGCTGAGCCCGCGAATCGCGGGAGCCCCTCGCCACAGACACCGTCGCGCGGCCATGCTGATCATCCAAGGCCAGCTCGCGGACGTCGTCGCGTCAACACGGACGCCGCAGCCGGATATGTCCCTTTCGTGTCCCCCAGCCCCCGCAAACCCTGCTGTAGCGACAAAGCGTGACGGAATCACAATCCGCGTGTCGGGGGTTCGAGTCCCTCCTCCGGCACTAGAGAAACACCCGGAAAGCAGCGATATTCGCATCCGGCGGACAGATCGCGGGCCAGGAGATTTCCCCGGCAGATTTCCCTAGAGGCGCGATGCGGGTCGCCCCGCGTCGCCGCGGGGTCAGCGATCGTGGTCCGCCATGGCTTGCCGCGCCGCTTGGCGCCCCGGATGCCGTGGGCGCGCATCAGCCGCTTGACGCGATCGCGACCGACGTCGACGCCCGCTCGCCCCAGGCGCTTTCCAAGTGCGCCGATATCGCTCTGCGGGAGCCGCGGCTGTCCGAGGCGCGCGACCGCCGAGTCTCGTCCAAGGCGACAACGCACCCTGCGCGTACGACGGGGCGGGATCGGGCTCCAGCCCGCCCGGCCGCCGCGCGCTCAACGCGCCAGCGAGCCGCCGCTGAGCGGCAGGCGTGAGACCTCGCCGCGGTCGAAGCCCGAGACCCACACGGCCGCGTCGTCGACGGCGAGCCCGAGCGGTCCGCCGCGAACAGGCCGGCGTGCCACGACCTTCATCGCGTCCGGGTCGATCTCCACCACGCGGTCGCGCTCGCGATCGGTCACCCACAACCGATCGCCGTGGACCGCGATGTCGCGCGGTTGGCCGCCGACGCGGACGCTGCCGGTGACCTTGCCGGCGTCGCCGTCGATGCGCCACGCGCGACCGTCGTCAGCGGTGACCACCCACACCTCGCGATCGCGGATCGCGACCGCCCGGGGGTTGGGCCCGATGCCGGTGATCGTCCGCGCGAGCACGCGCCGCCCGCCGTCGACACGCGCGACGCTTCCGCTCGCGCTGTCGGCGACCCAGACCGCGCCGGCGCCGATCGCCAGATCGACCGGCTCGGCGCCCACGCCCTCCACGGTGCGCGTCTCGCGGGACGAGGCGACGATCTGCGTCACCGTCCCGTCGCCCGCGTTGGCGACCCAGACCGCGTTCTGCGACGCGGCCAGGCCTTCGGGCCGAGAGCCGACCTTCACGGAGCCGACCCGCTCGGGCTTCGGGCCCGTGCTCAGGCGGACGACGCGGTCGTCGTCGGTGAGCGAGACCCAGACCTCATCGAAGGCGACGACGACGCTGTCCGGGTTGCCGCCGACCTTCACGCTCGCGGTTTCGCCGGTCTCGGGATCGATCCGCGTGACCGTGTCGTTGCGGCTCGCGGCGACCCACACCGCACCCGCCCCGAGGGCGACGCCGTCGGGTCCCTCGCCGGTCGCGAATGGGCCGGCGGGCGGGCCGGAGGTCGCCGTCGCGGTCGCAGTCGCAGTCGCCGTCGCGGTCGCCTGCGTCCCCGCGGGCGGCTCGCCACCGCGAGTGAGCAGCAGCGCGGCGACCACGGCGCCGAGGAGCCCGAGAACGCCGAGCGCGAGGATCGGGGGTGCGCGCCGCCGGGTGCGGTGCGACGGACTGGCGCGCTCGGGCGGTCCCGCGGGCGCGGGCGCGGGTGCGAAAGGCGGTGGCGAGACCGGCGGCGGCGGCTCGGCCCGCGGCGGATCGGTCGGCACCGGCTGCGCAGGCGGCTCGGCCCGCGGCGGATCGGTCGGCACCGGCTGCGCAGGCGGCTCGGACCGCGGCGGATCGGTCGGCACCGGCTGCACAGGCGGCTCGGCCCGCGGCGGATCGGTCGGCACCGGCTGCACAGGCGGCTCGGACCGCGGCGGATCG
>JBDTMF010000236.1:0-6342 GCA_039934455.1 Solirubrobacteraceae bacterium
CCCTACCGGGTATACAGGTAGGACGTGACCTCTGAACAGAGGTCGATTACCTCAAACTCGGGCTTGACCCACGTCATACGGCGCCTCTCTCTCTTTTCGGATACAACGACCTTTCTTGACACCCCTCAGGCACCGAGCGGTGCCCGAGGAAGTCAACCAGTGGTGGTTAGTCCGGCAGCGCGAAGGCGAACAGCGCGCTCCCGTGGGAGGAGCCGAGCATCTTGGGCAGGAACCCTTCGGCCCAGCCGCCCCATCCGCTCGGCGCGACGATGTACTGCTTGCCGTCGACGCTGTACGACGACGGGCTGGAGTGGTGGCCGCTGCCGCACTGGAACGCCCACAGGTGGTCGCCGGTTGCCGCGTCGAGCGCGTTGAACTCTCCGCTCGGCTCACCGGCGAACACGAGGCCGCCGCCCGTGGCCAGGACCGACGAGCACATCGGCAGCTCCCTGCGCCAGCGCCATTTCTCCGCGCCGGTGCGCGGGTCGAAGGCGCTGATGGAGCCCGCGATGTCCTCGGCGTCCACCGCCACACCCGCGCCCCAGTAGGGGATGCTCTCGATGAACTCCCTGCGCCGCCGCGTGGCCGTCGCACCGACGTCCTGCACCGGACAGTAGAGGAGCTCGGTCTGCGGGCTGTAGGCCGCGTGCGTCCACTCCTTGGCACCGGCGGGCCCGGGCCAGAAGTGCACCGGCTCGCCCTCCTTGTCGGGGTAGCGCAACGGCGTCACGTTCCCCTTCTCATCGACCTCGCCCCAGTCGATGCGATCGACGAACGGCACCACCCGGACCGGCTCCATGTTCGTACGGTCGAGGATGTAGAGGAATCCGTTCTTGTCGAAGTGGGCCGCGAGCTTCTGCCCATCGAGGTCGAACAGGATGTGCTCCATCGTGGAGTCGTAGTCCCACAGGTCGTGCGGGGTGTACTGGAAGTGCGACTTGATCTCGCCGGTGTCGGCGTCGACCTGGACGCCGGAGTCGGTGTAGAGGTTGTCGCCCTCGCGGACCGCTCCGTCGAAGTCGGGGCAGGGGTTGCCCGTCCCGTAGTACAGGAGGTTCAGCTCCGGGTCGTACGTCGGGGTGACCCAGCAGTTCGCGCCACCGCGCTGCCAGGCGTCGCTGTCGGCCGGCCAGGTCTCCGAGCCGGGCTCGCCCGGCTTGGGGATCATGTAGCAGCGCCACACGCGCTCGCCGGTCTCGAGCTTGAACGCGTCGGTGTGGCCGCGCGAGCCGAACTCGCCGCCGGAGCTGCCGACGATGACCATGTCCTTGACGACCAGAGGCGCGACCGTCGCGCTCTCGCCGGCCCGCACGTCGCCGTAGGTCTGGTCCCAGACCTTCTTGCCGGTCTGAGCGTCCAGCGCGATGATGTGGGCGTTGAGGGTGGTCATGAAGACCAACCCGTCGGCCACCGCAACGCCGCGGTTGACGTTGCCGCAGCACAGCGACACGTCGAACGGGGAAGCGTGCTTGTAGCGCCACAGCTCCTTGCCGTTCCTGGCGTCGAGGGCCCAGAGCTGGCCGTCCCAGCCGGAGACGAACATGACGCCGTCCACGATGATCGGGGAGGCCTCCCACGCGTACGTCGACGCGCCGGAGTGCAGGCCCATCGAGCCGGCCTGGAAGACCCACTGCGGGGTGAGCTTGCCGACGTTGTCCTTGTTGATCTGGTCCAGCGAGCTGTAGCGCTGGCCGTCATACGTGCCGTAATAGGTCAGCCAGTTGTTCGGCTCGTCACGGGCGCTGATGATCCGCTCGTGGGTGAGGCCCTTGGTCACCGGCGGCGCCTCGCCGACCTGGGTGCTCAGGGTCGCGTAGGGGATAGCCGCGCCTGCGTCAACGTATTCTTCGGTTGCCATCAAGTGCTCCTTTCCTGCGTCTGGGCGGTCAACTAGACGGTCGGGCGAGGTTGGGCCGGGCGGTCGAGCCGTGCCTCGGCGGGCACGTCCCCGCCGACGACGATCGCGCCGGTCAGCCCTCGGCCCTCGTCGTTGCCGGTCGTTGAGCCGTACCAGTAGTAGCCCGGTCCGTCGAGCTCGAGCGTGGCCGTGCCCTTCGAGTGGTTCACCAGCCAGAGGAACTGTGTGTCGCCATTGCTCGGCATGACGGCGCAGTGGGTGTTCTTGTCGTCATTGATGATCGTGAGCTCGATCTTGCCCCCGTGGGGCATGACGAGCACCCCCGGCTTGTAGACCAGCTCGTCCTCTGGGATGCGGATCGTGCCGGTCATCTTGCCGTCCGGCCCCTCCTCGGCCTCCTCGACCGTCCCGCTACCCAGGACCCGACCCAACGCGATCCCGTTCTGACGGTTCAGGGCCTCTACGTCAAAGGCATCCTTCTCGCCCATGAAAGCTCCTCTCGAGTCGATTGCTTCACGGCGACGACAGGGGCCCTCAGCGCAGCAGTACGGCCCCTCCTCCGGGCTCGATCGTAGTCCGATGACCGCGTGCCCGCGGCGACCTCGATGCGAGGTGCCGTTCAGCTGACCTGGGGCGCCGTTCGTTCGCGATCAGGCGCCACTGACGCGTGTCGCATCGGCAGGCACTCCGGCCGGATGTAGGATCGCAACGCATGCGCGTCGCCGTCATCGGCTCGACCGGAGGCTGGCACGCCGAGCGGCTGGAGCGTGCGCTGAGCGCACGTGGGCACGAGTACGCCTTCGCCCCCGTTACGCGGATGGTGGGCCGGATCGACAGCGGCTTCGCGGTGCGCTCGCGCGACGTGGCGCTCGACGCGTGCGACGTCGTGATCGTGCGCGGGATCCCGCGGGGCTCGCTGGAGCAGATCGTCTTCCGCGTCGACACCCTGCACGCCCTGGCCGCGGTCGGCGTGCGCGCCGTCAACGGGGCGCTCGCGATCGAGCACACGATCGACAAGTTCCTCGCCTCGGCCCTGCTCGCCGCCGCCGGTGTGCCCACGCCGCGCACCGTCGCGTGCGAGCGCGCCGACGATGCGCTCGCGGCGTTCGACGACCTCGGCTCCGACGTCATCGTCAAGCCGATCTTCGGCTCGATGGGATTCGGGATCACTCGCGTCGAGGACCGCGACGTCGCACAGCGCGTCTTCCGTGCGCTCGAGATCGGCCGGTCCGTCTACTACCTCCAGGAGACGTTGCCGCACGAGGGCGTCGACGTCCGCGCGCTGGTGGTCGGCGACCGCGTGGTCGGCGCGATCGAGCGCGTCGGCACAGGCTGGCGGACGAATCTCTCGCGCGGCGCGGAGCCCCGGCCGATCCCGCTGGACGAGCCGCGCGCGCGCTTGTGCGTGCTGGCCGCGGCGACGCTGGGTGCCGACTACGCCGGCGTCGACCTGTTGCGCGCCGCCGACGGGCGCGATTACGTGATCGAGGTCAACGGCATCCCCGGCTGGCGAGGAGTCGAGAGCGCGACGGGGGTCGACGTGGCGGCTGCGCTCGTCGAGCACCTAGAGCGCGCGTAGCTCGCCGGCCTCGATGGCGCCGCCGTGCAGGGCGGTGGCGACCAGGGCGCCGGCTGCTCCGGCGCCGGCCAGCGCGTGCAGGTCGGCGGCATCCCGCACCCCGCCGCCCGCGAGCAGCTCGACGTCCGGGAAACGGGCGTGCAGCTCGCCCAGGAGCGTCACGTCGGGTCCCTCGCCGGAGCCGACCCGCGTGAGGTCGAGCACGATCGCCTCCCGCACGCCCGCCTCCGCGAGGCGCTCCAGCGCTTCGACCGCGTCGATGCCGCTCAGGGCCGGGTCGGGCGAGACCAGTCGCCCGCGTCGCAGGTCGAGGCTGAGCACGAGCGGCGCCTCCGGCAGCTCCACCCGGAGCCGCCGGAACGCCTCCGCGCCGGGCAGCGACTCGGTGCCGATCACGACCCGCGCGACCCCCAGGTCGAGCGACCGTGCGACCGCGGTGGGCGCCGCGGTTCCGGCATCCACCATCACCCGCCCCTCCCGCGCCAGTGCGGCGACGACGTCCGCGTTGCCCTGGTCACCGCCGATCGCGTCGAGGTCTGCGACATAGAGCTCGTCGAGGCCGAACCGCTCGCGCACCGCTCGGGTCAGGTGCACCGGGTCCGACCCCTTCGCGATCCCGCTGCGCAGCGGGCGATAGCGTTCGCGCTCCCCGCGGACCGCGTGCACCGCGACTCCGCCTCTGAGATCGATGACCGGGATCACTCGCATGATCGGGAAGCATGGCCCATGCCCGGCGTGATCGGCCTCGACGTCGGGGGCGTCAACACGAAGGCGGTGTGGCGGGACGGCGACGCGCTGAGGACGGTCCTGCGCCCGTACGACGTCGTTCGCGACCGGGGCGCATTGACGGCCGTCGTCCGCGACGTCGTGGCCGAGCTGACCGGCGAGCCGGCGGAGCTGACCGCGCTGACGATGACGGCGGAGCTCTCCGACGAGTTCCGGACCAAGCGCGAGGGGGTCGGCTTCGTGCTCGACGCGGTCGAGGCCGCCGTCCCCGGGCGAGTGCTCGTCTTCACGACCGCAGGCGAGCTCGTCGGGGTGGCCGAGGCGCGGGCCCGGCCGCTCGAGGTCGCCGCCGCCAACTGGGTGGCGAGCGCCCTCGCGGTCGCCGCGCTGCATCCGGACGCGCTGATGCTCGACGTGGGCAGTACGACCGCAGACGTGATCCCGATCGCGGCCGGCCGCGTCGCGGCCGCAGGGCGCACCGACCTCGACCGGCTCCTGGCGGGCGAGCTCGTCTACACGGGTGCGCTGCGGACCGATCTGGCGGCGATCGCCCCGCGCGTCCCCGTCCGCGGGCGCTGGTGCCCGGTCGGGTCCGAGCGGTTCGCGATCAGCGCGGACGTGCACCTGATCCTCGGGCACGTGGCGCCCGAGGCCTACACGTGCCCGACGCCGGACGGGCGGCCGCCGACTGTGGAATACGCGCGCGAGCGCGTCGCGCGACTCGTCTGCGCCGACGTGGAGCAGCTCGGGCCCGGTGAGGTCGAGACGATCGCCGCCCATCTCCATGCCGAACAGGTCAGTCAGATCGAGGCGGCGGCGCGGCAGGTGGGCATGCGCTTCGCGGGCGCGACGCCGGTCGTCCCCCTCGGCGTGGGGGCATTCCTCGCCCACGCGGCGGCGGAGCGCCTCGGCCGCCCGGTGGTCGAGATGCCGTGGAGCCCGGCACAGCGCGACGCGGCGCCCGCGGCCGCGCTCGCCGACCTCGCGGCTGCGCGACTGGCGCCGTCGTGGTGACCGTCGTCAAGGTCGGCGGCGGGCTCGCACGGGAGGCCGGCGACGACGCGCTGCGAGCGCTGTGCGGAGTGATCGCGGAGCTGGGCGCGCGCCATCCGCTGCTGGTGGTGCCAGGCGGCGCGGAGTTCGCGGACGCGGTCCGCGAGCACGACGAGCGCCTGGGCCTCCAACCGCAGACCGCGCACCGGATGGCGATCCTGGCGATGGACCAGTTCGGCTGGGCGCTCGCCGATCTCATCCCGGGTGCGGTGCGATGCGTGGGGCTCGAGCCCGCGCGCGACGGTGTCGTCTCGGTCCTGCTGCCGGCCGCACTGCTGGCGGAGCGCGACCCCCTCCCGGCGTCGTGGGCCGTCACTTCCGACTCGATCGCCGCCTGGGTGGCCGGTGCCGCCGGCGCCGAGCGCCTCGTCCTCCTCAAACCGGTCGCGGGCCTCTACCGCACCTGGCCGCAGACCGGCGAGCCGATCGCGCGGCTCACCGTCGACGAGCTCGCCGCCCTGCAGCCCGCGGGGGTCGACCGTCACCTGCCCGCGGCGCTGCGCACCGCCGGCGTCGAGACCTGGGTGATCGGCGGCCGCCAGCCGGCGCGGCTGGCCGAGTTGCTCGATGAGGGCGGCACGGCCGGGACCCTCGTGACCGCGGCAGCCTAGGAGCTCCGGCTCCGCCGGATCTCTCTTCCGTTGGCGCCCCGACGCCGCGAGTCTGCCCCGCCTCGCGGCGTCGGGGGAGCTATCCGACTACTCGTCCTGCTTCGAGTCCTGCTCGCCGTCGGTGGAATCGGGCGCCTCCTTCGGAAAGCCGCCCTCGGTCTCCGTGTCCGGCTCGCCGGGCTTCTCCTGGTCGGCCTCGTTGGGCCTGTCCTGCGTAGATTCGCTCATGGCGACCTCCCTCTGTTGCGGGCACCGGTACTACCCCACCGGCACGGCAGTCACGCTTCTGCTTCGAGGCTTGCTGTTCGTGCCCAGCCCTACCGAGCGCAGTTGACGTTCGTCTCGACCGAGCACACGGTCCGCAGCTGCGCGATCCGCATGGGGTCGAGCGCCGCGGTGCGGCGCCCGCCGCGGCACGCGGCCGAGCGCACGGCGGCGGTGTCGGCGCCGCTGGCGCGGACCGCCGGCAGGTCCTCCGCGCGCAACTCGCCCGCGAGCGCGATCTCCAGCCCGGC
>JBDTMF010000237.1:0-6315 GCA_039934455.1 Solirubrobacteraceae bacterium
TCGACTGGCTGGAGGTCGGCTGCGGCACCGGCGCGCTGTCAGCGGCCATCGTCGCCAGGGGCGCCGCGACGATCGCCGCGATCGCCGACGCGCTCGACGCCGCCACGCGCGACCCCGCGGTCCGCTGCCTCGTCGCCCGCGGCGCGGGCGAGGACTTCTCGGCCGGCGACGACCTCTTCGAGGCCGCCGAGGGCGACGCCGCGAGCTTCGCCGCCACGATCGACGAGTTCCAGCGCCTCACGCGCGTCGTCCTCGACTCGCCCGTGCCCGTGCTCGCCGCCATCGACGGCGTGTGCATCGGCGGCGCGCTCGAGTTCGCCGCCTCGTGCGACCTGCGTATCGGCACGGACCGCGCGCGCTTCGCCACGCCCGAGGTGCGGATCGGGCTCGGCGCCTCCAACGCCGGCACCCTGCTGCTCCCCGAGGTGCTGGGCGAGAGCGCCGCGCGCGAACTGCTGCTCACCGGCGCGCTCAAGGACGCCGCGTGGATGGATCGCCACGGCTTCTTCAACTCGCTCGTCCCCGCCGAGGGCCTCGACGCCGCCGTCGCCGAGCTGGCCGCCGCCTTCGACGCCACCACCGCGCCCGCCGTCAGCCGGACCAAGCGGATGCTCAACGAGCGTTTCGGCGGCCTGCTGGCCGCGGCGATGGAACGCGAGACGCTCACCTGCGTCGAGCTGTTCGAGACCCCCGAGGCTCAGGAGGCCGTCCAGCGCTTCGCGCGCCGCGACTAGGGAACTCCGTGATGCGCTCCGGGGGGCTGGAGCCGAGTATCGCTGCATGCTCATCACCGATCCCCCCGGCATTGACCCCAGCTCCCTCCGCGACCGCATGTCCGGCCGCGTCTCGGCGCCCGGCGACCTCGACTGGGACAGGCCCGCCAGGCCTGGAACCTCGCCGTCGACCAGCGCCCCGCCGCCGTCGCGATCCCCCACTCAGCCGACGACGTCATCGCGATCGTCGACTTCGCCAGCGAGCGCGGCCTGCGCGTGACCGCGCAGGGCACCGGCCACAACGCCCGCGCCTACGACACGCTCGCCGGCACGATCCTCGTCAAGACCCAGGAGATGCGCGGCGTCGAGATCGACGCCGAGGCCCGCGTCGCCCGTGTCGCCGCCGGAACGCTCTGGATCGAGGTCACTGAGCCCGCCTCAGCGCTCGGCCTGGCGCCGCTCGCCGGCTCGTCGCCCGACGTCGGCGTCGTCGGCTACACGCTCGGCGGCGGCTCGTCGTGGCTCGCTCGCAAGCACGGGCTCTCCTCCAACAGCGTCGTCGCGATCGAGCTCGTGACCGCAGACGGCGAGCTGGTCCGCGCCGACGCCGACCACCACGCCGACCTGTTCTGGGCCCTGCGCGGCGGCGGCGGCAACTTCGGCGTCGTCACGCACATGGAGCTCTCCCTCTTCCCGCTCACCGAGGTCTACGCCGGCATGCTGTTCTGGCCGTGGGAGCGCAGCGCCGAGGTCCTCAAGGCCTGGGCCGCGTGGACGCGGACCGCGCCCGACGAGGTCACCACGAGCGCGCGCCTGATGCAGATCCCGCCGCTGCCGGACATCCCGGAGTTCCTCCGCGGCCGCGCCCTCGTCGTGATCGACGGCGCCATCGTCGGCGACGAGGCCGCCGGCGCCGCGCTGCTCGCGCCGCTGCGCGACCTCGAGCCCGAGATGGACACCTTCGCGATGATCCCGCCGGTCGCGCTGTCGCGCATCCACATGGATCCCGAGGGCCCGACGCCCGGGATCGGCGGCAGCGGCCGCATGCTCGCCGAGGCCGAGGCCGATCCCAAGGGCCGCTTCCGCGGCAACCACGCGATCGACGCCGCCTGACGCGCGCGTTTCCGAACGGGTTGCTCCCCTCCCCTGCTCGGGTAGGGTCGCGGGGCAGCCCGTTCGGTTCGCTCGTACACAGGAGCAGTCCAGTTGCAGGTGGAGGAGCCGGTCCTGAGGATCATGGAGCGCACGACCGACGCGGGCGCCGTCGTCCTCACCCTTCAGGGCGAGATCGACATCGCCACCGTCGAGGCGCTGCGCGCCCGCCTGGCCGACTCCTGCGAACGCGACGTCACCGTCGATCTGCGCCGTGTCGAGTTCATCGACTGCCTCGGCCTGAGGCTTTTGCTCGAACAGCACCGGCGGAGCACCGCGCGCGGCCGGCGCATCGACTTCGTGCAGGGGCCGCCGGCCGTGCGGCGGGTGTTCGAGCTGACCGGCACGCTGGAGCGCCTGAGCTTCGTCGAGCCGCTGACCCGGCGCCTCGCCTCCGCCGGCTGAGGGGCGGGAGCCACCCCGGGGGGCGGGGGCGGGAGACCGCACCTCACGGACGCCTGCCTGCCCTCTATCCCGTCCGCCGCGCGGGGAGGAAGCTACGCAGCATGAACCCTTCCCTGATGCAGCACGCCGCCTCGGCCGCCATCCACACCGACCGCCTGCGCCGCGCCCGTAAGGGCCGCCGCTCCTAGGAGCACCGCCATGCCCGCCAGCCGCCGCATCCTCACCCAGCCCGCCTTCTGCGTGCCCGTGGTCCGCGAGACGCCGCGCCCCACCGCCGCCGTCTCGGGAGCCTCCGCCTGGTGAGGACGCGGTGGGTACGCGCCCCGCACCGCGGGCCTGCCCCGACCAGGCGGACAACGCGCAGGCGATGGACACGGCGCCGAGCGGCGACACGCAGCTGCTCGACTTCCTCTCCTTCGTGGTCGGCGACCTGCAGAAGCTCTGGGCCGCCGACTTCAAGCAGGCCGGCCGCGACTTCTCGCCGACCGAGCTCGTCGTCTTCAGCGGCCAGACCCAGACGGGCTGCGGCCCCGGCTCGGCGGCGACGGGGCCGTTCTACTGCCCGCTCGACCGCCGGATCTCCATCGATCCCGGCTTCTTCCGCGAGCTCGCCAACCGCTTCCAGGCGCCGGGCGACTTCGCGCAGGCCTACGTGCTCGCGCACGAGTACGGTCACCACGTCCAGACGCTCGCCGGGGTCACCTCGCAGGTCGACACCGCGACGCGGGAGAACCCCGACCAGCGCAACGCGCATCCAGGCGCAGACGACGGGCCGACTCAGCCCCGAGACCTTCACGCACGGAACGGCCGAGCAGCGCGCGAGCTGGTTCAAGCGCGGCTTCGACAACGGCGACGCGACCGCGTGCGACACATTCTCGGGCGATATCTGACCGGGACCTGACCAACGCGTAACGCGTCGGTAAAAAGACTCGGAATCGGGCGCTCGGGCGGCTAGCCTGAACCTCTGTGGCTGACCCGCAGGACCGCAAGGGACTGCGGCCGGAACCACTTGAGAGGAGACCGAATGCCGCCCCAGCGGTTGTCGGCGCTCGACGCGTCATTCCTGGCCGTCGAGGGTCCGAGCGCACACATGCACGTCGGATGGGCGGCGACGTTCTCGCCTCCCGCGGACGGGCCGAGGCCCGACTTCGAGGCGCTGTTCGAGCACATCGCGGGCCGGCTCGGCCGCGCGCCGCGCTTCCGGCAGCGCATCGCCCCGGACGCCCTCGGGCTGCACGCGCCGCTGTGGATCGACGCCGAGGGCTTCGACCCCGCCGACCACATCCACCGCTCGGCCGCCGAGGATCTCCCCCAGCTCGCCGACGCGGTGCTGTCGGAGCCGCTGTGCCGCGACCGGCCGCTGTGGGAGTTCTGGATCGCCGACCGGCTCCGCGACGGGCGCATCGGGCTCGTCGGCAAGGCACACCACTGCATGGTCGACGGCCTCGCCGCGGTTGAGCTCGGCACGCTGCTGCTCGACCCCGAGCCGGAGACGCCGCCGCCGGCCGAGGACGCGGACCCTTGGCTCCCGGCCCCCACACCCCGTGCGCTCGAGCTGCTGGCCCGCGGCGCCTGGGACCGCACCCGCGAGCAGGCCGCGCTGCTGCGCTATCCGCTCGCGCTCGCGCGCTCCCCGTTCCTGCTCCCGAGCCTCGGGCTGCGCACCGCGCGCGCGCTCGCGGGCGCGGTGCTGCCGGTCGCGCCGCCGAGCCCGCTCAACGAGCCCGGCTCGCCGGAGCGCCACCTCGCCACCGCCCGGCGGCCGCTCGACGAGCTGCGCGCGATCAAGCACGCGCACGGGGTCACCGTCAACGACGTCCTGCTCGCCGCGGTCGCGGGCGCGCTGCGCCGCCACGCCCTGCGCGCCGGGGAGCGCCCGCGCGACCTCAAGGCGATGGTGCCGGTCAACGTCCGCGCCGACGCGGGTGGCGAGCTCGGCAACCGCATCGCCTTCATGTTCGTCGAGCTGCCCTCCTCCGTGGCGGACCCGCTCGTCCGGCTGCAGCTGATCGGCGAGGCGACCAGCGCGCGCAAGCAGTCCGGCGTGCCCGAGGACACCGACGCCGCGCTCAAGACGCTCTCCTACGCGCCGCGCACGGTGCAGAGGGCGGCCGCCCACGCCCTCGCCAGCCCGCGCGTCTACAACCTCGTCGTCTCCAACATCCCCGGCCCGCGGGTGCCGATGTACATGTGCGGCAGCCGGCTCGAGCACGCGTACCCGGTCGTGCCGCTGTCCGCGCGCCACGCGCTGTCGGTCGGCATGACGACGATCGGCGACCACGCCTGCTTCGGGCTCTACGCCGATCCGGAGACGCTGCCGGACTCGGACGCGCTGGCCGGCGACCTCGACGCGGCGCTCGACGAGCTGCGTGCCACCATTGACGACCCATGGCCGACACCGTCACCACCAGCTTCGGGATCGGCGACCCGGTTCCGCCGTTCTCCCTCCCTGACACCGATGGCGTAGCGCACGCCGTCCCGCAGACCGACCCGGCGCCGTCGGCGACGGTGCTGGTCGTCACCTGCAACCACTGCCCCTACGTGATCGCGTGGAACCCGCGCCTGCGCCGCGTCGCCGAGGAGTACGGCAAGCGCGGCGTGCGCTTCCTCGCGATCAACGCCAACGACGCCTCGCGCTACCCGGCCGACTCGCTCGACGCGATGCGGCGCTTCGTGCGCGACCAGCGCTGGCCGATCCCCTATCTCCACGACGAGGCGCAGGACGTCGCCCGTGCGCTCGGCGCGCAGGTCACACCCCACGTCTTCGTGCTCGACGCCGAGCACCGGCTCGTCTACCGCGGCGCGCCGGACGGCGACCACCAGGACGACAGCCGCGACGCCGAGTGGCTGCGCGCGGCGCTCGACGGCGCGCTGGCGGGGTCGGCGCCGGCCGAGGCAGAGACCCGCGCGCGCGGGTGCTCGGTCAAGTGGCGCGCCTGAGCCTCGTCGACGCGGGCGTGCCCGCGTGCTTCACCTTCGAGGACATGCTGCGCTACCACGGGCCGGGCTCGCCGGGTGGCGTCGCGCACGCGTTCAAGGTGCTCGAGCGCGCGACGGCGCTGCTCGCCCCGGAGCGCCCGCCGGAGCGGCGCGAGATCGTCGTCCGCACGGCCTTCGGCGGTCCCGGCGCGCGCGACGGGTTCGAGCTCGTCACCCGCGCGGTGACCGAAGGCCGCTACACGGTCGACCCCGCGCTCGCACGGCCCGAGCGCGGGCGGACCCTGGAGCGCTTCGTGTTCCGGCTCGCCTACCGCGAGCGGGTGGTGACGCTGGTCGCGCGCGAGGGCAGCGTACCCGACGAGCTGATCGAGCTCGCGCGCATGCAGAACCGCAGCGCCGAGCAGGACGGCCGGCTCGAGGCGGTCAAGCGCGAGATGGCCGCGCACGTGATGGCGAGCGCCGCCGCGGAGCTCTACGAGGAAGGGTGACTGGACTGCCGGTCCATTGGCTGCCCGCCTGTGTAGAGGTACCCTGAGAGCCTCGTGGCCGACGGCGACCGCCACCCGACCCTGCACGAAAGTCGCGCGAACGACGCTGCGCTGGCGCTCGCGCGCGAGTGGAGGCGCCTGGGCAAGGCCGCGACGCTGGTCGCAATCCTCACCAGCCCGGTGCTGTTCATGCTGCTCTACAACGGGCTCGAGTGGGGGCTGCTCGGCTCGCTGCTCGGCACGATCGCGGGCGTCGCGATCTTCCGCGGGCTGATCGACGTCATCGCTCACCGCCTGATCCCCGCGCCGACGCTCTACGGCGCCAACTCCGAGCTCAAGGACGAGGACGTCGTCTCGCGGCGTCGCGTCTGGTACTGGCGCAAGAAGTTCAGGAACGCCTGGCGGCTGGTCGTCTTCGTCGCGCTCACGCTCGGGATCGCGATGGTCTACAACGCCTTCGCGGGCGGCGACAGCTCCGTCTCCGGCGGCTTCGACACGATCGGCGGGCTCTTCCAGGCGTTCGGGCCGGTGATGCTCAGCTACCTGCCGATCGTCTTCATCCTCTTCTTCGCGAACTTCCTGATCATGTTCGGCCCGCTGCTGCTGCTCGGCGCCGG
>JBDTMF010000238.1:0-6307 GCA_039934455.1 Solirubrobacteraceae bacterium
GGCTGCCGGCCGGCACGGCGGCCCAGCGGACCTCGCCGCTGCCCCGGTCGACGCTCGCGCCGGCCGGCGCGCCCACGAGCGAGAACGCCAGGTGGTTGGCGGGCGCGTCGGGGTCGCTCGCGACGGCGCGGCCGGCGAAGGGCGTCCCCGCGCCGACGGTCACGTCCGCGGGTGTAGTGAGCGCAGGCGGGCGGTTGACCTCCGCCACCCGCACCTTGAACGTCTGCTGATCGGCGAGCCCGCCCGGGTCGGCGGCACGGACGGTGACGTCATAGTTGCCCGGGCCCTGGGCCTCGGTCGGCGTCCACGAGAGCCGGCCGCTCGCCGCGTCGATCGACACGCCCGGCGGGGCCGAGGCGAGCGAGAACTTCAGCGCGCCGCCGTTCGGGTCGGCCGCCGCCACCGCGAAGGAGAGCGGCGTCTGCTCGCCGACCTCACGGTCCGGGAGCGCCCCCAGCGCCGGCGGGCACGCGCCGCGGAGGAGGTCGAGCGTCTCCACGTCCTTGACCGCCGAGCCGTCGACCTGCGCGCTGACCGCGATCGGCGCGACCGGGGACGCGCAGTCCTTCTTCGTGGTCGTCTCGAAGCAGAGCTGCTTCGGGTCGGCCTTCCACGCCACGCGGATGCGCGGCGGCACGGCGTCCGCCCATGCCGGGTCCCCGGCGGTGCTGATCGCGTTCGCCTCGACGGTGATGGCGGGGTGGGCGCCGGCGCCGATGCCCGCGAGGCTGAGCGGGCCGCCGGTGATGTCCTTCGTCGCGAGCACGGCGCCCGTCGCCGCGTCGCGCACGGTCACCGTGACGGAGGCGAGCTCGCCGGCCGCCGCGTCGCCGAGCGCGACCGCCTGCCACGCCGCGGACCCGACCGTGCCGTCGCAGCGCTGGTCGCGCAGGTCGATCGAGTGCGGCTCGGTCCCGGCGCCGAGCGTCGTGCAGGGCGCCCGGCCGGCGGCGGGATCGACCGTGAACACGAGGCCGGGATCGCCGAGCCCGACGACGCACGAGCCGTCCCAGGCCGCGCCGTAGGCGCCGGGCAGGGGCTGGCCGAGGCCGTCCACGGTGACTACGCCGTTGACGTAGTCGCCGCCGCTGCAGGCCGCCATCGTGACCCAGTCCCAGCACCCGAGCCCCGAGTTGAACGTCCCCACCAGCGTGCGGGTGCCGGTCTCCGCCTCGGCGGTGACCGTGTAGTAGTCCTCGTAGTTCGGCCAGCCCGTGATCGGCGTCGCGGCGGAGGGATCGCCGTCGGTCACGCAGGTGCCGTCGGTGACCCCGAGCACGCAGACCCCGTCCGCCTTGCCGGCCGGGTCGTGGCGGTTGACGACGTTCGTCCCGCTGAACGACCGGGGCAGCGACCAGCCGGGGCAGGTGGCACCCGTCGCGACGTCGAGGCAGGCGACCGTGCCGCCCAGGCGCGACACGAACACGCGCGTGCCGTGCCCGACGATGTCGTACTCGCCTCCGGCCGAGGGGTCGAGCCCGGTCGCCAGGAACGGCTTGGAACAGAGGGCGTTCGTGGCCGGGTCGACGCAGTAGAGGCGGCCGCGGTCCCCGGCGAAGTAGAGCTTCCCGGCGATCAGCAGGGGCGCCGAGCCGCCAGGGATCACGTTCTCGAGACGGTCGACCGTGATGAGCCCGCAGGGGCGGTCCTTCGCCGTATCCCAGCAGTAGAGCGCAAGCGACGCGGTCTCGGCAGGAACGCCGGCCGGGACCAGGTGCACGTAGATCCGCGACCCCACCACGGCCGCGGGGCCGGGGATGTTGGTGGTCGCCTGGTTGGTGGCCTTCGGATAGCCCGTGCAGAGGCTGCCGGTCGCCCGGTCAACGCAGGTCACGGTGGTCGGTGCGCTGTGGTGGAAGAACGCGAAGACCTTCGAGCCGACGAGGATCGGGACGTGGCCGTCGCCGCCGGTGCCCTGGCTGACCGCAGGCAGCGGCCGCGGGATCGAGTCGGAGACCTCGCCGAGCAGCGCGTCCTGCCCGACGCGCGCGTGCACGGCGCCGTCGTCGCCGGCCGGGTCGACGCTCCAGCCCCGCGCGGTGCGGACCGAGCCCGCCTTGAGCGTGTGCGGCCCCTTGAGCGCCGCGGTCACCGCGGGCCGGGGCAGCGCGGCGAGCGCGTCCCCGCTGATCCCGGCGGGGGAGGCTGCCACCGCCGCGCTCCAGTTCGCTGCGGCGCCCTCGGTGATCGACGCCCTCGTGGCCGGAGCGGCGGCGCCGGCGACCTTGACCGCGAAGCCGGCGCTCGCGGGGGCCACGGTCAGGTGGACGTCGGCGGTCCGCTCGGCCTGCGCCTCGTCCTGCACGGTGTAGGTGAACCCGTCGCTGCCGGAGAACCCGGCCGCGGGCTGGTACTCGCATGTCCCGTTCCCCTGGCAGTCGACGCTGCCGTGATGGGGGTCCGTCCAGTCCGTGACGGTCAGTGAGGTGCCGGTGTCATTGGCGAGCAGGTGGAGCGTCACCGGCGTCCCGGCCGGCGTCGACGCCTGGTCGTCGCGGGCACGCAGCAACCCGGCCGTCTGCGCCGGCGGTACGACGGTCACCGTCACGCTCGCCGTCGCCTCGAGCCCCTCGGCGTCACGCACCCGGTAGGTGAACGAGTCCGGGCCCTGGTAGCCGCTCGCCGCCGTGTAGAGGCAGCCGCCCAGGGGCGCGCAGGCCGCGGTCCCGTGTGCGGGCGCGCCGGTCGCCACGATCGTGAGCGGATCCTGGTCGGGGTCGGTGTCGTTGAGCAGGGCGTCGATCACCCCGGCGCCCTCGGCCTCGAGGGCGTCGTCGGCGGGCACGGGGGCCTGGTTCTCCGCCTTGACCTTGACCGTCCTGGTCGTCTGGCCGGTCGCCCCGCCGTCGTCCGTGACGGTCAGCACGACGTCGTAGCTCCCCGGCGTGTCGAATTCGTGCGTGACGGTCTTCCCGCTGCCGGTCACGCCGTCGCCGAAGGCCCACGCGTAGGCGGCGACCGACCCGTCGGAGTCGCTCGACCCGCCGGCGTCGAACGCGACCTGCAGCGGCGCGGTGCCCCCCTCGGGCGTCGCCGTGAAGGAGGCGGTCGGCGTGGCGTTGGCCGGCTCCGCCGCCGTGATCGTCTTGTTCACGGTGCCGACCGCCCCGGCGTCGTCCGTGACCGTGAGGGTGGCGGTGTGCGCGCCGGCCGTCGTATAGGTGTGGGAGGCGGTCGCGCCGGAGCCGGACCCACCGTCGCCGAAGTCCCAGGCGTAGGAGGCGATGCTGGCGTCGTCGTGGGAGCCCGACGCGTCGAAGGCGACATCGAGCGGCACGTCGCCGTGGTCCGGCGTGGCGGTGAAGGACGCCGTCGGCGCTGTGTTTGGCGTTCCCACGCTCACGGTCTTCGTCGTCGTGTCCGAGTCGTAGCCGTCGGAGACCGTCTGCGTCACCGTGTACTCGCCGTCGGCGGTGTAGGTGTGCGCGGCGTTGGCGCCGGTGCCGGTCGCGCCGTCGCCGAAGTCCCAGGTGACGCCGAGCGAGTCGCCGTCCGCGCTCGCCGCCGTCGTCGAGGCGACTTGCACCGCCAGCGGCGAGGCGCCGGACGGTGGCGTCGCCGTGAACGACGCCACCGGCGCCTCGTTGGTCTCGCCTGCGACGGCTGACGCGTTGCGGGCGAACGCCTCGGTCGGCTCGAGCGTCGGCTCGAGCCCGTCGGCCAGGCCGCGCAGGGCGTCCGACAGCGTCGAGTCGGCGGTCAGGCCGCTGTCCGACAGGTCGAGCGAGTAGCGCTCGCGGATCCGGCCGATCTCCTCGTCGGTGAGCCCCCCGTCGTGGAACTGCGTGATCTCCGCGGCGGTGAAGCCGCTCGTGCGGATCCGGTCGAAGGTCGCGTCGAAGGCGTCGAAGTCGTCGCCGCTGAAGAGCTGGTTGCGGATGTCGGGGTCCGTCTCGCTGCGCGTCGCGACCGATCGCAGCAGCGCCTGGGCCGAGCGCGTGTCGCCGACGACGTCGAACGCCGTCTCGGAGATCGCGCGCGCCTGGCGGTGGACGTTGCGCTCCGAGTCCGCGGCGTCCGCGCCCTGGTAGCGCTCATAGGCGTGCAGCATCGCCTCGGAGTCGCCGTTCAGGCGGTCGAGCGTCGTCACGAGGTCGGCGCCAAGCGCGTCGCCGGGCGGCGGCAGGTCGGCATACTGCGGCGCCGCAACCGAGGTGAAGTTCGGGTCGGGCGGGTCGCCGAGGATCTTCTCGAACGTGCCCTGCAACCCAGGCGCACAGAGGATGAAGCCGCTCGCCGACGCCCACGCCGAGCCGGTGACCTTGACCCCCGGCGGCGTGAGGAGCTTCTTGAACAGGTTGATCGCGTAGTCGCTGCCCGCCTCCTTGAGCAGCACCGCCTCCGTGAAGACGACGCCCCCGGCATTCTCGGCGACCAGGAAGTCCACGTACTGCTTGGTCTCGGCCGCGGCCTGCGCCGCGCTGAGGGCATTGAACGTGTTGCAGAGCGCCTGGAGGGCGACCTTGCCGGCGGTCCTGCCGGCCTTAAAGACCGTCGAGGCGTTCGGGACCAGGCGCGTCGGGCACTCCAGGGCCGCGCACCGGTGGACGGTGAACGGGACGCTGCGCGTCGTCGTCCCCTCGACGCCGATCTCCCACTCGCAGCTCCCTGCGAAGTCGAAGTTCGAGCAGCCGGTCTGGAACGGAAGGAACTGGGGCAGGCTCTCATCGGACAGCTGGGAGATGGGCCAGATCCCGGACGTGCCACCCGGGATGAACGTCACGCCCCACGCGTTGCCGTTGCACTTCACCTCGCCGAGCTCCTCCTCGGTCTGCAGGAAGGGCCTAGGGATCACGCACACGAGGCCGCCGCTGAGGTCGGCCGTCGTGTAGGCCCACAGCTCGTCCTGGTCCGTGAACTCGTCGACCGGCGCGTCGACGCCGTCCGACGGGATCACGTTGAACACCGTCGCGCGCGCAGACACGGCCCCGCCGAGCAGGATGCCGACGACGAGCACGACCAGAAGGACCAAGCTCCTCACCGCCTGACACTAGCTTCTGGTGTGTAGCGGGTGCAAGCGCTTGTCGGCGCGCCGACCGCAATACTCCCCGAACGTCCATGCTCCTCGTCGTCGACGCCGGCAACACGCAGACCCACCTGGGCACGTTCCGCGACGGCGAGCTCGTCCAGCACTGGCGCTTCGCCACCGTGCGGGAGTCCACCGCCGACGAGCTCGGCGCGGTGCTGCGCAGCCTGCTCGCGCTGCGCGGCATGCACCTCGAGGGCCTCGACGGCGCGATCGTCTCCTCGACGGTCCCGCAGCTGCGGCCGGAGTGGGTGGCGATGGGCGAGCGCTACCTCGACGGCGAGGTCAAGGTCGTCGGCCCCGGCCTGAAGACGGGGATGCCGATCCGCTACGACAACCCGCGCGAGATCGGGCCCGACCGGCTCGTCAACGCGGTCGCGGGCTACGAGCAGCTCGGCGGCCCGTGCACGATCGTCGACTTCGGCACCGCCGTCACCTACGACGTGGTCTCGGGCGAGGGCGAGTACCTCGGCGGGATCATCTTCCCGGGCGTCGAGATCTCGATGGAGGCGCTCACCGAGCGCGCCGCGGCGCTGCCCAAGATCGATCTCGGCCGCCCGCGCGCGCTGATCGGCAAGACGACGATCGACGCGATCCGCGCCGGCGTGGTCTACGGCTTCGCCGGCATGGTCGACGGCATCCTCGCGCGCCTCCGCGCCGAGCTCGGCGAGGAGATGCAGGCGATCGCCACCGGCGGGCTGGCGAACGAGATCGTCCCGTACTGCGACTCGATCGACGCGGTCGACGACCTGCTCACGCTCACGGGCCTGCGCCTGATCTGGGAGCGCAACCAGGCCTAGACTCATGGGCGTGCGCTCGCTCCGCGACCCCTGGACCCTCGGCGGGCTGACGATCCCCAACCGGGTCGTGCTCGCGCCGCTCGCCGGGATCGGGAACTGGTTCGTGCGCCTGCAGGCCAAGCGCTACGGCGCCGGGCTGGCGGTCTCGGAGATGGTGTCCAGCTTCGCCGTGCACTACGGCAACCCGAAGACCTGCACCGAGCTGCTCCGGATCGACGAGCGCGAGCGCGCGGGGGGGCCGGTCTCCGTCCAGCTCTTCGGCCACGACCCCGAGATCATGCGCTCCGCCGCGGCGACCGTCGCGCGCGCCGGCGCGGACATCATCGATCTCAACATGGGCTGTCCCGTGCCCAAGGTCTGCAAGACCGGCGCGGGCGCGGCGATGCTCGGGGACCCCGACACCGCCGTCGCGATCGCGATCGCCGCCCGCGAGGGCTCCGGGCTCCCGGTCACCGTCAAGCTGCGCGCCGGACGCAAGCGC
>JBDTMF010000239.1:0-6270 GCA_039934455.1 Solirubrobacteraceae bacterium
GCGGCCACGGCCATCACGCCGATGCCGCTCGTGACCGCCTTCGCCTCCGGCTCGCGCGGCGGGCCGATCGTCGACCGGATCGCCGAGCTGGCGGCCGGCGCGGCCCCCGCCGGCGCCGCGGTGACGCTCGCCAAGGCCGGGACCGCCGTGGTCCTCGCCGGCAGCGCGCTGACCGGGCCCGCGATCGTCCACCACGTCACGCATCAGCCCCTGCGCGCGACCACCGCGGCGGCCGCCACGGTGACGCCGGCCCCGCACTCAACGGCCGGCAGGGCGACCCACGCGCCGGCCGTCGCGGCCCCGCGGCTCGTGGCCCGGCGGGAGCGTGTCGCGCATCGCGCGCCGGGCCACCGCACCGCCGGCCGTCGCGCCCCGACGCACGAGGCGGGCGACGACCGCGGCGGCAGGCCCTCTGGGAGCGATGACCGCTCCGGCTCGGGCGACCGCCGCTCCGGCTCGGGCCCGAGCGGATCCCCGGGCTCCGGCGGCGAGGACTCTTTCAGCCACCGCGGCTCGGGTTCGAGCGGCGATGACTCGAGCGGCTCCGGCTCCGGCTCAGACGACAGCGTCTCCAGCGGCTCCGGCTCGGATGACCCGACCTCCGCCGGCTCGACCCCCTCCGGCTCGGAGGAGTCCACCTCCGGCGACTCCAGCGGCTCGGGCTCCGGCGACAGCGGGTCCGGTTCGGACGGCTCCGGCTCCGGCTCCGCCGGCGATGCCCCCGAGGGCGCGCTCATCCCGCGGCTGCCCAGCCCGACACCGGTGCCCACGCCCGAGTCCCACGGGCGCGGCGGCGACGACGACAGCTAGCGCGTCCGAGAAATCGGACCGTTACGTCTGGCCGCCGGCCCGTGTCTCACAGGTGGAAGCCATCCACCTCTCCCTCCCTCTCCCAAGGAGTTCGCCGTGAAGAAGCTGCTCATCCTCGCCCTGGCCCTCGTGGCCGCTCTGGGCGTCGTGTCCACCGCCTCGGCCAAGGGCCGTGACCGCAACCACGATCGCCTGCCCGATCGCTGGGAGCGCGCTCATCACCTGTCGCTCAAGGTCAAGCAGGCCAAGCGCGACCAGGACCACGACGGGCTGAACAACCGCGGCGAGTTCCGCGCCAAGCTCAACCCGCGCGACAAGGACTCGGACAACGACGGGATCGAGGACGGCGACGAGAACGCCGGCACGATCAAGTCCTTCGAGGGCGGCGTGCTCACGATCACGCTCGCCGAGGGCGGCGAGCTGGCCGCCACGGTCACCGCCGACACCGAGATCGAGTGCCACGGCACCGCCACCGCCTCCTCGCACGACAGCGGCGACGACCCCGCCGGCCACGACACCGGCGACGACCAGGGCGACGACCCCGCCGGCCACGACACCGGCGACGACCAGGGCGACGACCCGGCCGGCGACGACACCGGCGACGACCCCGCCGGCCACGACACCGGCGACGACCAGGGCGACGACCCCGCGGGCCACGACACCGGCGACGACCCGGCCGGCGACGACTCCGGCGAGTCCTGCACCACGGACGCCCTGAAGGCGGGCGTCAAGGTCGGCGAGGCCGAGCTCAAGGCCACCTCGAGCGGCAAGGTCTGGGAGAAGGTCGAGCTGAGCGCCGCCTGACGCACCGCGTCATCCCGGGAAGCGAACGAGCGGGGCGGCCACACGGCCGCCCCGCTTTTCGTCCTCTCAAGAGCAGTCGAGTGGAGGCATGACGTGGGCTGCCGATCACAGGTTCATGTCCCGTCTCAGCCGTCTCTCCGCCACCTTTGCGCTGGTCCTCGCCGCCGCCGCGCTCACCGCCGGCCCCGCGCTGGCGCGCCAGCACGACCATGACCGGCTCCCCGACAAGTGGGAGAAGCGCAACCACCTGAACCTCAAGAAGGACGACTCACGGGGCGACCGCGACCACGACGGCCTCTCGAACTACGGCGAGTACCGCGCGCACACGAACCCGCGCAAGAAGGACTCCGACCATGACGGGCGCCGCGACGGCCGCGAGGACTTCGACCGCGACCACCTGCGCAACGCCGACGAGATCCGCACCGGCTTCGACCCGGGCGACGCCGACAGCGATAACGACGGCGTCAAGGACGGTCGCGAGAACGCCGGCACGATCGTGAGCCTGAGCGGCACCTCGATCACGATCAAGCTCGCCGTGGGCGGCTCGCTCACCGCGGGTCTCGGCGACGAGCTCGACTGCTCAGGTTCAGGTACAGGCTCAGAGGAGCCCGCGCCCGATCCCGCCGAGGACGCCCCGGTGCCCGGCGGGGACGACGATCCGGGCGACCTGCCCCCGCTCCCGGACGACGGCGACGCCGACACGGGCGACGCGCCCGACCCCCCTGACGCCCCCTTCACCGCGCAGGCGGCGCAGGCGGGTGGCGAGGACGCCGATTTCCCCAGCGACGCCGAGTCCGATCCGGCGTTCCCGGACGACGCGGCCGGCGGAGCCGACTGCGGCACCGCAACGCTGGAGGTCGGCGCCACGGTGCACAAGGCGAAGGTTCGGCTCACCGCCTCGGGCCCGATGCTCGTCTCCGTGCGGCTCCTCGGGTCACGACACTAGCCGATCGCGACCATGCGTTCGATCGGCGTGCGGGCGCGCTCGGCGATGTCGGCCGGGACCTTCACCACAGGCCTGGCCTCGCGCAGCGCGTCGCGCAGCTTCGGCAGCGTGATCATCTTCATGTAGCGGCAGCTCGCCGCCTCGTTGGCGGCGATGAAGTCGACGTCCGGGGCGGCCATCCGCAACCCGTGGAGCATGCCGACCTCGGTCGCGACGATCGCGGTCCCGCCCGGGGCCGCGCCGCGCGCATAGTCGAGCATGCCGCCCGTCGAGAGCATGTGGACGCCCTGCGGGTCGACGTCGCCCGCCGCCACGTACTCCATGACGGAGGTCGAGCAGCCGCACTCGGGATGGATCAGGAAGTCCGCGCCCGGGTGCGCCCCGCGCATCTCGGTGATGTCGCTCGGGCGGATGCCGGCGTGGACGTGGCACTCGCCGTCCCAGACGTGCATGGGCCGGCCCGTTCGCTTCTCGACGAACGCGCCGAGGAACATGTCGGGGCCGAACAGGATCTCCGTCTCCTCGCCGTGCTCGCGGTAGATGTGCTCCACCACGGCGACCGCGTTGGAGGAGGTCACGCAGTAGTCCGTCTCCGCCTTGACGGCGGCCGAGGTGTTGACGTACATGACGACGACCGCGTCCGGATGCTTGGCCTTCCACCCGCGCAGCTGGTCGGCCGTGATCGAGTCCGCCAGCGAGCAGCCGGCGTCGGGATCGGGCAGCAGGACCGTCTTGTCCGGACACAGGATCGAGGCCGTCTCGGCCATGAAGTGCACGCCGCAGAAGGCGATCACCTCGGCCTCGGAGGCCGCGGCCTGCTGGGAGAGGCCGAGCGAGTCGCCGACGTAGTCGGCCACCTGCTGGATCTCGGGCAGCTGGTAGTTGTGCGCGAGGATGACGGCGCCGCGCTCGGCAGCGAGCGCGCGCACCTCGTCCTGCATGGCGGGGATGTTGTCCAGGGAGAGCAGGGACATCAGGACAGTGCCTCCAGGGCGAGGGAGAGATCGAGCCCGGGCGCGGAGTGGGTCAGCGCGCCCATCGAGATGGAGTCTAGCCCATCTATGGTCGCATAGACCAATATTGAGTCTGGAGTCACGCCCCCGGACACCTCGATCTCCGCCCGGCCGGCCACCAGGGCGACCGCGGCGACCACTTGCTGCGGGGTCATGTTGTCGAGCAGCAGCCGCGGCGCGCCCGCGGCGAGCGCCTCGTCGATCTCGGCGCCGTCGCGCACCTCGACGGAGAGCGGCAGGTCCGGCCGGGCCGCGAGCGCGCGCCGCACCGCCACCCCGACGCTGCCCGCCAGCGCGGAATGGTTCTCCTTGATCAGGATGGCGTCGTAGAGGCCGGCGCGGTGGTTGACGCCGCCGCCCGCCGCGACCGCCGCCTTCTCGAGCGCGCGCAGCCCAGGGGTCGTCTTGCGCGTGTCGAGGACCTTCACCGTCCCTCCCGCCTCCCGTACGCGCCCGACGACCCGGGCGGTCAGCGTGGCGATGCCCGAAAGGCGCCCGAGGAAGTTCAGGGCGGTCCGCTCGGCCGTCAGCAGCGCCCGCGCCGAGCCCTCGACGGCCAGCACCCCGGCGCCGGCCTCGCGCCACTCGCCCTCGGGCCCGAGCCGCTCGATCCGCGCAGCGGGATCGAGCCGCGCGAACACCGCCTCCGCGACCGCGAGCCCCGAGATCACCCCCGGCGCCTTCTGGGTGATGGTCGCCCGTGCTCGCGCGGCCTCGTCGACGGTCGCAGCGGTGGTCGCGTCGCCGTCGCCGACGTCCTCGGCCAGCGCGCGGCCGATCAGGTCATCGAGCGCCGTCAATCGACGTCGCAGAGCACGACGATGGTGCGGAAGGCGGGGTCGCTCGCGCCGTGCAGGCGTGCGCCCGAGCCCTGCAGCTCGCGCAGGTAGGCGACCGCCTCCGCGGTGATGCGCTCGCCGGGCAGCAGCGCCGGGATGCCCGGCGGGTAGCCGGCGATCGACTCGGCCGACACGCGCCCCACGGCGGCGTCGACCGCGACCACCTCGGACCGGCCCAGAAACGCCTCGCGCGGTGGCACGACGACCTCGTTGACGAGCGCGCCGGAGGCCCGCACGAGCGCCTCGGCGTCGCCCGGTCGCTCAATCCGGGCCACGGTCGTCGCGAAGTCGAGCGCGAAGGAGTCCAGCGCCTCCTCCGGCTGGTGCAGGCCGAGCACGAGCACCATCGTCGCGTGGGTGGCGAGCTCGACGTGGATGTCGTAGGCCGAGCGCAGGGCGGCCGCGACCTCGTAGCCGCTGCAGCCGGTCGCGCGGACGTCGATGACGATCCGCAGCGGGTCCCAGCCCGCTACGCCCGGATGCCCGACCAGCTCCTCGCCCACCACTTGGCAGCTCGTCGCGTCGATCGCCTCGCGGGCGCGCGCCGAGGCCGCGATCGTACGCGAGAGCAGCGACTGGCCGTGGATCACGAGCTGCCGGCGCGCGCCGTCGAGGGAGGCCATGAGCAGCGAGGACGGCGACGTGCTGCGCACGAGCCGGATCGTGCGCGCCACCGCGTCGGGATCGATGCGCCCGGTCGGGGCGACGTGGAGCATCGCCGACTGCGTGAGCGAGCCGACGATCTTGTGCGTCGATGTCAGCACGGCATCGGCGCCCTGCTGGAGCGCCGAGGGCGGCAGGTCGGGGTGGAAGCCGAAGTGCGAGCCCCAGGCCTGGTCGACGACGAGCGGGACGCCGGCCGCCTCGCAGACGGCGGCGCAGCCGGCGACGTCGGCCGCCATCCCGTAGTAGGTCGGGGAGACGATCCAGGTGGCGCGCGCGTCCGGCGTGGCCGCGAGCGCGGCCTCCAGCGCCTCCGGTGTGACGCCGTTGGCCATGCCCAGCTCCTCCTCGTACTCTGGGGCGACGTAGCTCGGCCGCCCGCCGGAGAGCACGAGCCCGTCGATCACGGACGCGTGCGAGTTGCGCTGGACGACGACCGGCGCGCCGAGCGGCGCCAGCGCGAGGCAGAGCGCGTGGTTGCCCTGGGTCGCGCCGTTGGTCAGGAACCACGACCGCGCCGCGCCGTGGGCCTCGGCGGCGAGCTGCTCGGCACGCTGGAACGGCGTCGGCTCGGGGCCGAGATCGACGCCGTAGATGTCCTGCGGGACGTCGAGCATCAGCGCGTCCTCGCCGATCGCCGAGATCAGCCCGGGGTCGGCGCCCGCGCCGGCCTTGTGGCCGGGAACGTGGAACCGGGTGGAGCCGCGGAAGCCGTAGGCGACCACGGCGTCGAGGTAGGGCGCGGTCGGCTGGTCGCTGGGGACGACCTCGCCGGGACCGATCGTCACCGGCGCGTAGGGGTCGTTCGAGATCGCCATCTAGCCCTGGGCCTGCTGGAGCAGGTAGGCGCGGACGAAGCCGTCGAGGTCGCCGTCGAGCGCGCGGTTGGCGTCGCCCATCTCCTCGTCGGTGCGGTGGTCCTTGACCATCGTGTACGGATGCAGGACGTAGGAGCGGATCTGCGAGCCGAAGTTGACGTCCTGCGCCTCGCCGCGCTCCTTGGCGATCTCCTCGCGGCGCTTGCGCTCCTCGAGCTCGATCAGCTTGGAGCGCAGCATTGCCATCGCGGTCGCCTTGTTGGAGGACTGCGAGCGCTCGTTCTGGCACTGCACGACGATGCCGCTGGGGCGGTGGGTGATACGCACGGCCGAGTCGGTCTTGTTGACGTGCTGGCCGCCGGCGCCCGAGGCGCGGT
>JBDTMF010000240.1:0-6258 GCA_039934455.1 Solirubrobacteraceae bacterium
CTCGCGGCGGGGGAGCGCCTGCGTCCGGAGGGTCGTCCTCCCCCTCCGCGGGAGGGACCGCCGGGAGTGGCTCCGCCGCGGCGACCCGTCCCGCGCCCTTCTCCTCCCGGGGCCCCGCCTTCGATGGCATGCCCAAGCCCGACCTGCTCGCTCCCGGCGCCGCGATCGCGCCGCTCCCCGGCGGCGGCGCGGCGCTGATCGCCGGGACCGCGGTCGCTGCGGCGCGTGTGGCGGTGCGGGCGGCGCGGATCGCGCGGCAGCGGCCGGCCGAGACCGCCGCCGGGCTGCGCGAGGCGCTCGTGCCGCCGATCTCGCCCGAGGCGAGCGGCGCGGCACCCGCGCCGCCCGTTCCGCTCGGGCCGCTACGGCTCACGCATCGAGGCGGCAAGGTCGCCGGTGTGCGCTTCGCGCTCGGCGCCTTCGACCGAGGCGACCCGCTCGCGGGCGGCACCAGCCTCCGGCCGGCGTCGCGGCTCGAGCTCGCGCTGATCGACGCGGACGGCGCCGTGAAGAGCCGCCTGACCCCGCTCGGCGGCGCGCACGACCTGCTGCCCGCCGAGTACGCCTACACGCTCCCCGCCAAGGCGCTCGCGAAGCTCGGCGCGGGCACGTACCGCTTCCGCGCCACCGCCCGCGCTCCCCGCTCCCCGCTCCCATCCACCGGCCGCTCGCCGAGCTTCACCGAGGGGCCGTGAGCACGGTCACGCTCTACACGCGGCCCGGCTGCCACCTCTGCGACGACGCCCGTGCGGCGATCGAGCGCGTCCGCTCTGAGACTCCGTTCGGCCTCGTCGAAGTCGACATCGAATCCGACGATGCCCTGCACAGGGCCTACCTCGAGCGGATCCCCGTCGTCGAGCTCGACGGGGAGGAGCTGTTCGAGTACTTCGTCGACGAGGCGATGCTGGCGGCGCGCGTGCGCCGGGACTGACTAGAGTGAGCCGCGCATGAGCTTCGGCGACGTCGCGACCAGATCGGGCGGGGCGCAGGGCGACGAAGCGGCCGGCCCGCTGGCCGACCGGCTCTCTCTTGGCGTCGCAGCGCGCCTCTCCCGCTACCTCCAGGTCCTCACCCAGGCCCGCAAGATGGGCAAGGAGACGATCTCCTCCCAGGAGCTCTCCGAGTACACCCACGTCAACTCGACGCAGATCCGCCGCGACCTCTCGGGCTTCGGCAAGTTCGGCAAGCGCGGGGTCGGCTACAACGTCGACTCGCTCGTCTCGCAGATCCGCAAGATCCTGCGCACGAGCGGCCAGCACAACATCGCGCTGTTCGGCGCCGGCCACCTCGGCATCGCGATCGCCTCGTCGGACATCTTCGCCGACCACGGGTTCCGCGTCGTCGCGATCTTCGACCCGGATCCCGAGAAGATCGGCCACAAGGTCGGCAACGCGAACGTGCGGCACCCGAACGAGCTGCGGCAGATCGTCGACGAGGAGGACATCGTGGTCGGCGTCCTCGCCGTCCCAACCGCCGCCGCCCAGCCGCTCGCCGACCAGCTCGTGGACGCGGGCGTGAAGATCATCTTCAACTACTCCGAGGCCCTGCTGCAGGTGCCGCCCGAGGTCACGGTCCACACGTCGAGCCCCGCGGTCGACCTCCTGTACGCGCTGTACTTCTATCTGACCTGACCTCGTGATCGACGTCGCCTCCGCGCGCGACCTCTTCGAGGACTCCACCGACGGGACGGTGGGCATCGAGGAGGAGTTCGCCCTCCTCGACCGCCACGACCACCGGCTCGTGCCGGCGTTCGAGCGGCTGCGCGACGCCGGGCAGGACGACGACGTGCTGGCCGACGCCATCGCGGGCGAGCTGATCTCCTCCGAGATCGAGATCCGCTCGGGCCGCGGCGCCGACTACGAGGATGCGCGGCGCAAGCAGCACGAGGCGCGCCGGCGGCTGTTCGGCCTCGCCGCGCGGGAGGGCGTTCTGCTCGGCGCGACCGGCACGCACCCGCTGTCGGACTACCGAGAGCAACACATCATCGACACGCCTCACTACCACCGGGTGGAGGACGGCCTGAAGTACGTGGCCTGGCGCAACAACACGTTCTCCGTGCACGTCCACGTCGGCATCCGCGGCGCCGACCGCGCCGTCCGGGTGTGCGATCGCCTGCGCCCGGTGCTGCCGCTGCTGCTGGCGATCTCGGCCAACTCGCCCTACGTCGACCAGATCGACTCGGGCCTGCACTCGGCGCGCACGCAGATCTTCACGAAGTCCTTCCCGCGCTGTGGCGTCCCCGACGCGTTCGACGCCTGGGACGCGTGGGGCGAGTACGTGGACCTGCTCGTGCGCACCAACTCGATCATCGAGTTCACCCAGCTGTGGTGGTCGGTGCGGCCGCACCACAGCTTCGGCACGGTCGAGGTGCGCGTCTGCGACGCCCAGACGACGGGCGCCGAGGCCGACGGCCTGGCGGCGCTGATCGTCGGCTGCGTGCTGCGGGCGGCGGCCGAGGTCGACGCGGGAGAGACGCCGCCCGACCTGCCCGGCCGGCTGATCGAGGAGAACATGTGGCGCGCGCTGCGCTTCGGGCTCGACGGGAGGCTGCTCGACCTCGAGGCGCCGGTGATCGAGGAGTTCCCGGCCTCCGAGGCGCTCGATCGCCTGCGCGCGTGGAGCGGTGTCGACGCCGCGCTGCCCGAGCTCAACGGCGCCCAGCGCCAGCGCCGCATGATCGATGCCGGCGCCACGCCGGCCGAGGTGTACGCCGAGTGCGTGCGTGAGACCCAGGGGACCTACCAGGAGGAGACGGTCACATGAGCGCCCACGAACCCCCAGAGCCGCAGTTCAGCGAAGACGAGCTGCGCGCGATCGAGGCCGAGATGGAGAAGGTCACCGTCGACGACGTGCTGCTCCAGACGATCGTCTCCCTGCTGAACCTCGGTGCCCGCAAGGCCGGCCTCGGCGGGAATCCGTCCCCACCCACCCCGACGCCACGCGAGCCCGATCTCGAGCAGGTCCGCCAGGCCGTCGAGGGTGCGCGGGCGCTGCTGCCGCTCGTGGAGCCGCGTCACGGCGAGCAGCTGGGACCGATCCGCGACGCGCTCTCGCGCCTGCAGATGTTCTACGCCCAGCGCTCCGGTGGGGCCCCCGCGCCTCCAGGCAAGGAGACACCGGCCCAGAACGACCCCGGCACGGGCTCGGCCCAGAGCTCCGGCCGTCTCTGGGTTCCAGGTCAATAAGGCCCGGCCCGGACTTCGCGCCGGGGCGCGCGTTAGACTGCGCGCCCTCCGGCGGCGGCCATCAGGCCGTCGCCTTTCGCTTTGTCCTGACCCAGAGAGGTTTTTTCCTTGGATAGCTTCCTGACCGATTACGGGGTGCTCATCGCGCTGGTCTGCGCCGGCGCGGCGATCGTCTACGGCGCGGTCACCAGCCGGGCGCTGCTCGCGCTGTCCCCCGGCAACGAGACCATGCGCGGCCTGTCCCTGGCCATCCAGGAGGGCGCTTCGGCCTACCTGCGTCGCCAGTACACGGTGATCGGGCTCGTCGGCGTCGTCCTTTTCATCGCCCTGATCCCGCTGCAGAGCATCGAGGTCGCCATCGGCTTCCTCATCGGCGGCGTCGCCTCGGCGTCAGCCGGCTTCATCGGCATGAACGTCTCCGTGCGCGCCAACGCGCGCGTCGCCGAGGCGGCCCGCGGCGGCATCGGCCCGGCGCTCGATGCCGCCTTCCGCGGCGGCGCCGTGACCGGCATGCTCGTGGTCGGCCTCGCCCTCACCGGCGTGGCGGGCTACTACGGGATCCTCACCTGGATCTTCGACGTCGACAAGAAGCAGGCCATCGACGCGCTGATCGGCCTCGGCTTCGGCGGCTCGCTGATCTCCGTCTTCGCCCGGCTGGGCGGCGGCATCTTCACGAAGGGCGCCGACGTCGGCGCGGACATCGTCGGCAAGATCGAGGCAGGCATCCCCGAGGACGACCCGCGCAACCCGGCCGTGATCGCCGACAACGTGGGCGACAACGTCGGCGACTGCGCCGGCATGGCGGCCGACCTGTTCGAGACCTACGCCGTCACCGCGGTCGCGGTGATGCTGCTCGGGATCCTCACCTTCTCGGGCGACAACGCCTCGCAGGTCGCGCTGTACCCGCTCGTGCTCGGCGGCGTCTCGATCATCGCCTCGATCATCGGCACGTTCGCGGTCAAGTCGAAGACCGGCAACGTCGAGCGTGCCCTGTACCAGGGCATGGGCGTGGCCGGCGTGATCGCCGCCGTGGCGTTCCTGCCCATCACCTACGCGATGATGGACGACCTGTCCTTCGCCAAGGGCGGCGGGGCCGCTCCGTCCCCCGGTGATCTCTACCTGTGCGCGCTGATCGGCCTCGGAGTGACCGCGCTGCTGTTCGTCATAACCGACTACTACACATCGACGCGTTTCGGGCCGGTCAAGAAGACGGCCAAGGCGTCGGAGACGGGTCACGCGACGAACATCATCCAGGGCCTCTCATCGGGCTTCCAGGCCACGGCGCTGCCCGCGCTCGTGATCGTGTGCGGGATCCTGCTGGGCTACCACCTGGCCGGGATCTACGGCATCGGCGTCGCCGTCATGGCGCAGCTCTCGCTGACCGGCCTGATCGTCGCGCTCGACGCGTTCGGTCCGATCACCGACAACGCGGGCGGCATCGCCGAGATGGCGAACATGCCCGAGGACGTCCGCAACGTCACCGATCCGCTCGACGCGGTCGGCAACACGACGAAGGCGGTCACCAAGGGCTACGCGATCGGCTCGGCCGCGCTCGCCGCGCTCGTGCTGTTCGCGGCCTTCCAGATCGAACTCACGGCTGAGCTCGCCAAGGACGGCAAGGGCGCGGTCCAGTTCCTCATCAACGACCCGGACGTGCTGGTCGGGCTGTTGATCGGCGGCATGATGGTGTGCCTGTTCGTCTCGCTCTCGATGGAGGCGGTCGGGCGCGCGGGCGGCGCCGTGGTCGAGGAGGTGCGCCGCCAGTTCCGCGAGAAGCCGGGCATCATGCAGGGCACCGACAAGCCCGACTACGCGCAGTGCGTGGACATCGTGACCAAGGCGGCGCAGCGGGAGATGATCCTGCCCTCGCTGATCCCGATCGTCGTCACGCTGATCGTCGGCGTCCTGTCGGTGAAGGCGCTCGGCGGCCTCCTGATCGGCGTCATCGTCGTCGGCCTGTTCTTCGCCATCCTCATGACCGCCGGCGGCGGCGCGTGGGACAACGCCAAGAAGCTGATCGAGGACGGCGCGTTCGGCGGCAAGGGCTCGGATGCCCATGCCGCGTCGATCACCGGCGACACCGTCGGCGACCCGTTCAAGGACACCGCCGGTCCCGCGATCAACCCGATGATCAAGGTCGCCAACATCGTGGCGCTCCTGATCATCCCGCTGATCGCCTAGGGACCGGAGGCACCGGCTGCGACGGCAGGGGTTCTCGAGCGCCAAAGCGCCAACTCGCTGAAGCGGGCTCAAGTGCTCGGGGCGATCTGCCGATACGGATCGGACAAGCCGCCCATCGGGCGGCTTTGTCGTTCCTGGGCCCGGCGTTGACGGGGCCCCTGAGATCGGGGAAGGTGGCTGCCTGCCTCCCGGCGCGCTCCCGCGTCTCGAGCCACCGAAGCGGACCACGTCCCTGAGCGCATGATCCAGGCCGGTCCCAGAGAGGATTGGCATGACGCTCATCCAGCGCAGCAACGTCCGCCGAGTGGCGGCCGGCGGGGTCGTCGCCCTGTTCCTGGCGCTCGCCCCGTCGGCCTCGGCCGCCGGGGATCCAACCTTCAGCCGCACCAACTTCGCCACCGGCGGCCAGCCGACCTCGGTCGCGGTCGGCGATCTCAACGGCGACCTGCGGCCGGACGTCGTGACCGCCAACCACCTCACCAGCGACGTCTCGGTGCTGCTCGGGGACGCCTTCGGCGGCTTCACCGGGCCGGTCGAGTTCCCCACCGCGAAC
Organism: Solirubrobacteraceae bacterium; assembly: GCA_039934455.1. GTDB lineage: Bacteria > Actinomycetota > Thermoleophilia > Solirubrobacterales > Solirubrobacteraceae > DASQFQ01. The sequence goes on from JBDTMF010000240.1 coordinate 5,920, forward strand.
AGCGCGGAGGGCCTCGCGATCGCCGATCTCGACAACGACGGCAGCCTCGACCTCGCGGTCGCCAACGGAAACAGCGTCGGGGTCCTGCTCGGCGCCGGCCTGGGCGGCTTCGCCCCGGCGGTCGACTTCGCCACCGGCACCTTCCCGCTCTCCGTCGCGTTCGCGGACTTCAACGACGACGGCAGGCGCGACCTCGTGACCGCCAATGACGGCGCCGCCAACGTCTCCGTGCTCCTCGGCGACGGTGCCGGCGGCTTCGCGCCCGCGGTCAACCACAACGTCGGCTCCGATCCGCAGTCGGTCGCCGTCGGCGACTTCAACGGCGACGGCGAGACCGAT
>JBDTMF010000241.1:0-6251 GCA_039934455.1 Solirubrobacteraceae bacterium
ATGCGCGCCACACCCGTGCCAGTCCGGCCCGTAGCCATCGTTGGGTCAACGTCGCTATCTGATGGCCTGGTACTCGGCGAGCCTGGCGTTTCCGTTTCTGGCCACCGCGATCTTCTTCGATCGCGCGACGACCGCGTTCGCCGTCGTTAAGCGCCACTACAGCGCGGTACTGACCGCCGGGGGCTTGCACGCCCCTCGCGTCGCGGATCCGCTCAGCGAAGCGGCGGTGAGGATCGCGCCGAGCGTCGGGCCCACGCACGGCGTCCAAGCGATCGCGAACGCTGCGCCAGCGAGGATCGGGCCCCCGCGGCCGGCACGTTGCATGAGCCCGTCAACGCGCCATTCGCGGTTCATCGCCGGCACGAAGCGCGCCATAACGAACACGATCCCCAGCATGATGATGACCACCGCGGCGACCATCTCAAGCGTCGCGCGGTGCGCCTGCAGCGTCTGGCCGACGGCGGTCGCGCCAACGCCCAACAAGATGAAGACCGATGAGAAGGTCGCTACGAACAGCAGGCTCGGAATCAGCACGCGCCGGAGCGAAGCATCGGCGCGGTCAGCGGGCCGCACCCCGCTGACCGCCGAGAGATAGCCAGGCACCAGCGGCAGCACGCAGGGCGAGAGGAACGAGATCATCCCAGCGGCCATCGCCGCCAGCACACCGACGCCGGCCGAAGGATCAGTCATCACAGCGTCGGCTTGCGGCGCGGGCGAGACGACGCGCTTGACGGTCGGTGCATCCCACGGTCAGACCTACGGGGCACGGGACCGATTCGCGACACGTCGTCGGACGACCCGATCACCGTTCAGCGGGCCATGAGAGGGATCGGTTCCTCAGGGCGTGAATCGTTCTGTGCGGCTACGGGTCCGATCTCGCGTGCCCCGATGGGATCGCATGCATCGAGATCACCGCTTCGCGCAGCGAGCGATGCCGGATGCGCTGGACGGGACGCTCACCCCGCGCCAGCGCGCGCGCTTTGCGCAGCACGTCGACGAGTGCCCTGAGTGCGGGCCGATGCTCCGCGGTCTTATTCGGTTGCGCGCCGCGCTTCGGTCGATCGCCACCGACGCATCTGATCCAGACGGCTCCAACCCCAACGGCCCCGTCGTCCCTGCGGTTCTCGAGCACCTGCGCGCACATCCGAGCGAGCGTCGGCCGATGGCCGGTCGCTCTCCCTGGCGGCGCGCATGATGCCGGCCAGCGTGCCGCAACAATGGCAAGCTGATGGGCATGCGCCGGGAACTCGGATGAGCGAGCAAAGCCCACCGAGCGTCGAGGACGGCGCGCTGGTCGCTCGCGCGAGAGCGGGTGACGTTCTCGCGTTCGAAGAGCTCGTCCGTCTGTACGCCGATCGCCTGCACGCTGTCGTGCAGCGCCTGGTCGACCACCAGCACGAGGCGGAGGAGGTCACCCAGGAGGCTTTTCTGCGCGCGTGGCGCGGGATCGCCACGTTCAAGGGCGACAGCCAGTTCTTCACCTGGCTGTACCGGATCGGCGTCAACGAGGCGCACCGTCGGACGGCTCACCGCCGCGCGCCGGTGGCCTCGTTGGAGGAGCAGCTCGTCGAGCCCGCCGACACGCGGCCGCAGCCTCCCCGCCGCCTCGAGCAGGACGACCTGCGCCATGCGCTCGAGCGGGCGGTGCGAGCGCTGAAGCCTGACCAACGCACCCCGCTGGTGCTCCGCGACATCGAGGGCCTGAGCACGGCGGAGGCCGCAGCGATCCTGGGCCTGGGCGAGGCGGCGTTCAAAAGCCGCCTGCATCGTGCGCGACTGGCCGTGCGCGACGCGGTGCGCGACTATCTCCCGGAGGACCCCGAGCGATGATGATGCGCGCGGTCCTGCTGCACCCCGTTCGCTTTCATCGCGACCACCGCTTCACGCATGCGCAGGCTTCGGCCTACCTGGACGGAGAGCTCGGACCAGACGATCGTGGCCGCATCGAGTCGCACATGCACATGTGCCCTCCGTGCGCGAGATTCATGGCCGGATTGCGGCGCACGGTGTCCGCGCTCGGCAAATTGCGGGGCACGGAGACGCCCCGCGTCAGTGTCAGCGACGGTGTGCTCGCTCGGTTGCGGGATGAGTTTGACAATGGCGGCGCCGCTGCGCCGCCCCCGGTCTGACCAGGCCACCGGTTACGGTCATCCTCCGCTCGGTACAGATCGCGTGATGCGGCGTGACCTCGCGACAGATCCTGTGATCAACACGGCGACGGCTCCGAGCGACGCCATGAACCCGACCGATTCCGGGTCGGCGATCGAATCGCCGAGGGCCACGAACGCGACGCTGCCGGGAACGACTCCGATCGCGGTCCCGACCGCGTGACCGCGACGGCGCACCGACGACAGCCCAAACGCGTAGTTGAGCGCGTTGAACGGCACGACTTGGAAGCAGCCTCAGGCCGATCACCCCTGAGACACCGCGTCGCTGCACCCTGGCGCCGGCTCGCAGCACCCGCTCACCGACCAACACAGCGTCCGCTGACGCCCGATGCGCCGGGCTACCTCGAAGGCCCCGACGGCGCCGGCGGTCGCGCCCGCTATCACCAGCAGCGAGCCCCACACCGGACCGAACAGCGCGGCAACCCGTCGATCAGGCCGCCGCGGCGAGCAGGCGCGCCCGGCAGGACTTTCGGAGGCGTCGAACCGTTCCCGCGCTCACCGGGTCAGAATCACCCGATGCCGTCCCACTCGCTCGCACATCCGCGCCCCGGCGAGCGTTCGATGCTCGTCTCGCCCGTCGAGCCGGCGCAGGCGCCGTTGCTGGCGCGACCCTACTACCGCGCGGAGGGGACCAGCCCGATCGTGTCCTCGCTGGCGCATGTGCCCGAGGCGCTCGAGGTGACGATGCCGTTCGTGTCGGTGGTGCTCGGGCCATCGGCGATCGACGCGCGCGCCAAGGAGCTGGTGATCGTGCGCACCTCGGTGCTGCTCGAGTGCCGATACTGCGTTCAGACGCACTGCGCGGCGGCGCTGGACAGCGGCGTGACGATCGCGGAGGTCCGCGCCCTACGGTCGACGCGGGCGCCGCTGGAGGGATGGGAGCGCGAGGACGAGCGGGCGCTGCTGGCCTGGGTGGACGCCGTCGCGAACGGGCGCGGGGAGGTGCCGGCCGACGTCGGCGAGCAGTTGCGCGCGCACTACTCCGACCCCGAGGTCGTCGAGCTGACGCTGCTCTGTGCGGCGACCATCATGCTCAACCGCTACTGCACCGCGCTCGCGCTGCCGTCGAGCGCGCCGACACTCGAGCGCCTGGCACGCGAGGGGCTCTCGTGAACGTCGCCGAGGCGATCGACGACGGCCGGATCGGCGGCCGCCTGTGGCTGTACGCCAACTATCACTGCAACTTGCGCTGCTCGTACTGCCTGACCGAGTCCGCACCTGGGGTGGCGCGCCGCGTGCTCGCGCCCGAAACGATGCTGCGGCGCGCCCGCGAGGCGCGCGAGCTCGGATTCAGCGGGCTGGGCGTGACCGGCGGCGAGCCGTTCCTGTTGGACTGGATGCCCGAGCTGATCGCCGAGCTGGCGAGGGTCCTGCCGGTGATCGTCCTCTCCAACGGTACGCTGTTCACCGGGCGCCGGCTGGCCGCGCTGGAGCCGCTGGCCGGGCTGCCCGTGCAGATCCAGATCTCGCTCGACCGTCCCGAGCCGGAGCCCAACGACGCGATGCGCGGCCCGGAGAACTTCGCCAAGGTGGTGGCCGCGATCCCACGGCTCGTCGAGCGCGGCATCGGCGTGCGCGTCGCAACCACGCTCGCGGAGCCCTCGACGTACGACCCCGCCGAGCGTGAGCGCCTGTGCGCCCTGCATCGCGCGCTCGGCGTCGGCGATGAGGACCACGTCGTCCGCCCGATCGTCCGGCGCGGGCGGGCGCACTCGGGCGACCTCGGCGTGTCAGCCGGCTTCGAGGAGCTCGAGCCCGAGCTCACGCTCACGGCCGACGGCGCGTTCGCCAGCCCATTCGGCCCGACAGTGCACGGCGGCCGGCTCGACACCGACCTGCTGGTCACCCGCACCACGGCACCGCTGTCGGTGCCGGCGGGCACCCTTGCCCGCCTGGTCGGGAACGGGACCGCGGGCCGCGACGCACGCCTCGGCATCCGCTGAGCGTGAACCCCGGGGCGCCCGGTCGGGCGTCAAGTCAGAGATAAGGAGCGCAGATGAGCACCCCCAACGAGCCAGCTGACCGAGCAATCGACGCGGCGTCGCGCGCGCCCAGCCGGTCGAGAGTCGATCCGCTGGCGCTGGCCCGCGGTCTCGCAGTGTTGCGGATCTTCTTCGGGCTGATCCTGTTCTCCAACGGCCTCGCGAAGCTCTTCTCCTTCACCCACGTGTCCGTCGGCGCCTATAAGGCGATCCTGATCGATCGCCCTGGGGCGCGGTCGATCCTCGCGTTCAACGTCGACAAGCGAGACGGCGGCACCTCGGTCCCGCTGCTGCGGTCGATCGTCGACAACGTGATGCTCGACCATTGGGGCGTCTTCCAATGGGTCACGACGGCGATCGAGCTCGGCGCCGGGCTCGCGCTGATCCTCGGCATCGCCAGCCGCGGGGCCGCGCTCGTCGGGCTCGGTCAGCAGTTCTTCCTGCAGCTGGTCTACCTCTCGAGTTCGCGCTTCATGTGGGAGCAACCACACGAGTGGGTGCCGCTCGCGATCCTCGCGCTCGTCCCGGCCGGGATGGTGTGGGGCATCGACCGCCGGCTCGCACGCAACCGCGAGCGGATACGCTGGCCCTCCTGAGGCACGGCCTACGAGCCTGCGGCGCGGCTTGAGCCGCCGCTGGCGATCTCACCTGACAGGGAAAGTTCCGTCTTTCCACGCGCCCGCGCGGGTCCGCGAAGCGGACACAGAAACTCAAACCAGGCTCTCGTCCAGGCCGTACTCGCTCGCCACGTGCGTCACGGGCAGGGAGAAGCGTTCGCGCACCTTCTCAAGGAGGCCCTTCTCAAGCCAGTGCGAGTGCCCGGTTGGCAGTGTGCCGACGACCAGCTCGGCGGGCCGGACCACGGCAAGTGCGTCGGCGATCGCGACGAGCGGGTCGGCGTCACCGACCTCGACGGTCACGCTGCCCACGCGCGGTGCGAGGCGCTCACTCGCCTGCTCGAGACGCGCGCGCGCCGCGGTCCACGCCGCGTCGGTGTCCGAGACGTAGTGGCGCAACCGCGAGTTGAGCGCCGGAGCGACGATGTGCACGTCTCCGCCCGCGGCCCGCTCGGCGACAACGTCGAGCAGCGCCGGACACGGGCACGTGCGGTTGGCCACGAGCAGAACGCGGCAGGTAGGCTCACGATCGGTCATGCCCCTTTGACCCACATCCGTCGAGGACGGTTCTCGTCGGCGACGGCTCCGGCGCGCGAGATGGACGAGCCGGCCGACCACGAGCTGACCCGAGGCATTCTGCGCAATCCCTCATAGACCGCGCCCACGGCGGAAACCGTCGCTCGCGGCGCGCGATGTCGCGTAGGGTCGAGCACGAAGGCGGCGCTCCAGCGGGCCGCCAGCCCGGCGATCGCTCGGAGTGGGTCGGGGTCATCGAGTGCGCGCTGCAGCTCGGCGTCGGCGATCGCGTCGCTCAGGCGCGGCTCGTGGCGGCCGGTGTCGCCGACGGGCTGTTGGTGTTCGCGGTCACTCCAGCCGGCGCCGCCGCCGGTGACGATCCCGGGGACGAGAGCGAGCGGGGCGGCGCCGTCGGCGAGCAGCTCGGCGCCGTTGCCGAACAGCGCGCTCGCGCAGCGTGCGCCGATCTGGCGCAGGCCGTCGGTGAGGATCCACGCGATCGGCCCGAGCGCGTACTCGTAGGCGCTCATCGAGCCGGACGTGTCGATGATCAGGCCGACGTGCGGTGCCTCGATCGGCGCTCGGACCTGGCGCGTGATGTGCCACGGGTGGGCGCTGACGGGCCGGCCGCTGGTGCGTTGGGCCTGGCCGCGCGCGTAGGCGCGTCCGTCGAAGCGCCCGCCCGGGGTGCGCTTGTCGACCTGCCGAGTGCAGTGCGTGAGCGCCTGGCGCAGCCGCGTCGCGTAGCGGCGCGCCTGGTGGGACAGCTGGCATTGCTGGCCATCATCATCGTGTGGGGCCACCTCCGTGTCGCAGTAGCCTGGGACGGTGCTCGACGGAGTCATGCTGTTGTGGTGGATCCTCACGGTGCCGTCGTTCCTGTTCATCGCCATCGACGTCTGGCGGACGCCGACGGCGACGGTCCTGAAGTGGGCCTTCGTCATCCTCACCGCCTTCACCGGCCCGAT
>JBDTMF010000242.1:0-6244 GCA_039934455.1 Solirubrobacteraceae bacterium
GCGCCGGGGCCGGGCTCGGCCGCCTCACGGCAGCCGCGGCTCGCCGCCCGGCCCGCGGACGACGAGGCCGTCGCGGGCCAGGCCGGCGAGCGCGCGCTCGCGCCGCTCCGCCTCCAGCTCCGGCGGCGACGCTCCCTCCACGAGCGCGGCGAGCAGCCGTCCACGCGCCCACCGGTCGCTGCTCTCGAACGGCTCGCCGCGCGGGCGCGACAGCGGCGCAAGCACCTCCGGGCCGGCGCAACCCGCCTGCAGCGGGCACTCGCCGCAGGCCGGGCGCCGCGGCCGGCAGACCGTCGCGCCGAGCTCCATCATCGCCTGGTTCCACGCCGCCGCCCGGCCATCCGGCACCAGCTCCGCCGCCCGCCGCTCCAGCGCGCGCGGCCCGCGGCGCTCGCCGTCGCGGCGCTCGATCACGCGCCTGACGTTGGTGTCGACCGCCGCCATCGGCGCGTCCCAGGCGAACGAGCCGAGCGCCGCGGCCGTGTAGGGGCCGACGCCCGGCAGCTCCTGCAGGCGCTCGGGCGGCGGCCAGCCCGGCGCGGCCACCACCGCCGCGGCCGCCCGCAGCGCGAGCACGCGGCGGTTGTAGCCGAGCCCGCTCCAGGCGCCGATCGCCTCGGCGGCGGGCGCGCCGGCGAGCGCGCCGGGCGTCGGGAAGCGGGCGAGGAAGCGCTCGTAGTGCGGCACGACCCGCGCTGCCTGGGTCTGCTGCAGCATCACCTCCGAGACGAGGATCGCCCACGGGTCGCGCGTCAAGCGCCACGGCAGCGGCCGCCGCACCGTCTCGTACCAGTCGAGCAGCGCCTCCCCGGACATGTCGGCCGACCCTACCGGCGCGTGGCGAGCCTCATCGTCAGCCGCCCGTCGCGGCGCACCCCGCCCACCGGTTCGACGGCGGCCGCGTCGCGCCGCAGCACCCCGTCGCGGCCGCGCGTGAGCAGGACGACGGAGACGCGCAGCCGCCGCCCCTTGGCCGCGCGCAGCGCGCGGTAGGCCGAGCGCGACACACGCATCGTCACGGCGCGGTTGCGGTCGGCCGCGATCGAGAACGCGCGCCGCGCGACGACGCGCCGGCCGCCCGTGATCTCCAGCGTCCCGCGGCAGCGGGTCGCGGTGGTCCGCGGGCAGCGCGCGATGAGGCGCGTCAGCCGCCGCCGGCTGACGGTCAGGGTCCGGCGTGAGATGCGGACGACCGGCTCGGCTGCCTGCGGGCCGCCGACCGGACCGCCGCCCCCGCCGCCGCCGCCCGGCGCGCCCCCGCCCCCGCCCCCGCCGCCGCCGCCGCCGCCGCCTGGCTTGGGAGCGCCGACCAGCAGCTCGACCTCCGCCAGCGAGGTCTGCGCCTCGCCCGAGTTGCGGCTCACGACGATCCGGTACGACGCGTAGCGGCCGGGCGTCGCGACCTTGAACGGCCGCGTCTGCAGGCGATCGGCGAACACCTCCCCGCTGCGCGCGTCGACCACGTTCCAGGTCCGCCCGTCGTCCGAGCCCTGGAGCGTCCAGTTGCGCGGGTCGCCCGCCGCCGCGCCCGAGGTCAGCGTGTAGAAGGCGACCTCGCGGCGGGCGCCGTCGGGGAAGTCGTAGCGGACCGTCGGCCTCGCGCTCGCGAACGTGACCCGCGAGCCCGAAGAGTTGTCGAACAGCCGCGGCTCACTCGCCTCGCCGTCGGTGCTCGTGACGTCGCGCAGCGGCCGCGGCGGCTTCGTCCCCGTCGTGATCGACAGCGGTGCGTCGTCCTTCCCCGTCCCCCACCTGGACGGCTCCGGCCCCATCGTGAAGTCGAGCGTCGCGCCGTCGGCGAGGTCGCGGTGGTCGAGATAGGTCTTCCCGTACGGCTTGCCGTCGACCTTCAGCGACTGCACGTAGACGTTCTTGGTGCTGTTGGCCGGCGCCCGCACGACGATGTCCTTGCCGCCAGGGAGGTGTACCGTCGCCTTCTTGAACAGCGGCGAGCCGATCGCGTAGTACGGGCTCCCGACCTGCAGCGGGTAGAAGCCGAGCGCGCTGAACAGGTACCAGGTCGAGGTCTCGCCGTTGTCCTCGTCGCCGCCGTAGCCCTGCCCGATCTCGCTGCCCACGTACATCCGCCGCAGCGCCTCGCGCACCTTCGCCTGCGTTTTCCACGGCTGCCCGGCGTAGTCGTACATGTAGGGAATGTGGTGGGAGACCTGGTTGGAGAACCCCCACTGCCCCATGCGCACGTCGCGGGCCTCGATCATCTCGTGGATCGTCCCGCCGTAGGAGCCCGTGAAGGTGGCGGTCTCGGGCGTGCTGAAGAAGCCGTCGAGCTTGTCCGCCAGCCCCTTGCGCCCGCCGTAGAGGTTCGCCAGCCCCTGCCCGTCCTGCGGCGCGTGGAAGGCGAAGTTCCAGCCGTCGGTCTCCGTGTAGTCGTGCTCGTGGCCCCAGACGCGCGGATCGAAGGCGTCCGGCTCGGACTTCCACGTCCCGCTCGCCGACCGGCCCTGGAAGAAGCCGACGGCGGGATCGAACATGTTCACGTAGTTCTGCGCGCGGTTGAGGAAGTACTCGCCCTCATCCTCGTAGCGACGCTTCTGGCTCCCGCTCGCGCCCGCGGCCAGCGCCCTGGCCATGTTCGAGATCCCGAAGTCGTTGATGTAGCCCTCGAGCGCCCACGAGACCCCCTCGGAGACCTCGTCGGGCGTGTAGCCGAGGAACAGCGAGGTCTGCAGCCCCTTGCGGCCCACGTTCGGGTCGTTGGGGTCATCGCCCGGCGGGGCGACGGTGGCGTTCTTGACCGCGGCCGCGTAGGCGTCCTTGGCGTCGAAGCCCCTGACGCCCTTGACGTAGGCGTCGGCGAACGCGACGTCCGAGCTCGTCCCGGTCATCAGGTTCGCGTAGCCCGGCGAGGACCAGCGCGAGACCCAGCCCCCGTCGCGGTACTGCTGGACGAAGCCGTCGATCAGCTCGCCCGCGCCGGCGGGGTCGAACAGCGTGTAGCCCGACCACACCGTCCGGTAGGTGTCCCAGAAGCCGTTGTTGACGTAGACCTTCCCGTTCGCGATCCGCGCGCCGGTCTCCGTCGGCGTGCTCGCGGGCGAGCTGGTCGAGGACTGCACGGCGTGCTTGTAGACCGGCGCGCCGGCCGTCCCGACGTTCTCGTGGGCCGAGTTCGGATACAGGAAGAGCCGGTAGAGGTTCGAGTAGACCGTCGTCTGCTGGTCCTCGGTCGCGCCCTCGAGCTCGATCACGTCGAGCTTGTCGTCCCACGCCTGCTGCGCCTTCTCCTCCAGCGTCGCGAGGGTGTCCGCCGGCGCGATCTCGAGCGCCAGGTTCTTCCTCGCCTGGTCGATGCTCATCAGCGACGTCGCGAGGCGCAGGTCGACGACCTTGTCCGCCGAGGTGTCGAACTTGACGTAGCCGGTCGAGGGCCGGTTGCCGGAGGTCAGCATCCCGCTGCCGGTGACCGGCTTGTCGAAGGTGCCGTAGACGAACAGCCGCGACGCGCCGTTGGACAGCCCGCTGCGCGCGTCCGACCAGCCGCTGATGACGCCGTTGACCGCGTCGATGGTCAGCCCGGACTCGTCATCGACGTTGTCGAGGATCACGTTGCCGGAGTCGCCGGTGAACGTGAAGCGCATGAGCGTCGCGTGATCGGTCGGCGCGATGTCGGTCCGCATCCCGTTCTCGAACCCGACGCCGTAGTGGTAGGGCTTCGCCGTCTCGTTGGAGTGCCGGAACGCCAGCGCCCGCGCGGAGCGGCCGGCGTCGGGCACGCCGGCGGCGGGCGACGGCATCACCTGGAAGGTCTGGCGGTCGCCCATCCACGGGCTCGGCTCGTGGCTGGCCGCGAACGCCTGGATCTCGGGCAGGTTGTCGTCGTTGTTGTCCTGCTGGTAGGCATAGAGCCACGACATCGAGCCCGCGTCCGTCATCGGCGTCCAGAAGTTGAAGCCGTGCGGCATCGCGGTTGCCGGGAGGTTGTTGCCGCGCGAGAACGAGCCGGTGGAGTTGGTCCCGCGGGTCGTGCGGACCCAGTCCGACGGCCGGGCGTGCGTGACGGTGGCCGGCGCGCCGTCGATGCGGATGTCGTCGACCCAGCCGTTGAAGAGGTGCGGGCCGGCCGGGTTGTCGTACGCGACGAGGATGCGGTCGATCGTCTTGCCCGCGGCGACGGCGCCGATGTCCGCGGCCTTGTGGTTCCACTGGTTCGCGTACAGCGTCTTCGAGGCGCCCTGGCCCTGCGGCGAGAGCAGCGCCCCGTGCTGGTCGGTCGCGCCGAGCTCGGACAGGTAGCTGCCGTCGGTGAAGGCGAGGTCGACGGCCGCGTAGGTGCTCGGGTAGCCGAGGTCTCCGTTCGTGAGCTCGGGGAAGATCAGGTACGAGAGCTCGCTGCGGGGGGTGACGGTGAGGTCGACGTCGTAGACCTTGTTGTAGGCGTAGCCGTGCCCGTCGGCGGTGTGGCCGCCGGAGTACTGGAGCGCCTTGAGCCCGGTGAAGCCGGCCTCGGGCTTCATCGTCGGCCCGTTGACGGGACCGCTGCTCACGAGGCTCTTCATGTCCGAGGGCGGCGGCGGGGTGGTGTCGCCGTCGGAGAGCTGGAGCTCGGCCAGCTGGGTGATGCCGCCGTCGTGGTTGGCGGTGATGTCGAGCCGGTAGAACTCGTACGGCTCGGTGTTCGCGAAGTGGTACGTCTTGGTCGCGAAGCGCTGCGCGAAGTCCTGGCCGGTCTGGGTGTCGAGCGTGTCCCAGGCGGTGCCGTCGTGGGAGCCCTGGAGGCGCCAGTCGCGCGGGTCGCGCTCCGCGTGATCGTTGGCCGAGGTGAGCGCGTAGTCCACGACCGCGACGGGCTCGGACAGCTCGTAGCGGATCCAGGCGGTCGACTCGAACGCGAGCCACTTGCTGTTGCTGTCGCCGTCGTTGAGGCGCGCGGCGGTCTCGCCGGGCGGGTTCTCGGCGCTCGCCGTCACGGCGGTGACCTTGTCGCGGATGTTGCCCGGGATGCCGGGCGTCGAGTTGCCGGTGACGCCGGACATCTTCTTGTGGCCGTCGCCGTCGGTCTCGGCGGTGCTCACCCAGTCGGGCGCCGGGTCGGAGGACTCGAACGACGAGGAGAAGTCGGTCGCCGCCCGCGCCGCGTGGGCCCCACCCCCACACAGCGCAGCCGCCAGCCACAGCACGCACAGCACCCGACGCCGTTCCATCTCCTGCCTCCCCCTCCTCGCCGGCCCCCGCCGGTGACAACGTTGTCACTGCAAGCTACGCCCGACGTCCCGATCCGTCAAGCGGGAACGGTCAGCCCGCGGGCTTCGCCGCCTCGTCGAGCTCGCGCCGCAGCTCGCGGATCTCGTCGCGCAGCCGCGCGGCGTACTCGAAGCGCAGCTCCTCCGCGGCGGCGAGCATCTCCTCCTCGAGCTCCACGATCGTCTTCTCGATCTCGGCCGGCTCCATCTCCGTGCGCTTCTCGCGCCGGCGGCGGCCCTTGGTCGGGACCTTGGAGTCCGACATCAGGAACTCCGTGATGTCGGAGATGCCCTTGACGATCGTCTCGGGCGTGATCCCGTGTTCCTCGTTGTAGGCGACCTGGATCTCGCGCCGGCGATTCGTCTCGTCGATCGCGGTGCGCATCGCCGCCGTCTCCTTGTCGGCGTACATCAGCACCGTGCCGCCGACGTTGCGGGCCGCACGACCGATCGTCTGGATCAGCGAGGTCTCGCCGCGGAGGAAGCCCTCCTTGTCGGCGTCGAGGATCGCGACCAGCGAGACCTCGGGAAGGTCGAGCCCCTCGCGCAGGAGGTTGACGCCGACCAGCACGTCGTACTCGCCGAGCCGCAGCTCGCGGATGATCTGGATCCGCTCCAGCGTGTCGATCTCGGAGTGCAGGTAGCGCACCTTGAAGCCGACCTCGAGCAGGTAGTCCGTGAGGTCCTCGCTCATCTTCTTCGTCAGCGTCGTCACGAGCACGCGCTCGTTGCGGTCCACGCGGGTGCGGATCTCGTTCATCAGGTCGTCGATCTGGTTGCGCGTCTCGCGCACCTCGACGTCCGGGTCCACGATCCCCGTCGGGCGCACGATCTGCTCGACGATGTGCTTGGAGTGCTCGCGCTCGTAGGCGCCCGGCGTGGCGGAGACGAACACCATCTGCGGGGTGATGGAGAGGAACTCGGCGAAGGTCTGCGGGCGGTTGTCCATCGCGCTCGGCAGCCGGAAGCCGTAGTCCACCAGCGTCGACTTGCGCGAGCGGTCGCCCTCGTACATGCCGCCGATCTGCGGCACGGTCTGGTGC
>JBDTMF010000243.1:0-6219 GCA_039934455.1 Solirubrobacteraceae bacterium
TGCGACACGCCGACGGTCAAGGCGGACTCGGTCTTCACGCAGTGCCCGAACCGCGACTGCCCGGAGCGCCGCTGGCAGCTGCTCAAGGCCTTCGCGGGGATCATGGACATCGACGGCCTCGGCGAGAAGCAGGTCGCGCGGCTCCAGCAGGACGAGCTGGTGCGCACGTTCGCCGACTTCTACCGCCTCACGATGGAGCAGATCATGCAGCTCGAGGGGTACGGCGAGGTTTCGGCCCAGAAGCTGCTGGACGCGATCGAGGCGTCGAAGCAGCAGCCGTTCGGCCGCGTGCTGTTCGCGCTCGGCATCGAGGGCGTCGGCTACATCACAGGGCGCAACCTCGCCCAGCGCTTCCGGTCGATCGACGCGCTGCTGGCCGTGACGCCGGAGGAGATCGCGGACACTCCGGGGATCGGACCGAAGGTCGCCGAGCTGATCCACCGCCAGCTGCAGGACCCGCAGATGCGCGGGCAGATCGACGAGCTGCGGGCGTTCGTGCGCTTCGAGGAGGAGGGCCCGCCGCCCGGCGAGGGGCCGCTCGCGGACAAGACGTTCGTGCTCACCGGGGCGCTCCCCGACCTGACGCGCGAGGAGGCGACGGAGCGGATCCTCGCCGCCGGCGGGAAGGTCACCTCGTCGGTGTCGAAGAAGACGAACTACGTGGTCGCGGGCGCCTCGCCGGGCTCCAAGCTCGAGCAGGCGGAGCGCCTCGGCGTGGCGGTGCTCGACGAGGCCAAGCTGCTCGAGCTGCTGTCCGGGTAATCTCCTCGCCCATGGCCGAGGATTCCCTCTACGTCGTTGTCGAGATCCCCAAGGGTTCGTCCAACAAGTACGAGTGGGACGACGAGCTCAACGCGATCAAGCTCGACCGGTTGCTGTTCTCCTCGCTCGGCTATCCGACCGACTACGGCTTCTTCCGCGACACGCTGGCCTCCGACGGCGACCCGCTCGACGCCATGGTCGTCGTCTCCGAGCCGACCTTCCCCGGCTGCTTCATCGAGGTCAAGCCGGTCGCGCTGTTCCGGATGCGCGACGAGAACGCGGAGGACAACAAGATCCTCTGCGTGCCGCTGACGGACCCGAACTGGAGCAACATCGAGAAGCTCGACGACCTGCCGATGAGCCTCCGCGATGAGATCTCGCACTTCTTCGCGATCTACAAGACGCCCGACTGGAAGGTCGTCAAGGTCGACGGCTGGTACCCGCGCGAAGAGGCGCTGGAGTCCATCACCCGCGCCCGCAAGCGCTTCAAGGAGGGTCAGGGCGAGTAGCGCGCGAGCGCCGACGCCATGCGGTCCTGCAGGGTGTGGGCCGCGTAGACGTTGACACCGTTCATGAGGAAGGCGAAGGCGACGCGCGAGCCCGCCGTGGTCTGGCAGTAGCCCGCCAGCGCGGACACGTGGTCGAGCGTGCCGGTCTTGGCGTGGCAGCGGTCGCGCGCGACGCTGCGGCGCATGCGGTTCACGAGCGTCCCGTTGCGCCCCGCGACGGCGAGCGAGGTCTCGAACGCCGGCCCGGCCTGGTCGCCGGACATGTGCTGGAGCAGCCGCACCACCTGGCGGGGCGTCGTCCGGTTGGAGCGCGAGAGCCCCGAGCCGTCGGCGACGCGCGGGCGCAGCCCGAAGCCCATCATCGTCCGGCGCACCACGGCGGCGCCGGCGCGCGTCGTGCCGCCCCCGCCGAACTCCCGGCCGAGCGCCTTGATCAGCGTCTCGGCGTTGAAGTTGTCCGACGGGCGGTTGGTGACGCGGGCGATCTCCGCCATCGTCGCCGAGGGCTGCTCGGCCAGCGGCAGCGCCGCCGCCTGGGTGGGGCCGGTGCGCGCCGCGCCGCCGATCAACACGTCGCGGCGCTTCAGCGCGCGCTCGAAGGCCCGGGCGGCGTACAGCGGCGGCCGCTTCTGCCAGTAGGGGCGCCGGAGGCCGGTGCGGCCGCGGTCGAACGTGAGGGCGCTGAGGGGCCCGACGTCGCTCGTGGTCCGGTAGCCCTCCGACGGCGGCCCTCGCAGCGAGTCGAAGGCCGACTCGTCGCCGATCACCCGCCCGGTGATCTCGCGCAGGCCGGAGTCGAGCACGAGCTGATCGGCGAGCTCGGCGGCTTGCAGGTCGCCGAAGTTGGGGTCGCCGCCGCCGCGCAAATAGAGGTTGCCGATCAGGACGCCGCCGGGGTCGACGCCGACGTCGCCGAGCACGCGCGTGCTCAGGTGGCCTTCGACGCCGTAGAGCGTGAGCGCGGTGGAGGTCGTGTACAGCTTCTCGACGGACGCCGGGGTGCGGGCGATGTCGGGGCGCGAGGCGTAGATCGTGTTCCCGCTGTCCAGATTTATTGCGAACGCGCCCGATCCGCTGCCCGCTGAGCGCATCTGGGAGGCCAGCGCGGCGCGCGTGGAGGCCGGGCCGCCGGCGACCGCGGCGGCGGGCACGAGCGCGGCGCCGAGGAGCAGCGCGACGATGAGGAGGAGCATCCGAGCCATCGGCGGGTCGAGGGTAGGCAACCCGGCGGCCGGGTGGAAGTCGCGGTTGCGTTCCTGCGCCGTGGCCGCGATAGTCGGAGGTGATGGCGCTCCGGCGGGCACTCCTCAAGGTCGCGGTCCTCGCGGCCACGCTCCTGATGCTGCTGCCCGCCGCGGGCCTGGCGGCCGAGTGGCTGCCCGGCGAGAGCCGCGAGGCGTCCAGCGCGCTCACGACCCCGCCGCGGGTCGCCGCCGACGCCGGCGGCGACGCCGTGGCGGTCTGGGCCGGCGCGGGCGGCGAGATCAACGCCGCCTTCAGGCCGCGCGGCGGGCCCTGGGGCGCGCCGCAGAACCTCGAGACCCAGCTGGCGATCACGTCCGGTGTCGCTCCGCGCGTCGTCGCGATGCCGAACGGCGAGTTCGTGGCGGCGTGGCTCGCCGACAACGGGGCGAGCGCCGATGACCTGCGGACGGCGACCCGCTCGACGAGCGGCGCCTGGAGTGCGCCGGCCACGGTCACCACCATCGGGTGCTGCCCCGACATCTCGGCGCTCGTGGCGGGCGGCGACGGCAGCGTGACCGTCGTCGGGACCGACGAGGGCACCCCGACCTCCTACACGCGCCCGGACGGCGGGAACTGGGGCGGGGGAGAGAACGTGCCGACCGGGTCCGGCAGCGTGTTCGCCGCCGCGCCCGACGGGAGCCTCGTCGCGGTGAACACCGGGATCTGCGCCGGGGAGGCCAATTGCATCGACGCGGCCTACCGCCCGCCCGGCGGGCCCTGGAACCCCGTCACCGAGACCGCGGCGCTCACCCCCAGCGTGCAGGTCACGGGCCTGGCGGTCGCCGCCGCGCCCGATTCCTCCTTCACCGCCGTGTGGGGCGAGGGAGCCCAGGGCGGTGGATTCCCGGTCGCGCCGGGCGCCGTCCGCAGCAGCGACCGCTCGCCCGGGTCCGGCGGCTCGTGGGTCGAGGCCCCGGCTCCGATCGCGGACCTGCCCGCCGATGTCCCCGGCTGCCCGAGCGGGTTCTTCGGCTGCCTCGACGTCGCGATCGGCACGGACGGGACGCAGGTGGCCGCCTGGCAGCAGCACGGAGCCGGCGAGGATCGGATCTCCGCCGCCGTGCGCGCGACCGGCGAGGACTGGGGTCCGGTCGAGCGCGCCGGCGCGGCCGGCACCGGCGACGCCGACGTCACCGCCGGCGTCACGTCGGGCGGGATCCACCTCGTGGCGTGGCCGGCGTCCAACCCGGTCGGGGGCGGGACCCTGACCAATACGGTCGCGCACGGCGCCCACCGCCTGGCCGACGGGAACTGGGACGACCAGGAGCTCGGCAGCCCGACCGCCGGCGCCGTGCGCCTCGACGACCTGTCCGCCGACGGGGACGGCAACGCCCTGACCGCGTGGACCGACGCGACCGGCGCCTTCACCGCCGGCTTCGATGGCGCCGGGCCGCGCTTCACCGCCTTCTCGCTGCCGTCCGGCCCCGCGGGCCAGGCGCTCGGGTTCTCGGCCGCGGCCGAAGACAACTGGTCCGCGGTGACCGGCATCGCGTGGCTGTTCGGCGACGGCGCCGGCGCGCCGGACGCGACGACCTCGCACGCCTACGGGGCCCCGGGCGGCTACACCGCCACCGCCACCGCGACCGACGCGGTCGGCAACGCGACGGAGCAGTCCGGGCCCGTCACCGTCGGCGCGCCGACCCCGAACCCCACTCCCGCTCCTACGCCGACCCCAGACGTGTGCGGCACGACCGACAAGGACAAGGACGGGATCAAGGACGGCTGCGACGCCAATGACGGGTCGGCCCGCCCGGTCGCGTTCAAGACGATCAACGCGACCGTCGTCTCCGGCGACGTCTTCGTCAAGCTGCCGGCCGGCGCGGCGCGCGCCGCGGCCGCCAAGACCCCGAAGGGCTTTGTCCGGCTGACGGGCGCCGAGACGATCCCGGTCGGCTCGACGCTGGATACCGCGCACGGCCGGGTGAAGATCCGCAGCGCGTCGGACACGCGCAGGCACGTGCAGACTGGCCAGTTCTTCCGCGGCCGCTTCCTCATCCGCCAGGTCCGCAAGCCGCGCGGGAAGGCGAAGAAGCGCTCGACCAAGCTGATCACCGAGCTGCGGCTGACCGGGTCGTCGTTCTCGCGGGCCTGCCGCAGCACGACCGCGTCCGTCTCGGCGAAGCGCCGCTCCAGGAAGCGGGTGCGACGGCTGTTCGGCGACGGCAAGGGCTCGTTCCGCACCCGCGGGCGCAACGCCGCGGCCACCGTCCGTGGCACCCGCTGGAGCGTCCAGGACCGCTGCGACGGCACGCTCGTGACGGTCCAGCGCGGGCGTGTCGAGGTGCGCGACCTCGTCCGGCACCGGACCGTGTTCGTGCGCACCGGCCACACGTACCTCGCCCGGCGCCGCTGAACCCCCGAATAGACTGGCCTACGGATGGGCAAAGTCGTCAAGCTCGAGAAGGGCGCCACCCGCGGCGGCAGCCGTTCTGCGCGCCCGCGCCAGTCGCGCACCGCGCTCGTCCTGGGCGGCGGCGGCTTCACCGGCGGCGTCTATGAGATCGGCGCCCTGCGCGCGCTCGACCTGCTGTCGGTCAACAAGAGCGTCAACCAGTTCGACATCTACGTCGGCACCAGCGCCGGCTCGCTGATCGCCGCGCTGGCGGCCAACGGGGTGACGCCCGAGCAGATGATGCGGATCGTCAACGACCAGGTACCGACGCCGTTCCCCGACATCAACCTGAACATGCTGCTGAGGCCGAACTACCGCGAGTACGCCACCAAGGCGCTCCAGCTGCCGGTGCATCTGCTGGGCGTCGCGCGCTCGCTCGGCCGCAGCCTCGGCTCGTTCTCGACGGTCGACCTCGCGGTCGCGCTCGCCGACGCCCTGCCCTCGGGCATGTACACCGGGAAGGGGATCGAGGAGTACGTCCGGGCCGTCCTCTCCGACCCTGACCGCACCGACGACTTCCGCCTGCTCCAGAACGAGCTCTACCTCGCCGCGACCGATCTCGACACCTGCGAGCGGATCGTGCTCGGGGCCGAAGGCTGGGACGACGTGCCGATCTCGACCGCGGTGCGGGCCTCGACGGCGCTGCCGATGGTCTACACGCCGACCACCGTCAAGGACCGCGAGCTGATCGACGGCGGCGTCGTCTCCACCACCAACCTCGATATCGCGGTCGAAGCGGGCGCGAAGTTCGTGATTGTGGTCAACCCGCTCGTCCCCTTCGTCAACGACTTCACCAAGCAGATCCCGACCCTGCTCGGCACGCGCGTCCGGCGGGTCTCGGACATGGGCTTTCCGAAGATCGCCTACCAGACCTTCAAGCTGCTGGCCTATCAGCGCCTGCACGAGATGGCGCGCCAGTGGCAGGACCGCTACCCCGGGGTCGACATCATCCTGATCGAGCCGGAGCCCGACGACGAGCTGATGTTCGAGACGAACGTCCTCAACTACTCCTCGCGCGTCGAGGTGGCCAAGCACGGCTTCGAGTCGGTGACCGTCAAGCTCGCCAAGGACTACGACGAGCTCCACGACGTCTGCGAGCGCCACGGCATCCAGATCTCCGCCACGCGGGTGCGCAAGGTCATCAAGCACTTCTCCGCGGAGAAGGAGAAGACCCGCGCCTGGCGCCGCATCCTGGAGCAGACCACCGGAACGCTGCTCCGGCAGTCCGCCCAGGACTAGTTCCTCCTCACGGAGGTACTAGCCGCTGTAGAGCGCCTCGAACAGGTCGGCGTACTTCTCGTTGACCACGTT
>JBDTMF010000244.1:0-6117 GCA_039934455.1 Solirubrobacteraceae bacterium
GCCGGCATTGAGGGCCAGCGAGGATGCGATCGCGAGTCCGAATCCGAGGAGGAGCACGCGGTCATCGTGCTCGCCGATGGCCGGATCTCAGTTGGGGACGTGTTGGGATGCTGTTAGCCCGCGCGACGCGGCGCTAGCGTTGCCGTCGTGACCGTGGAGCCGCTCGACATCCTCGTCGTCGACGACGAATCGGAGCTGCGCGAGCAGATCCGCCGGCTGTTCGAGCGCGACGGGCATCGCGTCATGGCCGTCTCGGACGGGCGCGCCGCGATCGACCGGGCGAGCACGAGCCGCTTCGACGTGGTCCTGCTCGACGTCGCGCTCGGCGCCGGGCCGAACGGCTACGACGTCTGCCGCACGCTGCGCGAGCGCCGCAACCTCGTCCCGATCATCATGCTCACCGCGCTGGACTCCGAGGCCGACGCGGTGCTCGGGCTGGAGGCGGGCGCGGACGACTACGTCACCAAGCCGTTCGGGCCGGCAGAGCTGCGCAGCCGCATCCGAGCCGTGCTGCGCCGGGCCGGGCCGCGCGCGCTCGGGGAGGAGGTGCTCCGGGTCGGCTCGATCGTGCTCGACCGCAGCCGCCGGTCGGTCACGATCGACGAGCGACCGGCGGAGCTGACCTTCTCCGAGTTCGAGGTCCTGCAGGCGATGATGAGCCGGCCCGGGGCGCTGTTCAACCGGCAGGAGCTGCTGCGCGCGATCTGGGGTGACAGCGCCTACCGCGACCCGCGGGCGATCGACGTCCACATCCGCCATCTGCGGGAGAAGCTCGAGCCGGTGCCCGAGCGCCCGGAGCTCCTGCTGACCGTGCGCGGGGTCGGCTACCGGCTGCACGCGCCGTGAGCGAGCTGCTCGGGCTGCGTGCCCGCCTCGCCGCGGCGCTCGTCGGCGTGAGCGCGCTGACCTTGATCGTCACCGCGCTGCTGGTGCTCATCCCGCTCGACCGCAAGCTCGAGCAGGATCTGGTCACGTCGCTCGAGGAGACCACGCGCACGGCGGTCCCGGGCTTCGCCCGCCTCAGCCGTGACCAGCTGACCGTGGGATCGCCCAGGCTCGAGCGCGCCGTGCGAACCCTGCGGCGCCAGACGGATGCGGAGGCGTTCGTGTTCGACGCGTCGGCGACCGAGCTGGCGGGGACCGACATCGACGGCGGCGACCACTTCCCGGAGGTGGCGCTCGCGCTGCAGCAGCGCCGCCTCGTCACGCGGTTCGGGCGCGACGAGGGCAGCCCCAAGGCGCACGTCGCCGTGCCGTTCACCGCCGACCACGCGCGCGGCGTGCTCGTGCTGCGGCGATCGCTCGGAACCCTCCACGACGTCGAGGACGTCGTCCGGCGCTCGCTGGTCGCCGCCGCCTTCGTCGCCCTCGCGGTGGCGCTGGTCGCGGGCATCGCGCTCGCCGCGCAGCTCGTGCGGCGCCTGACCGTGCTGCGCAGCAGCGCACTGGACATGGCCGAGCGCGGGCTCGACGGCACCGCACCCGTCGACGACGGTCACCGCGACGAGGTGGGAGACCTCGCGCGCGCGTTCGCGACGATGCAGCGCCGCCTGGCCGCGCAGGAGCAGTCGCGGCGGACGTTCGTGAGCACGGCGTCGCATGAGCTGCGCACGCCGCTGACCTCGCTGGGGCTGATGCTGCACGGCGCGAGCGAGGAGCTCACGCGCTCGCGGCCGGACCTGCCCGAGGCGCGCGACCAGCTCCGGCGGGCACTCGGCCAGACGGATCGGCTCGCGAAGCTCGCCGACGAGCTGCTCGACCTCAGCCGGCTTGACGCCGGCGTCGAGCTGCGCGCCGAACCCGTCGAGCTGGTCGAGCTCGGGCGCTCGGTGCTCGCGGAATTCGAGGTCGGCGACTCGCGCGGGGAACTCTCGGCCGACGGGCCGACGTGGGTCCACGCGGATCCCGGCGCGATCGCGCGGATCGCCCGCATCCTCCTCAACAACGCCCACCATCACGGCGGGGCCGACGGCCGCATCGTCCTGCGGGTCGACCACGCCGGGCCGGCGATCGAGGTCACGGATGCGGGGCCCGGCGTCCCGCCCGGCGACGAGGAGCAGATCTTCGAGCGCTTCCGGCGCGGCGCCGAGGCCGGCGAGGACGGCGGCTTCGGGCTCGGCCTGGCCATCGGCCGCGAGCTCGCCCGCCAGATGGGCGGCGACCTGACCCTCGAGCCGAGCGAGCGCGGGGCGAGGTTCCGCGCCATGTTCCCTGCGGCGGAGGACGACGACCAGCCGGACGCCTGAGCCGCCGCGGGACCGTCCCTACACGGTCCCAACACGATGCTCACGACGGCCCCAACGCCTCCCGCCACGATCGGGATCATGCTCGCCGTCCCATCGCAGCTCGGCTACCCCCTCCTCTTCGCGCTGATCTTCGGGGAGTCGGCCGGCCTGCCTCTGCCCGGCGAGACCGCCCTGCTCACGGCCGGCGTGCTGGCGGGCGCCGGCCACCTCTCGCTCCCCGTCGTCGTCGGCATCGCGATCGCCGCCGCCGTCACCGGCGACACGCTGGGCTACTGGCTCGGGCGCCACGGCGGGCGGGCCGTGCTGATCCATCGCGGCCCGTTCGCGGCCTTCCGCGCGTACGCGCTCGAGCGCGGCGAGCGCTTCTTCGAGCGCCACGGGGCGAAGACCGTCTTCCTCGGCCGCTTCGTGCCGGGCGTCCGCGTCGTCGCCGCGGTGCTCGCCGGGGCCGGCGCGATGCCGTGGCCGCGCTTCGCGATCTACAACCTGGCCGGGGCGTTCGTGTGGGCCTCGACGGTCGCGAGCCTCGCGTCGCTCGTCGGCCCCGCCGTCGCGGCCGCCCTGTGGGTCACCGCGCTCACCGCCACCGGGGCGGCCGCGGTGGTGTCGCTGGTGCGCTCGCGGCGGGACAGCGGGGGCGGGCAGCACGTCCCGGAGCTTGGCTGATGCTGCTGCTCGACCGTAACGTGCCCGCTCTGCGCTCGTCCTCCACCGCCCATCCGGTCGATGAACGCCGGCGGACGTGGCTCGTCCTCGGCGTCGCGCTGGCCGTGTGCCTCGGCCTGCGCCTGCTCTACGTCAACTTCCCGCTCGGTACCGACGAGGGCGGCGTCGCGTTCATCGCGAAGGCCTGGGGCACGGGCGGCCACGGCTCGCTCTACGGCGCCTACTGGCTCGACCGGCCTCCGCTGCTCGTCACGCTCTACAAGCTCGCCGTGCTCGGCGGCCCGACCGGGATCCGCGTGCTCGGCGCGCTCGCCGCGCTCGCGCTCGTCGCGGCCACGACGGTGCTCGCCCGGGCGGTCGCCGGCGACCACGCTGCCCGCGTCGCCGCGCTCCTGAGCGCCGGCCTGGCCAGCTCGATCGCGCTGACCGCCGTGTTCACCCCCGCCGAGCTGCTCGCCGCCGCCCCGGCCTGCGCCTCCGTCGCCTGCCTCGTCGCCGCCCACCGCGGCGGGCGGACGCGCTGGCTGGTGGGCGCGGGCCTGCTCGCCGTCACCGCGGCGCTCATCAAGCAGTCCTTCCTCGACGCCGGCTTCGCCGGCGCGATCTTCGTGGTCGCGACCAGCGTGCGCGATCGCCGCCCGCAGCTCCGCTGGGCCACCGCCTACGTGGCCGGCGCGCTGATCGGACTCGTCCCCGTCGCGATCTGGCTGGCCGTGGCGCACGTGTCGCCCGGGAGCCTCGTCTACGCGGTCGTCGGCTTCCGGATCGACGCGCTGCACGCGCTCTCGGCCTCGAACCTCCCGCTCCACGTCCGCCTCCAGGACCTGATCCTCCCCGGCGAGCTCTCCGGCATCTTCGTCGTCCTCGTGGTTGGGCTGGCGGGACTCTGGACCCTGCGCCGCGACGGCGTGCTCGCCGTCACCCTCGTCGCCTGGCTCGCGGCGGGCGCCGTTGGCGTGCTCGGCGGGGGCAGCTACTGGCCGCACTACCTGATCCAGCTCGTCGCGCCCGCGAGCCTGCTGGCCGGCGCGGCGCTGGCGGGGGTCCACCGAGGGATCCGCGGCGCCGCCGTCGTCGCCTTCGTCGCCATCGCGGTCATCGGGACGATCGGCGCCGCGCCGACCGTGCGCTCGGCCCGGCAGCGCGGCGGCGTCGTCGACGTGGCGGGCTACGTGCGCACGCACGCGCGCCCCGGCGACACGCAGTACGTGATGTACGCCAAGGCCAACGCGGGGTACTACACGGGCCTCCAGAGCCCCTACCCCTACGCGTGGAGCCTCCTCGTCCGCGCGCACCCCGGCGCGATGCCGCGCCTCCTCCACCTTCTGCGGTCGCCGGCGCGCCCGACCTGGATCATCGCGTGGCAGAAGCCGGACCGCTGGAACCTCGACCCCCACCACCAGATCGCGGACGCGCTCCGCACGCACTACCGCGTGGTCGCCCACCGCCACGGCCACCCGATCTACCACCGCACCTCCTCCCCAGTCCCCACCCGTTCCCCAAGGAGCTCTCCATGACCACCGCCTGGGTCGTCCTGCCGACCTACAACGAGCGCGAGAACCTGACGGCCGTCGTCGGGCTCGCTCGATCCGCGCTCGCCACCTGCGACCCGCCCGTCGACGGCACCGTGCTGATCGTCGACGACGGCTCTCCCGACGGGACCGGCGAGCTCGCCGACGCGCTGGCCCGTGAGCATGCGGACGTCCGCGTGCTCCACCGGGCGCGCAAGGGCGGCCTCGGCGGCGCCTACCTCGCCGGCTTCGACGCGGCGCTCGCTCAGGACGCCGACCTCGTCATCGAGATGGACGCCGACCTCTCCCACGACCCGGCCGACATCCCGCGCCTCATCGCGGCGGCGCGCGAGGGCGCCGACGTCGTCCTCGGCTCCCGCTACCTGCCGGGCGGCGGCGTGGAGGGCTGGCCGCTGCACCGGCGGCTGATCTCGCGTGCCGGGGGCCGCTACGCCGCCATCATGCTCGGCCTGCCGCTGACCGACCTCACGGGCGGCTTCAAGTGCTTCCGCGCGGGCGCGCTGCGGGCGCTGGACCCCGACCTCGTCCACAGCCGCGGCTACGCGTTCCAGATCGAGCTCACCTTCCACGCGGCGCGCGCTGGGCTGGAGATCGTCGAGATCCCGATCGTGTTCCGCGAGCGCGAGCTCGGGCGCTCCAAGATGTCGGCCGCGATCGCCTTCGAGGCGATCTGGCGGGTCCCGGCGCTGCGCATGGGATCGGTCAACACCGTCCCCGCTCACAGCACGCCGCGGGCGGCTCGATGACCGCGCACCTGACGAGCTGGATCGCGGACCTCGGCCTCGCCGGGGTGTTCGCGCTGATGGCGGTCGACGCCGTGCTCCCCGCCGGCGGCGAGCTGGTGATGCTGTTCGCCGGCGCGCTCGCCGCGGGCGCGATCTCCGGCCACCCGGCGTCGTCGCTTCCCGCCGCGATCCTCGCCGGGACGCTCGGGTACCTCGCCGGCTCGCTCGCCGGATGGGCGCTCGGGCGCGCCGGCGGCCGCCCTTTCATCGACCACCACGGCCGCTGGCTGCACCTCGGGCCGCAGCGCTTCCGCCGCGCCGAGCGCTGGTTCGCCCGCTACGGCGCGGCGTTCGTCCTGCTCGGCCGCCTCACGCCGCTGGTGCGGTCGTTCGTCTCGATCCCGGCCGGGGCGCTCGAGTTCTCCTTCATCCCCTACGTCGTGCTGACCGCCGTCGCCTCGCTGATCTGGTGCGCCGCGTTCGGGATCGCCGGGCACGCTCTGGGCAGCAATTGGGACAGCGTCCACCACGCGTTCCGCTACGCCGACTACGCCGCCGTGCTCGTGCTCGCCGTCATCGCGGCAGTGGTGCTCGTGCGGGGTCGCCGCTCGGCTGCGCCGGCAGCTCGAGGCTGAACGCCGCTCCCTCGACCGCGATCCGGCCGCCGTGGCCGGCGGCGGTCGAGGCGGCGATCGGCAGGCCGAGGCCCGAGCCCGCCCGGCCGGTCGCGTCCGGCCCGCGCCAGAAGCGCTCGAACAGGTGCTCGCGGTCCTCCGGCGCCGGCCCGCTGCCGCCGTCGCGGACGGTGATCGCCGCGCGTCCCGCGTCGTAGACGAGCGACACGTCGACCGGCGTCCCCGCCGGGCCGTGGACGAGCGCGTTCTCGATCAGGTTGCCGACCGCTCGCCGCAGCGCGTCCTCGTCCCCGCGCGCGACCGCCGGGTCGAC
>JBDTMF010000245.1:0-6062 GCA_039934455.1 Solirubrobacteraceae bacterium
GGTCAAGTCGGTAGAAGTGGTGTAGCGGCCCTCGCTGCCCGGCCCTGAAGGTGGGTCGGCCACCGGGAGCCTCAGAATCGTCGGTCCTCTCACAGATCGACGAACGCGAAGCACCACGATGGCCGAGAAGCGGAGGATGACCCCTGTCGAGCTGGTCGACAAGGTGATGAGCAGCGAGCATGCCGACGTCGTGCGCGAGAGCGTGGCGTGGGTCGCGGCTGAGCTGATCGAAGCCGAGGTCGGCGCCCCAGGTCGGCGCCGTGCTCGGCGAGGTCTCGCCTGAGCGCGTCACCCAGCGCAATGGGTATCGGCCGCGGGCGTGGGACACTCGCGCCGGCGAGATCGAGCTGCGCATCCCGAAGCTGCGCTCGGGCTCGTATTTCCCGTCGTTCCGTGAGCCGCGGCGGCGCGCCGAGCAGGCGCTGGTCGCGGTCGTCCAGGAGGCCTACATCAATGGCGTCTCGACGCGCAAGGTCGACCGGCTCGTCGAGCAGCTTGGGATCGCGAGCATGAACAAGGACCAGGTGTCGCGGCTGTGCCGCGGCCTGGATGAGCAGGTCCGCATCTTCCGCGAGCGCCCGTTGGAGGGCGCCTACCCCTACCTGTGGCTCGACGGGAAGATCGAGAAGGTCCGCGAGCGGGGCGGTGTGCGTCAGAAGTGCCTGGTGATCGCCTACGCGGTGCACGAGAGCGGCCGCCGTGAGGTGATCGGCCTCGATGTCGGCGAGGCCAAGACCGAGGCGTTCTGGCGCGAATTCCTGCGCTCGCTGCGGGCCCGCGGCCTGCACGGCGTCAGGCTCTGCGTCTCGGACTGCCACGATGTGATGGCGGACGTTCGCGCTGCGCGAACCACGAGTCGAGCTGCAGCTGGAAGTCGAGCTCGTTCGCGAACGCCCGGCCCGGCTCAAAGCTGCGCTCGATGAAGTCCTGCAGCCGCTCGACGACGCCCTTGGCCTGCGGATCCGCGGGCGCGCAGAACCGCCAATCGACGCGCAGCTGCCCGCAGAACGCAGCGAACTCCTCGCTCGGACGGCCGCCGTGGCCGTGGATGCCAGCCTGGCGATCCCAGACCAACGTCTCGGGCAGCGCACCCAGCGACCACAGACAGCGCGCGATGCCCGCGAGCAGATCCGGCGTCTGCTTGGAGAACACCAACGCGCCCGCACCGGCGCGCGAGTAGCCCAGGCACGCGACGACAATCCAACCGCGGCGCGTCTGACCGTGCCCGACCGGGACCTCGGCCTTCGGTTCCCAGAGATCGAACTGGCAGACCTCGCCCGGCCGATAGACCGTGCGCTGAAACGTCCGTGGCGGCGGCGCGAACAACGGCCGGATCTCACGCAGGTAGTCATCCACGATCGTCTTGCCGCCATCGAACCCCAGCTGCGCGATCAGCTCGCGCACCCGCTGACCCGGCAGCTTCGGATCCGCTCCGAGCAGCCGGTGGACCTCGTCCTTGAACGGATCGAGCTTCGAACCCGACTCCGCCCGCGCATAACGCGGCGCCTCATCGCTGGCCAGCGCGCCGCGGATCGTGTCCAGATGCAAACCAGTCCGACGATGAATCTCGCGGATCGACAAGCCGCGCACGAAATGCAACCGCCGGACCTCCGCCCACTGCTGCACTCCGACCACCTCGCGCCTCCCGAGCTCGCTCTGCGCAAACGAACCCAGGCTCCGAGAACCACCGGACGATCAGGTGGTCCACTTTTCAACCGGCGCAGGTGGTCCAGTTTTCACCCGGCGCCGACACCGAGCGACTTCGGTGACGCGAACCTCCTTGCGGGACGCGGGTCCCGGGTCGGATAGATTTGGCCGAACGCCCACCAGAGTGGCACCAGCCACGTGAAAGGCAGGCCGGCATGCACGCAGTCGTTCGGACCTACTCGGGTCAGGGAGCGTCGGAACTGTTCGATCTTCTCGGGCAGCGAGACGAGGACGTGAAGGCCCTCATCAGCGGGGTTCCAGGCTTCGTCAGCTACGCGGCCGTTCGCAGTGGTGACGGCGGCGTGACCGTCACGGTCTGTGAAGACAAGGCCGGCACGGACGAGTCCTCCCGGCGCGCGGCGGAGTGGGTCAAGGAGAACGTCAGCGCGACAGCCGACCCGCCCGCGATCACCGAGGGAGACACGGTCGTCCAGTTCAGCTCGTAGGAGACACCGTCGCGGCACACTCCTCCTGCCGCGCGCAGGAGGGGCTCGCCACCGCTTCCGCCTGAAGCCGAAAGCGCTCAGCCGGAACGGGTGGGACGCGACTAGGCTCACGGCGTGCGGGTGATCGAGCTCCGCGACGACCGCCACGGCCTGGAGGCCTTCGTGGTCATCGACCATGACCAGTTCCCGATCGCGGCCGGCGGGACGCGGATGCTGCCGGACGTCGATATCGGCGAAGTGGCGCGCCTCGCGCGCGCGATGACCTGGAAGTTCGCCGTCTGGCGCGTGCCCTATGCGGGCGCGAAGGCAGGCGTGCGGTTCGCCGGCGGCGCTCGCGACGAGGTCCTCGCCGCCTATCGGCGGGCGCTCGAGCCCTACCGCGAGGTCTTCCTGACCGGGCCCGACATGGGCACGTTCCCCGCCGACTTCGCGCAAGCGCTGGACGGCCCGCCGCCCTTGTGGGCGCAGAGCCACGAGGGTGTCGACATGGACGATCTCGCCACGGGACACGGCGTCAAAGCCGCCGCCGAGGCCGCGCTTGCCCACACTGGCCGCGCGCTGTCCGGTGCCGCGATCGCCGTCGAGGGCTTCGGCAAGGTCGGCGCCGGGACGGCCCTCGCCTCCGCGCGCGAGGGCGCCCGGATCGTCGCCGTGAGCACGGTCCACGGGCTGCTCGCCGACCCGGACGGTCTCGACGTCGACGAGCTGTTCTCCCTGCGCGAGCAGTTCGGCGACGCGCTCGTGGCGCACGGGCCGGCGCGTGTCCGCCCGCGCGAGGAGCTGTTCGACCTCGAGTGCGATGTGCTCGTTCCCGGCGCCCGGCCGGACTCGATCACGCGCGACGTCGCCGCGCGTCTGCGATGCGCGATCGTCGCGCCGGGCGCGAACGTCCCGTACGGTCCGGGCGCCGTGGAGACGCTCTATCGCCGCGGGATCGTCGCCGTCCCAGACTTCATCGCGAACGCCGGCGCGATCCACCTCTACACCCGGATCGGCGAGGGCGCCTCCCCGGCGGAGGCGCTGGCTCAGATCGAGGCGCTCATCCGCGCGACGGTCGCCCGCACGCTCGCCGCGGCGGACGGGCACGGCGTCACGCCGCTTGCCGCGGCCTTCCACGCCGGCCGGGAGTTCCTGGCCGAATCGGGCGCGGAGCAGGAACTGCTGGACGAGCTCTTCGCCTGAGCCCTCGACGGCAGCCGCGTCCGCTGCCGGGGACGCCGTCGACCGAGCGTGTCGGCGATCTCGCCGGCATCGAGATTTCATGAGTGTCGCGCGCGGCCGCGACGGCTCTCAAGCCAGCGACCCGCACGCAGTCACTCGCTCCCGTAAGGGCCTCGCGCTCACGCCTAAGCGATCGCACCGTCGAACACGCTCCATCCACCCGATGTCCAAGGCTGACCTTAGTCCGAACATACGGTGCATGCCACGCATCATCAACACGCTCAAGAAGCTGGCCGGGCCGACCCAATCCGTCCCTGCCGGCGCCAACGTCGCCGTCCGCTACGCACGGCCCGACGACGCCGAGGCGCTCGTCGTGCTGGCCAAGCTCGACTCGAGTCACACTCCGCGCGGCGTCATCATCGTCGCCGAGGCCGGCGGCGAGCTGTGGGCCGCAGTCTCGGTCGACGACGGCCACGCGATCGCCAACCCGTTCCGGCCGTCCGGCGAGCTGACCTTCCGCCTCATCGAGCGAGCCCGTGAGCTTCGCCGCGCGGCGAGGCGCACCCGGAAGCGCGCCCCGACAGTGTGGTCGCCGGCGGCACCGGTCGGAGGCTCTCGCTAGACCCGGGACTGTCTTGTCTTGTGCGGTGCAGATCGTTTCTCAGGCACCGACCCTCTTGCTCGACGATGGCCGAGGAGAGCCCGAATCGGCTGCGCGGCGATGTCACAGCCCGCGCTCGTGCCTTGTCCTATTGAGTGTCGGTGATTCTCGATCAAGGAGACAGTGATGAGAGTGTTCGTGGCGGGTGCGACGGGAGCGATCGGCAAGCAACTGCTGCCGCGTCTGGTTACCGCGGGTCATGAGGTGCATGGGATGACGCGCAGCGAGTCGAAGCGGACGATGCTCGAGGAGCTGGGCGCCGTGCCCGTGGTTGCGGATGCGCTCGAGGCCGAACAGGTCGCCGAGGCGGTGGCCACAGCGCGGCCGGACGTGATCGTCCACGAGCTGACCGCGATTCCCGAAGCGGTGGATACGCGTCATCCCGATCGTGCCTTCGAGCTGACCAACCGCCTGCGGACCGAGGGCACCGATCACCTGCTCTCGGCGGGGCGGGCCGTCGGCGTGCGGCGGTTCGTGGCGCAGAGCAACGTCGCCGCGTACGCGCGCACCGGCGCGGCCGTCAAGAGCGAGGAGGACCAGGTCGACGTCGCGCCCTCAGGCGGGATGCGCGCGAACCAGGTGGCGATCCGTCACCTCGAGGAGAGCGTCCTCGGCGCGACCTGGACGGAGGGGATCCTGTTGCGCTACGGCTGGTTCTACGGTCCGGGCACCTCGATGGCGCCGGGCAAGGAGTCCTACGAGCTGATCCGCAAGCGCAAGTTCCCGCTGGTCGGCGACGCCGGCGCCGTGTGGTCGTTCATCCATGTCGCCGACGCGGCGGAGGCGACGGTGGCGGCGGTCGAGCACGGTAGCCGCGGGATCTACAACGTGGTCGACGACGACCCCGCCGCGGTCGCCGAGTGGCTGCCGGCGCTGGCTGCGCAGCTCGGCGCCAAGAAGCCGATGCACGTGCCGCGCTTCGTCGGGCGGCTGTTCGCGGGAGAGTTCGGTGTGGTGATGATGACCGAGCTTCGGGGTGCCTCCAACGCCAAAGCCAAGCGCGAGCTCGCGTGGCGCCCGGCGCACGCGAGCTGGCGGCAGGGGTTCGCGGCGGCATGACCGATCGCGAGCGACTGCTTGACGAGCAGCGGCCGGTCGCGTTCGCGATCGCCTACCGAATGCTGGGCAGCGTCTCCGAGGCCGAGGACATCGTCCAGGAGGCGCTGCTCCGCCTCCACCGCGCGCTCGACGACGGCCAGCAGATCAAGTCGCAGCGCGCTTTCGTGGCAACGATCACGACTCGTCTGGCGATCAACGAGCTCCGTTCGGCGCGCGCCCGCCGCGAGCGCTATGTCGGCGAGTGGCTTCCCGAGCCGATCATCACCGACGGCCGCGATGACCCCGCGCAGCACGCGGAAATGGCCGACTCGCTGTCGATGGCGATGCTGGTTCTGCTGGAGCGCCTGTCCCCTGAGCAGCGAGCCGTGCTGCTGCTGCGCGACGTGTTCGACTACGGGTATCCCGAGATCGCCGAGATCATCGGCAAGACCCAGGCCAACGTCCGTCAGCTCGCGACACGAGCCAGACGCCACGTCGAGGAGCACCGGCCCCGCTTCCAGACGACGCGCGAGCAACGCGAAGAGCTGGCGGCCCGGTTCTTTCAGGCCGTCGAGCAAGGCGATCTCGCCGGGCTCGAGG
The DNA here is from genome assembly GCA_039934455.1 of Solirubrobacteraceae bacterium. Taxonomy (GTDB): domain Bacteria; phylum Actinomycetota; class Thermoleophilia; order Solirubrobacterales; family Solirubrobacteraceae; genus DASQFQ01. The sequence goes on from JBDTMF010000245.1 coordinate 5,614, forward strand.
CACTGCTCGCCCACGACGTGGAGCTGACCGGCGACGGCGGCGGCAAGGCTCCCGCGCTCGCGCGGTCGCTGCGCGGACGCAACCGCGTCGCGCGCACGGTGATCAACTGGGCCCGCCGTGCCCCCCGTAGTGCGCGAATGCAGATACGGCCGGTGGAGGTCAACGGCAGTCCCGGCGCGCTCTATCTCGACGCACACGAGCGGCTGATCGCCGTGGTGGCGCTCGAGATCACCGACGCCCAGATCACAAGCATCAGCTCAGTCGTCAACCCCGACAAGCTCGCCCACCTCGGCCCCACGGGCAATCTCGGCTCCGTGCTGCGAGCAGGAGCGCGCGGCGACTGACGAGCGCGCACGGGCCCGCGCGCACGTGCTGAAGCGCGCGGAGGATGTCACAGCTGGGTTCCCTTCTTGTCAGTCGAAACTGTCACTGAAAACGGCTGTGTCAGA
>JBDTMF010000246.1:0-5951 GCA_039934455.1 Solirubrobacteraceae bacterium
GCCCGAGCGTCACGTCGAGGTCGCGCGTGCAGTCGAGGTAGGCGACCGTCCGCCCGCCGCCGCTCTCGCCGTCACGTCGCGCCGGTGGCCTCCCGGTGACCTCTTCGAACACGCGGTCGAGCCGTTCGAGCGCGCCGGCGACATCTTCACGCCGCGCCGCGCGCACCGCGTCCCGCGCGGCCTCCATGCGGTCGAGCCCCGACGTGTCGGCGAGCATCGGCCGCAGTGCGCGCTCGGGGTACGGGCCCATCGGCACCGGCGTCGTGACCCCGGCCGCGGCGGCGACCGCCTCCATCGCCCAGGTCTCGAAGTGCACGACGCGCTCGCGCTCGAGCGCGCCCGAGCGCACCGCAAGCCCCGCGCCCTCCTCCGCGAACGAGCCCCACGCCAGCGGCCCGAAGAACCCGATCGTGTCGTTCTTGGAGCAGTAGCGCTGCCAGTAGGCGCCGGTGACGTCGGCCCAGCGGCGCCGGCGGGAGGGACTGCCGGGCGTGCCGGCGGCGAGCTTGTCGACGGCGCGTGCGAGCGACTCCCGGCTCTGCCACGCCACCGCCTCCCGGAACGCGGGATCGCGGGCGACGCCGGCCAGCCGCGCCGCTTCATCGGCGCCGAACGCGTCGAGCCCCTCGATCGGGAAGCCCGAGCTGCGCACGGCGAAGTCGCGCCACAGGCTCCACTCGTCCGTCAGCTCCACGTGATGGTCCGGCCGTACCCGTTCCGCCGCGATATTCATTAGAGTGTCACTCTAGGTAATGTCGGAGCGCCCTGTCAAGCGGAAGTACGACGCCACGGCGCGGCGCGCGAGCGCCGCCGTGACCCGAGCGCGCGTCTGCGACGCGGCGGAGGAGCTGTTCGTGCGCGACGGCTACGCGCGGACCAGCATCAAGGCTGTGGCGAAGGCGGCCGGCGTCGCGGAGGCGACCGTGTACCTCGCGTTCGCCGACAAGGCCGCGCTGCTCGATGCCGTGATCGTGCGCGCGACGCGGGAGAACGCCTCGGAGGGCCTCGCGACGATCGGCGCGTCGCCCCCGCAGGACGTCCTGCCGCGGTTCGCGGCCTCCAACGCGGTGCTGATGGGCCGCGCCGCGCGGCTGATCGCGCTCGGGGAGAGCGCGAGCCTCATGGACGCGGGGCTCCGTCCCCACCGTGAGCGCGCGCACCGCTCCCTGCGCGCGGCGTTCCGCGCCGTGGCCGACCGCCTGGAGGAGGCCGGCCTGCTGCGGCCAGGGCCGCAGGAGGCGGCCGACATCCTCTACGCGATCGCGAGCGAGAGCACCTACCTGCGCATGACCGAGGGCGCCGGGCTGGCGCCCGACCGTTACGCGGGCTGGCTCGGGGACACGCTGGCCGCGGCGATCCTCGCCTGATCAGCCCGCCGGCGGCGGGTCGAGGAACAGCGGGATCATCGCCAGCAGCCACTCCGCGCGATCGAGCAGACCGGAGCCGGGCGGAATGAAGTGGGCGGTGCCGGGCAGCACCGCGAGCTGGGACTGCGGGAGGCCGGAGAGGTCGCCCATGACGCCGCCGCCGCGGAGCTTGAACATCTCGACCGCGTGCTCGAGGCGGACCCCGTCGGAGTCGCCGAGCACGATCAGCGTCGGCGCGGCGATCGCGCGGATGTCGTCCTCCGGCCAGGCGAAGTCGGTCGTGTCGAGCCTCTTGAGCTTGTCGACCAGCACAGGAAAGCCCTCGGGGTTCGGCGCCAGGCGCCGATACTCCGTCTCCATCGGGCTGCCGGCGAACATCTCCGGCGTGATCGACGGGAACATCGCGATCGCCTCGGCGGGCATGCCGTCGTACCTGAAGGTCGCGGAGGCGACGACAAGCCGGCGCACCAGCTCGGGATGGCGGATCGCCACCTGCAGGGCGGTGGCGCCGCCCATGCTGTAGCCGACGATGTCGGCCTGTTCGAACTCGAGATGGCGCGCCAGGGCCGCCGTGTCGTCGGCCATCTGCTCGTAGGTGAGCGGGCGGTCGGCGTCGGACGTACGGCCGTGCGCCTGCATCTCGGGGACGATGACCTGCCGGGTCTCGGCCAGCCCCGGCACGAGCGGGGCCATCATCTCGGCCGTCATGTACGCGCCGTGCAGCAGGATCAGCGGCGGGCCTTCGCCGTGCACCTCGTAGTAGAGGCTCAGGTCGTTCACGGGTGCGTAGGGCATTTACTGGAAACCTCCGCCGCGGCGATAGCTGGTGTTCGGGGCACGGTCGTGGTCGAGCGAGACGCCGGCGGGACGCTGCCGGGTGTTGACGAACAGGCACAGCCAGCGCTTCGGGTCCGGGCCGGGGACGCACGTGCGGTAGTAGTCGTCCTCGAGGCGCATCGAGTCCGCGAGCGCGATCCCGGCGCGGTACTGCGGCGCCTGCGCGGCGACGTAGTCGTGGACCGCGGCGAACTGCGCGCGGCGCGCCTCCTGTTCGGCGAGCACGCTCGGGCGGTGCACGAGCCCGAGCCCGATCATCGCGGCCGCGATCGCGCACAGCAGCGCGGTGCCCGCGTAGTTGTCAGCGACCGGGCGCGGGAGGTCGGGGCGGCGCCGGCGCAGCCGGTGGCCGGCGAGCGGGCCGAGCGCCGCGACGGCGATCAGGTTCGCGAAGCCCGCCAGCAGCATGCCCGGCACGATGCCCCCGGGGCCGTTGCCCTCGATCGGCAGGACGTCGAGCGCGATCCCCTCGGCGAGGGTCAGGACGACGAAGGAGGGCCACAGCCAGGCTCCCCGCATCCGCCAGCGCATGCGCGTGACCCAGACGGAGTCGTCCTGCCGCTCCACCGTTTCAAGATACCCTTGCTGCGCTCGGCGGAGATCCCGTCCGGGCGCCAAGAAACGAGGGAGAGCGCGGCCGGAGGATCCCGGAGGCGCAGAATCGAAAGGGAAACACGCCACATGGCGACCGAAGCTGCTCAGTCCGGGACCTCGCAGGAGGTCCCGCCGGACGTATCGGAGCACCTGACCACGGATGACCGGGTCGGGCTGTTGCGCGCGATGCTGATGATGCGCGGCATCGAGGAGCGTGCGATGACGCTCTACCGCCAGGGCAAGGTGCCCGGATCGTTCTACGACGGCTTCGGCCAGGAGGCCGTCTCGGCCGGCCCGGCTTGGGCGATGGCGGCCGCTGACCGCCTCTGCATCCTCCACCGCGACCTCGCCGCGCACGTGATCCGCGGCGTGCCGACCGAGCGGATCTTCGCCCAGTACATGGGCCGCGAGGGCGGCATCACCGGCGGCCGCGACGGCAACGTGCACTTCGGCGACCGCACCAAGGGCTGCGTCGGGATGGTCTCGATGCTCCCCGACATGATGCTGGTCGCGACCGGGCTCGCGATGGCGTTCAAGCTGCGCGGCGAGCAGCGCGTGGCGATGACGTGGTTCGGCGACGGCTCGACCTCGCGCGGCGATTTCCACGAGGCGATGAACTGGGCCGGCGTCCAGCGCCTGCCGGTCATCTTCGTCCTCGAGAACAACCAGTACGCCTACTCGACACCGGTGAACCAGCAGTTCGCGATCGACCCCGTCGAGCGCGCGGCGGCCTACGGCTTCCCGGGCGTGAAGGTCGACGGCAACGACGTCGAGGCGACCTTCGAGGTGACGCGAGAGGCGCGCGAGCGCGCGCTGGCGGGCGACGGCCCGACGCTGATCGAGGCCGTGACGATGCGCATGCACGGCCACGCCGCCCACGACGACATGAAGTACGTGCCCAAGGAGCAGGTCGAGGAGTGGCAGGGCAAGGACCCGATCGACCGCCAGGTGCGGCGGGCCGAGGCGCTGGGGATCGACGTCGCGGCGCTGCGGGAGGACGTCAAGGCGGAGATCCAGACCGCGGTCGACGCGGCGCTCGAGAGCCCGATGCCCGACGGCGAGACCGCCACCGACCGCGTGTTCGCCGACGAGCCCGCGCTGCTCGAGGACGGCAACGCGCCGTGGAGCGGGTTTGCGTCGAAGGGGGATGCCTGATGCCCGTCATGACCTACCTGCAGGCGATCTCCGACGGGATGCGCCAGGAGATGCGCGAGGACGAGCGCGTGTTCGTGATGGGCGAGGACATCGGGACCTTCGGCGGCGCCTTCAAGGTGACCGACGGCTTCATCGACGAGTTCGGCCCGCAGCGCGTGATGGACACGCCGCTCGCGGAGTCGGCGATCGTCGGCTGCGCGATCGGCGCCGCCTGCGAGGGCCTGCGGCCGATCGCCGAGATGCAGTTCTCCGACTTCATCTCCTGCGGCTTCGACCAGCTCGTCAACGTCGCCGGCAAGATGTTCTACCGCCAGGGCCTGTCCGTGAACATCACCGTCCGCCTGCCCTCCGGCGGCGGCTTCTCCGGCGGCCCGTACCACTCCCAGAACCCCGAGGGCTGGTTCATGCACTCGCCGGGGCTCAAGGTGGTCGCGCCCTCGACCCCCGCCGACGCCAAGGGGCTGCTGATCTCCGCCGTGCGCGACCCCAACCCGGTCGTGTTCATGGAGCACAAGCACCTCTACCGCCGCGTCAAGGGCGAGGTCGCCGAGGGCACCTACGAGACGCCGTTCACCGCGCGGATCGCGCGCGAGGGCACCGATCTCACCGTCATCGCCTACGGCGCCATGGTCCACACCGCGCTCGAGGCGACCGAGGACCTCGACGGCGCGTCGATCGAGGTGCTCGACCTGCGTTCGCTCGTGCCGCTCGACGAGGAGGCGATCCTCGCCTCGGTGCGCAAGACCTCGAAGGTCGTGATCATCGACGAGGCCAACGCGACCTGCGCCGCCGGCGCCCAGGTCTCGGCGCTGATCGCCGAACGAGCCTGGGAGGACCTCGACGGGCCGGTCGTCCGCGTCGCCACGCCGGACGTGCCGATCCCGTTCTCCCCCACGCTCGAGCAGGCCGTCCTGCCGCAGGTCGACGACGTGAGGGAGGCGTGCCGTGAGCTCAGCCGATATTGAGTCAACGGCAGATACACACCTGATTGACGTGACGATGCCCCAGATGGGCGTAAGCGTGGCCGAGGGCACGGTCGTCGAGTGGAAGAAGCAGCCGGGCGACTGGGTCGAGGCCGACGAGATCATCGCGTCGATCTCGACCGACAAGATCGACACCGACGTGGAGGCGCCCGCGAGCGGGCGCGTGCAGGAGGTGCTCGTCGAGGTCGGCGCGACGGTCGACGTCGGCGTCGTGCTCGCGCGCATCGCGACGGACGCGAAGCCGGGCGAGGCACATGCGTCCGAGAGCGCCTCGGACGGCACGTCGGAGGCCGAGGTCGCACTGGAGGCGCCCGGCGAGGCCGGTGAGCTGCAGGGCGACACGACCGAGGAGCACGCCGGCACCGCCCAGCGCGGCTCCGCGGCGGCGGAATCCGTCCCCACCCGCCCCACGCGCCGCTACTCCCCCGTGGTGATGCGGATCGCCGCCGAGCACGGCATCGACCTCGAGCAGGTCGAGGGCACCGGCCGCGGCGGCCGCGTGCGCAAGCCCGACGTGCTCGCCCACCTCGAGAACGGTGCGGCCGAGGAGCCGCCGATGCACATCGAGAGCCCCTACAAGCCGGAGCCGATCCCGCCCCGGAGGCCGAAGGCGAAGGAGACCGCCCCCGAGGGTCAGCCGCTCTCGCGCATGCGGCAATCGATCGGCCGCGCGATGGTGGACTCGCTCCAGACAGCGGCGACGTGCACCACGATCATCGAGGCCGACATGACCGGGATCGCGGCCGACCGCGAGAAGACCGGCCTGACCTGGCTGCCCTACGTGGCGCGCGCGACGATCGAGGCGCTGGGCGACTTCCCCTCGCTCAACGCGACGCTCGAGGGCGAGACGTTCACGGAGCACGCCGCGGTCAACCTCGGCATCGCCGTATCGCTGGGCTCGGGCGGCCTGATCGTCCCGGTCATCCACGACGCGCAGGACCTCAGCATCGAGGGGCTCGGCAAGGCGATCAAGGCGCTCGCGCGCAAGGCGCGCGACAACCAGCTCACGCCCGAC
>JBDTMF010000247.1:0-5921 GCA_039934455.1 Solirubrobacteraceae bacterium
GACCTCAACTGGGAGAACCCGGAGGTCCGCGAGGCGGTCTACTCGATGATGCGCTGGTGGCTGGACCGCGGCGTCGACGGCTTCCGCATGGATGTCATCAACATGATCTCCAAGGACCCGGCGCTGCCCGATGCGCGCGACCCGGGCGTCGGCATGATGCCCGACGGCTCCGAGCACTTCATCGACGGCCCGCGCATCCACGAGTTCCTCCAGGAGATGCACCGCGCTGTGTTCGCCGGCCGGTCCGAGGCGATGCTCACGGTCGGTGAGACGCCCGGCGTGACGGTCGAGGAGGCGCGGCTCTACACCGACCCGGCGCGCGGCGAGGTCGACATGGTCTTCCAGTTCGAGCACGTCAACCTCGACCAGGGCGCGACCAAGTGGGACGTGCACCCATTGGCGCTGACCGACCTCAAGGCGACCTTCGGGCGCTGGCAGGAGGGCCTCCAGGAGACAGGCTGGAACTCGCTGTACTGGAACAACCACGACCAACCGCGCGTCGTGTCTCGTTTTGGCGACGACGGCCCCGAACACCGCGTGCGCTCGGCGAAGATGCTCGCCACCGTCCTGCACCTGCATCGCGGGACGCCCTACGTCTACCAGGGCGAGGAGCTCGGGATGACGAACGCGAGGTTCGACCGCATCGAGGACTTCCGCGACATCGAGTCGCTCAACCACTACGCCGAGGCGGTCGCGAACGGCGACGACCCGGACGAGGTGCTGGCAGGGCTGCGCACGATGGGACGCGACAACGCACGCACGCCGATGCAGTGGGACGCGAGCGCGAACGCCGGCTTCACCAGCGGCGAGCCGTGGATCCCGGTGAACCCGAACCACACGGAGATCAACGCGGAGGCCGCGCGCACGGACCCCGACTCGGTCTTCCACCACTACCGGCGGCTGCTCGAGCTGCGCCACGCCGAACCGGTGGTCGCCCACGGGGACTTCACGATGCTGCTGGGAGACGACGAGCGGGTCTACGCGTTCACACGGCGCCTCGGCGGCGTCGAGCTGCTCGTGCTCGGCAACTTCTCGGGCGAGAGCGTGGCGGTCGCGCTGCCGGAGGCCGGTGGCGAACTCGTGCTCGGCAACTACGCCGACGCCGGTGAGGAGCTGGTCCTGCGCCCGTGGGAGGCGCGGGTGCTGCGGCGGGCGGCATGACCCCGGTTGAGATCGACACCCCGCACGGGCCGGCGCTCGCCCACCTGCACGCCGCCCAGGGGCCGCGCGCCGGGCTCGTGCTCGGCCACGGCGCGGGCGGCGGGGTGGCGGCGCGCGACCTCGTGGCGGCGACGAAGGCGGCGCTCGAGGCGGGCGTGAGCGTTGCGCTCGTCGAGCAGCCCTACCGCGTGGCGGGCCGCAGGTCGCCCGCGCCCGCGACGCAGCTCGACGCGGCCTGGCGCGCGGTCATCGAGCACCTGCGCCGCACCGCGTTGAGCGGGCTGCCGCTGATCACCGGCGGGCGCTCCTCGGGCGCCCGCGTCGCCTGCCGGACGGCGGCCGGCACCGGCGCCGCGGGCGTACTCTGCCTCGCCTTCCCGGTCCATCCCCCCGGGAAGCCGGAGAAGAGCCGGCTCGACGAGCTCGACTCCGTGCAGGTCCCCGTCCTCGTGATCCAGGGCGAGAGCGACCCGTTCGGCATGCCGACGCCCGCGGCCGGCCGGGAGGTCGTGGCGCAGCGTGGCACGCACGCGCTCACGGGGGACCTCGGCGGGCTCGCCGAGTCGGTGGGCGCCTGGCTCGCGCGCATCGTGGCAGACGAGGCGCACTGAGGGAGACCGAACCACGCCCTGGCCGACCGGCTGGGCAACCATGGCGGGGCGGCATCGGCGCCACCGCCTCGGTGCCGCCGGAGGTCCGCGCGAGGATCGCCGGGCCGATGGCGGACGCCTTCGCCTCGACGTTCTGGCGGGCGCTGGCGCTCGCCGGTGCTCGTGGGCGGATCGCTAGGCCCGGACGGGCCTCCGTCGCAGCGTCGTCAGCGCCGGCGCGGGCACCTCGAGCGGCTGGGCGTCGGCGACGGGGCCGAGCGCCTCGAGGATGTTGCGCAGGTTGACGAGCAGCGCGCCGCAGACGGGCCAGAAGCCGGCGGGCAGCTCGTCGACGACGAGCTCGCCGGCGAACGCGTCGAGGTCCGCGCGCGCGGCATCGACGGCCGTCCGGTCGGCGCCGCTGACGGCGTCGCCGGAGCGCTGGAGCAGCTCCAGCCACGGCGTGCGGAAGCTCGGATCCCAATCGTCGGGACGCGTGCTCGCGAGCCGGATCGTGCGGGCCATGCTGCACGTCTCGGCGACCGCATGCTCGACGCGGTCGAGGATCGCGTCGAAGTTCGCGGCCGCCCGCATGCGGTCGCCCGCCGCGCGCCGCGGGTTCAGGCGCCCGCTCTCGCGCGCCTGGCGCACGACGCCCCACGCCTGCTCGATGTCGTGGTCGAGCTCACCGGTGCGGGTGATCCAGGCGTCGATGTCCTCAGGAGTGCAGCCGCGCCGCAGCGCGGCCGCCATGTCGCTCAGCAGCGCGCCGATGCGGTCGTCGATGACCCCGACGTGGTGCGCGGCGGCGCGGTCGCGCAGCGGCGGCCACACGAGCAGGTTCACGAGCAGGCCGACCGCGATGCCGATGCCCGTGTCGAGCAGCCGGGCGACGAGCATGCCGCCGTCGTCGCTGTAGCCGGCCGTGAGCACGACGAGCGCCGTGGCGGCGGCGGTGGTCGTCTCCGCGCGCAGCCCGCGCACCGAACCGGCCAGCAGGCCCGCGAGCAGGACGATGCCGAGCGAGAGCGCGTTGAGGCCGAGCGCGCTGCCCGCGGCGAAGGCCAGCAGCACGCCGAGCACGCTCGCGCCGACCTGCTGCACGCCGCGCTTGAGCGTCCGGAAGACCGTGGCGTGGACGGTCAGCAGGGCCGCCCACGGTGCGAGGAACGCCTGCGCGACGTGGAACACGTGGACGGCCAGCACCCACGCGATGACGGCGGCCGCGACGGTCTTGACGATCTGGAGCGCGTTCGTCCACAGGACCGGATCGCGCAGGCGCTGGCGGAGGGAGGCGAGCATGGTCTCCCGTCCCCCTACCCGTCCTCACACCGCGGCTCCCCCGCCGCGTTGGTACCGGCTCGACCGTTTCGCGTTCCGCGTCGACCGGGCGTGAGAAGATCATGGGCCCGATGGCCTACGACGAGGACCTCGCCAACCGCATCCGCGAGCTGATCGCGCGCGAGGCCGACGTCACCGAGAAGCGGATGTTCGGCGGGCTGGCGTTCCTTGTCGGCGGGCACATGTCGGTCACGGCGAGCCGTGAGGGCGGCCTGATGCTGCGCGTCGAGCCGGAGGAGACCGAGGCGCTGCTGGCCCGGCCGCACACCCGGCCGATGGTGATGCGCGGCCGCGAGCTGGACGGCTGGCTGCGGGTCGACGCCGAGGGCGTGAGGACGAAGCGCGGGCTCGAGCCGTGGGTCGGGCGCGGCGTGGCCTACGCGCGCTCGCTGCCTCCGAAGCGCTGACGATGCCCGTCCAGCACGCCGCGGACAACGCCATGGCCGATCCCGGCGAGATCGCGCGCTTCCACGACCGCTGCAGCGACCTCATGCGCGAGCTCCTCGACGGGCTGGCCGGCGCGCCCGACCGGCCGCGCAGCTTCCCGGAGATCGAGGACGCGATCGGATGGCCGCGGCGCCGGATCGCGTCGGTGCTCGGCGGCGTCTCCCACCTCCGCCACAGCGAGTTCGGCGGCCGCCGCCCCTACCGGTTCCTCGACGACCGCCGGTCCGCCTCCGGCCGCTGGGAGATGTGGATGGACGCCGCGCAGGCGCGAGCTCTGCGCGACGCCCAGGAGCAGGCCTCCTGACGGCCGACGGTCTGCATGCCCTCCGGCGCGTAGCGGCCTCCGGCGACGCCGGCGGCGAGGACGTCGAGCTCGGCGACGTCCTCGCCGGTCAGCTCGACCTCGAGCGCGCCGAGGTTCTCCTCGACGCGCTCGACGCGCTTCGTGCCCGGGATGGCGATCACGTCCTCGCCGCGCGAGAGCACCCACGCGAGGGCGATCTGGCCCGGGGTCGCGCCATCGCGCTCGGCGACCGCCTCGACCTTCTCGACGACCGCGAGGTTGGCCTCGAGTTCTCGCGCGCGAAGCGAGGGAAGCGCCCGGCGCGGCGGGCGTCGTTCTCCTCCAAGTCGTCGACCGAGCGGATCTTGCCGGTCAGGAACCCGCGGCCGAGCGGCGAGTAGGCGACGAAGCCGACGCCGAGCTCGCGGATGGTCGGGAGGATCTCCTCCTCGATAGAGCGCTCCCACAGCGAGTACTCGCTCTGCAGCGCCGAGATCGGGTGCACGTCGACGGCCTTGCGGACCGTCCGCAACCGAGGCCGAGCGGAGACGCTTCGAGGCCGTGGCTTCCGATGCTGCGCTTGGTGTTCTGAGTCATTCGAGGCACTATAGGATCGGCCTCATGCCACAGGCTCACGGTGATCGGCTGACCTCGGTGGACGCGTCCTTCCTGGCGCAGGAAGGGCCGACGTCCCACATGCACGTCGGCGCGGTGATGATCTTCGACGGCCCGCCGCCGGGCTACGTCGAGTTCGTCAATCAGGTCCGCGGGCGGCTGCACCTCGTGCCGCGCTACCGCCAGAAGCTCGCGATCCCGCCGATCGAGACCGGCCGGCCCGTGTGGATCGACGACCCGAGCTTCAACCTCGAGTACCACGTCCGCCACACCGCGCTGCCGTCGCCCGGCTCGGAGGAGCAGTTGCGCTCGCTCGCCGCGCGCATCCACTCCCAGCAGCTCGACCGCGCCAAGCCGCTGTGGGAGACGTGGCTCGTGCAGGGCCTCGAGGGCGACCGCTTCGCCCTCATCTCCAAGACCCACCACGCGCTCGTTGACGGGATCGCCGGCGTCGATCTTGCGACCGTGCTCTTCGACGCCGAGCCGAACCCGCCGAAGCTGCCCCACGAGGGCGAGCCGTGGCGCCCCCAGCCCGAGCCCTCCTCGCTCGACCTCGCCGCGCGCGGCCTCCGCGGGCTGGTGCGCACGCCGTTCGAGCTGGCCGGCCGCGCCGCCTCCGCGGCCACCCGGCCGACGGAGACGATCGAGACCACGCGCGAGGCGCTCGAGGGCGTGGGCGAGATCGCGTGGGCGACGCTCAACCCCGCGCCCGCCACGCCGCTCAACGTCGAGATCGGGCCGCACCGGCGGTTCATGTTCCTGCGCGAGGAGCTCGACGACTTCCGGCTCGTCAAGAACGCGTTCGGCGGCACGGTCAACGACGTCGTGCTGACCGTCGTCTCCGGCGCGCTGCAGAAGTGGCTGCGCTCGCGCGGCACGCGCACGGAGGGGCTCGAGCTGCGCGCGCTCGTCCCGATGTCGATCCGCGGCGAACACGACCGCGGCGCGATGGGCAACCGCCTGGCGGCCATGCGCGGGCCGCTCCCGGTCTACGTCGAGGACCCCGTCGCGCGCCTGCGCGTCGTGCGCGCCGCGATGGACGGGCTCAAGGAGTCAAAGCAGGCGGTCGGCGCGGAGGTGCTCGCCGGCGTGCAGAACTTCACGCCGCCGACCGTGCTCGCGCAGGCCTCGCGGCTGAACTTCTCGACCCGCCTGTTCAACCTGCTCGTGACCAACGTGCCCGGTCCGCAGTTCCCGCTCTACGTGCTCGGGCGCCAGCTCCAGGACCTCTTCCCGGTCGCGTTCCTGCCGCGCAACCACGCGCTCGCGGTGGCGATCATGTCCTACAACGGCTCGATGGACTTCGGCCTGCTCGGCGACTACGACGCGATGCACGACCTCGAGGACTTCGGGACGATGGTGGACGACGCGCTCACCGAGCTGCTCGACGCGGCGAAGACGCGGCGGCGGTCGAACGGCAGTACGGCGGCGACGAAGACGAAGCCCGCCGCGACGAAGCGGAAGCCGGCGGCGAAGAAGAAGCC
>JBDTMF010000248.1:0-5896 GCA_039934455.1 Solirubrobacteraceae bacterium
GGATGCCCTCGGCGCGGCGCAGCTCGAGCGCGTGCGAGGAGATCTCCATCGCGCAGGCGGCGTCGCCGGCGTCGAGCATCTCGCGGAACGTGCGCTGGAGGTCGATCGCCTCGGGGGTCGTGCGCTCCATGGCGCGGCGCTCGCCGCCGACGATCGACGCCACCGTGCCGAGCAGACCGGTCGGCATCCCGGCCGCCTCGAGCATCGCGCGCGCGAGCCACGCCGTCGTGGTCTTCCCGCTCGTGCCGGTCACCCCGACCACCTTCAGCTCCACGCTGGGGTCGCCGTGGAAGCGGGCCGCAGCCCGCGCCATCTCGGCGCGCATGTCCTCGACCCGGACCTCGGGCACCCCGAGCCGGAGCGGCCGGCAGACCACGAGCGCCGCCGCGCCACGGTCGATCGCGTCCTGCGCGAAGTCGTGGCCGTCGCGGGTGAAGCCGGGAACGCAGAAGAACAGCGTCCCGGGCCCGACCTTGCGGTTGTCATAGGCGAGGCCCGTGATCTCGACGTCGGGGCCGTCGCCGAGCAGCTCGCGCAGCGTCATGTGCGCTGAGTGTATGGGCGCTCCTGGTCGTAAAGCCGCAGCGCGAAGACCCCGGCGGGGTGCTCGCGCAGCGCCCGCACCTCGCCCGCGAACGGCTCGGGCAGCACCTCGACGGGCGGCAGCGGCACGCCGTAGCGCGCCGGCACCAGCACCGAGGCCGCGAGCGCGGCGAAGGTCAGGTCGGCCGCGGTGAAGCGGTCGCCGACGAGGTAGCGCCGCCCGTCGGCCAGCCGCTCGCCGACCTCGTCGAACACCGCCCGCACGCGCTCGCGCGACTCGGCCGCGGTGGTGTCGTCGATGTCGAGGTGGCGGTTGACGAGGCCCTTCACGAGCGGCAGCAGGGGCGGCAGCGCGGCCCGCTCCCAGCGCGGGACGCCCGTCGCGCCGTACGCGCGGACGAGGTCGGGCCGAGCGAAGATCCGGTGGTACATCCAGCGCCGCCCGTGCGGGCCGAGCTCGGCATCGAGATGCGCCTCCAGCGCGGCGACCTCGGGCACGGGATAGAGCGACGGGTCGGCCCAGCGGACGATCTCAGCCGACTCGGTGAGGACGGCGCCGTCCGTCACGAGGACCGGGGCGGTGCGGCCACGCCCCGCGCGCCAGACGTACGCCCAGTGGATCCCCTGCAGGTGCGGCTCCTCGCGGTACGGGATCCGCGCGCGCTCGAGCGCCCAGCGCGCCTTCTCGCAGTAGTGGCTGATCGGGATCGTGATGAGGCGCGGCGTGCTCACGCGGTCATCCTGACCGCGTTGGTGGTATGACGCGAGACATGCCTGCCTTGCGCGTATCCGCCCAGCTCCAGCCCCAGCATTCCGACTGGCCCGCCATGCGCCAAGCATGGGCCGAGGCGGAGGAGCTCGGCGTCGACTGCATCTTCAACTGGGACCACTTCTTCCCGCTCCGCGGCGAGCCCGAGGGCGAGCACTTCGAGGCGCTGACCGTGCTCGGGGCGATGGCGGAGGTGACCGAGCGCGTCGAGCTCGGCTCGCTGGTCATCTGCAACGCCTACCGCAACCCCGAGTACCTCGCCGACGCCCACCGCACCATCGACCACATCTCGGGCGGCCGCGCGATCCTCGGGATCGGCGCCGGCTGGTTCGAGAAGGACTTCGACGAGTACGGCTATGACTTCGGGACGGTCGGCACGCGCCTGACCGCGCTCGAGGAGGCGATGCCGCGTATCGAGGCGCGGATGGGCAAGCTCAACCCGCCGCCGGTCCGCACCCCGATCCCGATCCTGATCGGCGGCGGCGGCCCCAAGCGCACGCTCAAGCTCGTCGCCCGGTACGGGAACATCTGGCACTCCTTCGGCACGTCCGAGGTCGTCGCCGAGAAGCGCGAGATCCTGGCGGAGCACTGCGCGAACGAGGGTGGCCGCGATCCCGCCGAGATCGAGGTCTCGTGGGGCGCGCAGAACGACGACTGGGACGAGCTCCGCGACGCCGGGGTCACGCACCTCATCCTCGGCGTGAGCGGCAGCCCCTCCGGCTACGACCTCGGGAGGCTGCGCGAGCTCGTCGAGTGGCGGGACTCGCAGTCATGATCATCGACGAGAGCACCGACTCCGGCGCCCGCGCGGCGGAGCGCCTGCGCGACGAGATCGTGATCTGGCTGACCACGATCTCGCCCAAGAGCGGCCCGCTGCCGATGCCGGTGTGGTTCCTCTGGGACCGCGCCGACCGCGTCCTGATGTTCAGCCAGGACGGCGCCCGGGTGCGCAACCTCCAGGCCGAGCCGCGCGTGTCGCTCAACTTCGACGGCGATGGCCGCGGCGGCAACATCGTGGTGCTGTCGGGCGTCGCCAACGTGGACCCCCAGGCCGGCCCCGCGGATCGGATCGACGCCTACCTCGAGAAGTACGCCGGCCACATCAAACGCATCGGCCTCACTCCCGAGCAGTTCGGCGCGAAGTACTCCAACCCGATCCGGATCGAGCTGACGAAGCTACGCAGATAGCGCGCGGTCCACGATCGCGCGCCCGTCGATCCCGCGCGGCAGCGTCCCGAAGGCGCGGCCGCGCGACTCGCCGAGGCGGCCGGCGCAGAACGCGTCGGCCACTGCGGCGGGCGCGGTACGGACGAGCAGCGAGGCCTGGAAGGCGACCGCGAGGTCCTCGACCGCGCGGCGCGCGAGCCACTGGGCGTCGGCGCCGCCCAGCTCGGCGAGCGTCGCGGGCAACGCGTCGAGGTGGGCGTCGAGCCGGGCGTCGCCGCCGCGTGCGAGCTCGCATTCGGCCAGGAACGCGGGCAGGCCCTCGGCCTCGCGGCCCATCGCGCGCAGGACGTCGAGGCTCATGACGTTGCCCGAGCCCTCCCAGATGCCGTTGAGCGGCGCGTCGCGGAGCAGCTGCGGCAGCGGGCTTTCCTCGACGTAGCCGTTGCCGCCCAGGCACTCGAGCGCCTCGGCCGCGTGCGGGGTCGCGCGCTTGCAGATCCAGTACTTGAGCACCGCCGTGGCGAAGCGGCGCAGGGCGTTGTCCTCTTCGTCGTATGCCCGCGCGAGCCGCAACGCCGTCGTGGTCGCCGCCTCGGATTCGACCGCGAGGTCGGCGAGCACGTTGACCATCAGCGGCTGCTCCACGAGCGGCGCGCCGAACGCGGAGCGGCCGCGCGCGTGGTTGATCGCCTCGGCCACGCCCCGGCGCATCCCGCTGGCCGACCCGATCACGCAGTCCAGTCGCGTGTGGGTGACCATCTCGATGATCGTCGTCACACCGCGGCCCTCCTCCCCCAGCCGGCGCGCCGGAGCGCTCCGGAACTCGACCTCGGACGACGGCAGCGAGCGCGTGCCGAGCTTGTCCTTGAGGCGCTGGATCTCCATGCCTCGCCCGCGCTCGACCAGGAAGCAGGTGAGGCCGGCGGGGGCCTGGGCGAGCACGAGGAAGACGTCGCACATCGGATGCGAGCAGAACCACTTGTGGCCCGTGATCTCGTAGTGGCCGTCGCCGACCGCCTCCGCGCGCGCGGTGTTGGCGCGCACGTCCGAGCCGCCCTGCTTCTCGGTCATCGCCATCCCGCACAGCGCGCCGCGCTCGTAGTCGGGCAGCGTCAGGCGCGGCTCCCACTCCGCCGCCAGCTCGGGGTCGCGCCGCAGCGCCGGGATCGCCGAGTAGGTCATCGAGACCGGGCACATGACGCCCGCGTTGGCCTGCGACCACAGGCTCATCAGCGCGGCGCGCGCGACGTGCGCGCCGGGGCGCGCGTCGCGCCACGGGAGCGCGTGGATCTCGCGCTCGACCGCGCCGCGCAGCAGCCAGTGCCACGACGGGTCGAGGTCGACGTGGTCGATGCGGTGCCCGTAGCGATCGTGGGTCTGCAGCCGCGGCGCGTTGCGCTCGGCGCGGCGGCCGTGCTCCTGCGCCTCCACCGAGCCCGCCACGGCGCCGGTGTCGCGGGCACGGTCGACCGCCCAGCCGCCGCCCGCGCGCTCGAGCGCCTCCTGCAGCGCGACGTCGATCTCGAAGAAGTTCGCTCCCTCGAGCGGGGTGGCCTGGTTGGTGACGTCGTGCGTGCCGGTGTGGCGGAGCGTGTCCACCGGCCAAGCCTAACCGGGCGGGATCTTGAGGTAGCTCAGCGCGAAGGAGGTGATGCGCTTGAAGGCAGGCCCGGCGACGAGACCGCCGTAGATCTCGCCCTTGGGCTCGTCGACCATCACCGCCACGAGCAGCTTCGGCGTCTTGGCGGGCGCGAAGCCGACGAAGGAGGAGACGTACTTGGTCGCCGAGTAGCCGCCCGTGACCGGGTCGGGCTTCTGCGCGGTCCCGGTCTTGCCCGCGAGCGCGTAGCCCTTGATCGCCGCGCCGGTGGCGGTGCCGCCCGGGCCGAGCACACCCTCGAGCATCTCCCGCAGCGCCGCCGCGGTCGACGCCTGGATCACCCGGTGACCCTGGTGGGGGGCGGCCGGGCGGCCGTTGACGGCCGCGACGATGTGCGCCGCGCGCAGCACGCCGCCGTTGGCGATCGCAGAGTACGCGACCGCCATCTGCATCGGCGTCACCGCGAGGCCCTGGCCGATCGGGAGGTTGCCCATCGAAGCGCCCGAGTACTTGGCCAGCGGCAGCACGATGCCGCTCTCCTCGCCCGGGAGATCGGTCCCGGTCGGCTTGCCGAAACCGAAGCGGCGGACCCACTGGTCGAAGCGCTTGGCACCGAGCTTGAGGCCGATCGTGACCGCGCCCACGTTGGAGGACTGGGCGAGGATCTCGCGCGTGGTGAGCGTGATGGGGCCGCGGGGGTGCGACTCGCCGATCTCGCGGTCATAGAGGCGGATCGTCGGCGGCAGGTTGAACTTCGTGTCGGGCGTGACCTCGTGCGCCTCGAGCGCGCCCGCGACCGTGAACGGCTTGAAGGTCGAGCCGGGCTCGTACGTCGTGCCGACGGCGCGGTTCTGGCGCGCGAAGGCGGGGGCGTCGCCGGGGTTGTTGGCGTCGACGCGCGGCCAGTTGGCGAGCGCGAGCAGCGCGCCCGTGCGCGGATCCATGACGATCGCTGTGGCGGCGTGCGGGTGCCAGGTCTGGCCGACGTCCGCGAGCACCTGCTCGGCCTTGTCCTGGATCGCCTCGTCGATCGTCAACCGGATCGTGCTGCCGGGCACGGTGGGGGTCGTCTCGCGCAGCGAGATCGCCTCGCCGAGGGCGTCCTTGACCAGGCGCCGCTCGCCGTCGCGACCGCGCAGCTGCCCGTTGAGCGAGTACTCCAGGCCCGACAATCCCTCGCCTTCGCTGCCGATGCCGCCGAGCAGCTGGGAGGCGAGGAAGTCGCGCGGATAGGTGCGGCGGTGCTCGGGGATGAACTGGAGCCCTTCGATCTTCATCCGCTCGACGCGCCGGGCGCGGATCGCGGGCACGCGGTGGGCGAGGTAGGCGAAGCCGGTGTCGCGGCGGGTCAGCTGCTTGAGCAGCGCCCCCTCCGGCGTGCGCAGCGGACGCGCGAGCCTGCCGGCCACCTTGGCCGGGTCCTTGACGAGGTAGGGCGTCACGGCGATCGTCGTCGCGGGCTGGGACACGGCGAGCTCGATCCCGTTGCGGTCGGTGATCGCGCCGCGCTCGGCGGGGACGATGACCTGGGCCGTCTGTTGCGTCGCGGCGACCTTGCGCAGCGCATCGGCGCGTACGACGCCGAGCCAGCCGGCGCGGACGCCGGCGAGCGCCAGCATGGCGAGGAAGACCGCGAAGAGGAGGCCGATCCGTCGTTCGATCAGCCGCACGGAGAGTGGTTCCCCCGTCGGATCCGCGCCCGTCCGAGTGCGTGGGGACTCGGCGGGGGGACCACCACTAACCCTGCGGCGGGGTCGTCGCGGCGACGGTCCCGCCCGAGCTCGGGGCGGGCGCAGCCGGCGCGGGCGCGGTCGGGG
>JBDTMF010000249.1:0-5882 GCA_039934455.1 Solirubrobacteraceae bacterium
GGTCGAGGGTCTCCGCCAGCAGCATCGCGGCGGCGAGCTGCTCGGCGCCCGCGCCCTCGGCGTCGCGGAGCGCGTCGAGCATCTCGAGCGTCTGGGCGTGGTGGACGACGCAGCGGTCGCGCCCGAGCCGCTTGGCGGCGTAGAGCGCGCGGTTGGCGGCGCGGATGAGCTCGGCGGCGTCGCGCGCCTCCGCCCCGCGGCTCGCGACCCCGACGGACACGGAGACCGGGCACGGGAAGCTCGCGAACTGGCTGCGGACCAGCAGCCGCAGATGCTCGGCGACGGCGAGCGCGCGCGCCTCGCCGGCGCCGGGGAGCACGAGCGCGAACTCCTCGCCGCCGAGCCGCGTCGGCACGTCGCCCGTGCCGCCCGCCGCCCTCAGGACGCCGGCGAAGCGCCGCAGCACCTCGTCGCCCGCGTCGTGGCCGAGCGAGTCATTGACGCGCTTGAAGTGGTCGAGATCGAGCACGAGCAGGGACAGCTCGCCGGCGGGGCCGAGCGCGTCGAGATGGGCGTCGATGCCCGGCTCGAAGTCGCGGCGGTTGCGCAGGCCGGTGAGCGGGTCGTGGGCGGCGAGGTGGCGGAGGCCGTCGAGCTGGCGCGCCGACTCGATCGCGCTCATCGCCTGGTTGGAGAACGCCCGCAGTGCCTGGAGCGACTCGTCGGAGGGCAGCAGGCAGTCGTTGGGGTCGTCCACCCACACCAGGCCGGCGAGGCGGCCGTCGCGGTCCTGCAGCGGCACGACGAGCCAGTGGTGGTTCCAGGCGTGCGGCCCGCGCCCGTTGTGGACGGACGAGTAGATGCTGTGGAGGTCGGGCGGGGTGCGGCGCCTGGCCTCGAGGGCGTCCATCACGATGCAGCCGTACCGCAGGAAGGCCGCGTCGAGCAGCGGCGGGAGGTCGTCGATCAGGAAGGGCGGGAACCCGGCCACCTGCTCGCCCGTGAAGCCGACCCCCGACAGCGGCACGAGGTGCCCGCCGGGGTGGTCGGCGAGGAACACCATCACCTTTTGGAAGCCGAGCGCCTCGCGGATGCCGTCGCAGACGGCGTCGAGCATGTCCTCCGCGGAGTTGCGCCCCGTGAGCTGGGAGGACACGCGCAGGAGGTGCTCGACGGCGGCACGGTGGTGGCGGCCTTCGGCGGCGCTCTGGGCC
This sequence comes from Solirubrobacteraceae bacterium, assembly GCA_039934455.1. Lineage (GTDB taxonomy): Bacteria > Actinomycetota > Thermoleophilia > Solirubrobacterales > Solirubrobacteraceae > DASQFQ01. The sequence continues at coordinate 1,155 of JBDTMF010000249.1, forward strand.
TGCTCGATGGCGATCGCGACGTGCGCCGCGACGGCGCTCAGCAGCTCGAGCTCGACCTGGGCGGGGCGGCGGCCGGTGACCGGCTCGTCGACCGAGACGATGCCCAGCAGCTCGCCCGCCGCGGAGCGCAGCGGGACCATCAGGGCGTCATCGGGATGCCAGGCGTCCGGGTCGTCGGAGATCTCGAGCGTGGGGGTGTAGGCCGCCACGCGCTCGCGCGACCAGTCGAACTGACCGGCCGGGACGAAGTACGCGCCGTGGTTGAGGAAGCGCGGGGCGATCAGCCCGGTCCAGTCCTCCAGCTGCGAGGTCTGGCCCAGCAGCAACCCGCGCGACTCCTCGCTGCCGAGCACGACCACGACCTCGAAGTCGTCCCAGGCCGGGCGGTAGAGGTTGACCACGACCGAGCGGTAGCCGAGCGGGCCGGCGACGGCGGCGGCCACCGAGGCGAGCACGGCCGGGAGATCATGGCCGGTGCGGACGGCCGCGGCGACGTCGAGCAGGCCGCGCAGGCGGTCGAGGGTTGCGGCATGGCTGAGCCCGGGCGAAAGATCGCTCACCCCCGCCGTATCGGCCATCCGGGCCTAGAGCGCGACCCTGACCTCCCACCGCTCCTCGCCGCGTACTCGGTGCCGCCCGCGGGCTCTGGCCCGGGGTCATTCCCGCTCTCCATCCAGTGCCTGGTTTACCAGGGCGTCCGCATCCGCGTTCTCGGCCCGCGGCACGGGCCGGATCGACCAGCGCTCGAAATCGCCCAGCGCAGCCAGCGCCTGGGCGTGCAGCGGCTTCATGTCGGGGTGCTTGACCTTGTAGCGGCCGGTGACCTGGTGGGCGATCAGCTCGGAGTCGTTGATGACGTCGACCTCGGTCGCCCCCAGCGCGCGCGCCCGCTCGAGCCCGAGCAGCAGCCCGCGGTACTCCGCCACGTTGTTCGTCGCGCGGCCGATCGTCTCCGCGGCCTCGTCCAGCACCTCGCCCTCGGGCGTCCTGAGGACCGCCGCGGCGGCCGCGGGCCCCGGGTTGCCCCGGGCGCCGCCGTCCACGTGGACGACAACCCTCACCCCGGCGAAACCTCGGTCAGGCTTCGGCGTCGGCGGTGATGGGCGGGAACTCGCCCGGCACGCGCATCCGACGGCGATCGCGGATCTCGCGCTTGCCACCCGCATTGCCCGTGCCGCGGTCGCGGCGCGAGCTCTTGCGGCGATCGATGATCACCGTCACGTTCGGGTCGTCCTCGTAGTACGCCGCGAGCTGGTCATAGAGCTCGGGCGCAAGGGGTTCGGGCACCACACAGAAGATCACGAACGCGATCCTACCTTGGAGGCGCTCAGAGTCCACTCGACCATCCGTCGAGTCTCCACTATTCGGCTACGGGGAGGTGGAGGCCGCCGCGCTCGTCGGCGGCCGCGTTGCCGACCAGCTCGTCGGCGTCGAGCTCGCTCAATTCCGCGCCCTGGGCGACCTGACGGACGCCGCCGGCCTCGTCGGACAGGTCGATCTCGAAGCGATACCAGCTGAGCTCCCACATCACGGCGATGCCGACGACGCTCGGGCGGTCGGGAAGCGGGCGCGCGCTCACCTCGGGAGCACCGAGCGAGCGTGCGATGCCGCCGACCGTGCGGGTGTGCTCGGAGGCGTTGAAGACCTCGAGCGCCCGCTCGACCTTCAGCTCGGCGTTGGTGGGCACGGCGCGGACGTGGCGCGGGCGGCGCGGCAGGTCCGGGGGCGGCTCGTGCTGCGGCTCTCGGCCCTCCGGCGCCGGCGCGACGGGCTCGGCTTCCGCCGCGGCCGCGTCGGCGACCTCGCGGGCGCGCTCGCGGCGGGCGCGGAACTTCTCGAAGAACCCGCGCCCGCGCTCGGTCCGCGAGGCCCGCAGCGTCAGCTCCTCCCCGCCGTCCTCGCGGATCCAGCCCTCGTGCTGCGCGCGCACGGTGCAGAGCTCGCAGACCTGCCGGCGCTCGCCGCCGGCCAGGTAGGACTCCGCGCGCTCGCCGCGCAGCAGCGTGCGCCCGCAGACGTCGCAGGAGATGTCGACCTGATTGGTGCGGATATCCCTGGTGCTCGCCACCTTCTGGCGAGCGTAGCAACGGCCCGCCTACGCTTTGACCGCTTCCTCCTCCTCGGTCGCCTTCTGCACGATCTTTTGCGCCAGATGCGAGGGCATCTCCTCGTAGCGGAGGAACTCGAGCGTGTACTCGCCCTGCCCGCCCGTGATCGAGCGCAGGTCAGGCGCGTAGGTCAGCAGCTCCGCCATCGGCACCTCGGCCTTGACCTCGGTCATGCCGGCGGCGGCCTCGGTGCCCAGCGGGCGCCCGCGGCGCGAGGAGAGGTCGCCCATGACGTCACCGACATTCGTCTCCGGCACCGAGGCGCTGACCATCATGATCGGCTCCAGCAGCACCGGGCCGGCCTGCTCCATCGCCTGGCGCATCGCGATCGAGCCGGCGATCTTGAAGGCCATCTCCGACGAGTCGACCGTGTGGTAGGAGCCGTCGAAGAGCCGCACGCGCACGCCCTTGACCGGGAAGCCGGCCACGACGCCCGAGCTCATCGCCTCGATCACGCCCTTCTCGACCGCGGGGATGAAGCTGGTGGGGATGACCCCGCCCTTGATCGCGTTGACGAACTCGAACTCGCCGTCGGCAAGCGGCTCGACCTCGATGTGGCAGTCGCCGAACTGACCGCGGCCGCCGCTCTGCTTCTTGTGGCGGCCGTGTGCCTTGGCCGAGCCGCGGATCGTCTCCTGGTAGGGCACGCGCGGCGGCTTGAGCGTCACCTCGGCGCCGAAGCGCGACTTCAGCCGGTCGACGACGACCTCGACGTGGATCTGCGACAGCCCGGCCACGATCTGCTCGCCCGTCTGCGGGTCGCGGTGCAGATCGATCGTCGGGTCCTCCTCCTGGAGGCGCCGCAGCGAGGAGAAGACCTTGTCCTCGTCGCCCTTCGCCTTGGCCTCGATGGCGAACGCCATCACCGGCGCCGGCAGCGCGATCGAGGGCATCGAGATCGGCTCGTCACGGTCGGCGAGCCAGTCGCCCGCGCGCGTCTCCTTGAGCTTGGCCACCGCGCCGATGTCCCCGGGCCCGAAGGCGTCGATGTGGGTGACCTCCTTGCCCTGGGGCACGAGCAGCTGGCCCATGCGCTCCTTGGCGTGCGCGCGCGTGTTGAGCAGGTGCGAGTCGGCCTTCACCGTGCCCTGGTAGACGCGGAAGAGGTTGATGCGGCCCGCGAACGGGTCGGCCCGGGTCTTGAAGACGTAGGCGTAGGTCTCGCGGTCCTCGGTCGGCTCGAGCGTCATGTCGGGCAGCTCCAGGCCACCGTGCTGGACCGGCGAGGGCAGGTCGTCGACGAGCGCGTCGAGCAGGCGGTCGGCGCCCAGGTGGGCGGTCGCGACGCCGCAGGTGACCGGGAAGATGTGGCCGTGGTCGGTGCCGTCCTCGAGCGCGGTGACGATCTCCTCGTGCGAGATCTCCTCGCCCTCGAGGTAGCGCTCCATCAGCGCGTCGGAGTTCTCGGCGACCTCGTCCATCAGCTTCTCGCGGTACTCCTCGGCCTGGGCGAGCAGCTCGTCCGGGATCGGGATCTCGCGGCAGTTCTCCTTGCCGGTGCCGTCGTACTCGTAGGCCTTCATGTCGACGAGGTCGATCAGGCCGCGCACCTCGTGCTCTGAGCCGATCGGGATCTCGGTGGCGACGACGTGCGGGCCGAAGGCGCTCTTGAGCGACTCGAGCGTGCGGAAGAAGTCGGCGCGCTCGCGGTCGAGCATGTTGACGAAGACGAGCCGCGCGACGCCGAGCTCGGCGGCGCGCGTCCACAGCCGCTGGGTCGAGACCTCGACGCCCATCACGGCGTTGACCACGAAGACGGCGGACTCGCACACGCGCAGCGCGCCGAGCGCGTCGGCGATGAAGGACGGCTCGCCGGGGGTGTCGATCAGGTTCACCTTCACGTCGCGCCACGAGAACGACGCCAGCGCGGCGGAGATCGACATCCCGCGCGCCTGCTCGTCCTGGTCGGAGTCCGACACGGTCGTCCCGTCCGCCACCGTGCCGAGCCGGGTCGTCGCGCCGGCCTCGAACAGCAAAGCCTCGTGCAGCGACGTCTTCCCGCTCCCACGGTGGCCCACTAGGGCCACGTTGCGGATCCTCTCGGCGGCGTGCGGCATGCCTGTGCTCCTCTCCTCAGGGCCGCGCCCTCACGCGGCGTGGAAGCGCGGAGGCTACCGTCAGTCGCGCAGGTTGTCGCCCTGGAGCCTGGACTTCAGGCGCAGGACGGCCTTCGTGTGCAGCTGGGAGATGCGCGACTCGGTGACGCCGAGGACCTCCCCGATCTCCCGCAGGGTCAGGTTCTCGTAGTAGTAGAGGGCGATCACGAGCTTCTCGCGCTCGGGCAGGGCGGAGATCGCGTCGGCCAGGCGGTCCTTGAGCTCGGAGGCGTCGAGCAGCTCCTGCGGGTCGGGCGCATCCGGGTCGTGGAGGGTGTCGAGCAGCGACACCGAGTCCCCGGAGGAGTCCGAGACCGCCCACAGCTCGTCGAGCGCGACGACCGTGGAGTTGGAGATCTTCATGAGGCTCTCCTGGAACTCCTCGATCGTGATGCCCAGCTCCTTCGCCATCTCCTCGTCGGACGGCGTGCGGTGCAGACGGTGCTCGAGGCCGCCGTCGACGCGCTCGACCTCGCGGGCGCGGGCGCGCACCGAGCGCGGCACCCAGTCCAGCGAGCGCAGCT
>JBDTMF010000250.1:0-5831 GCA_039934455.1 Solirubrobacteraceae bacterium
GGACGCGGCGCAGGCTCGCGCGCACGCTCGCGAGATCCTGCGGGAGCGGCGGTTCCGCGGCAGCGGGGTGCCGCGTCCGTTCGCGCGCGTGATCCGCTGGCTCGGAGATCGCCTGCAGCCGGTGAGCGACTTCATCGACGACCTCGCGCTGCGGGTCCCGGGCGGCCGCCCCCTCGTGTTCCTCATCCTCAGCGCGCTCGTCCTGCTCGCGGCGGCGGGGCTCGCGCGCGGCTCGATCCGGCGCCGGGCGGCCGCGACCGTGCGCGCCGCCCGCGCTCGCGCCCCGACCCGCGACGATCCGGCCGCGCTCGAGCGCGAGGCCGACCGCGCGGCCGCCAACGGCGAGTGGGAGATGGCGGTGCGCCTGCGCTTCCGCGCGGGGCTGCTGCGGCTCGACGCCCGCGCGTTGATCGAGTACCGCCCCTCGCTGACGACAGGAGAGGTCGCGGCGGCGGTCGGCTCGCCCGCCTTCTCCCGCGTCGGGGCCGACTTCGACGCGATCGCCTACGGGGGCCGCGCCGCAGGCGAGGACGACGAGACCGCGAGCCGCGAGGGCTGGCAGCGCGTGCTGAGCGAGGCTTGATGAGGCGTCCACGTATCCGCGTGGGGCGGCAGGCGAGCGAGGCTCGATGAGGCCCCCGAAGCGCGCCGCCGCCCGCGCCGGGCTCGCCGTGCTCGCGCTGGTCGTCGCGATCAACGTCGTCGGCGCGGTGATCGACGCGGTGGCGCCGAGCCCGAGCGGGCCCGCGTCCTCCTCGTTCGCCACGAAGTCGAAGGGCCTCGCGGCGTGGGCGGCGCTCGCCGAGCGCGAGGGCCTGCGGGTGCGCGCGCTGCGTGCGACGCCGTCGCGGACGTCACTCTCCGGCGGCGGCACCGTCGCCCTCATGGACGCGGGGCAGCTGACCCGGGACGAGCCGCGAGCCCTGCGCGCGTTCGCGGAACGCGGCGGCCGCGTGGTGGCCGGCGGGCAGCCCGGCAGCTGGACGCGCACGCTGCTGGCCGGCGACCTTCCGGCGTGGGAGCACGACGGGCCGAGGACCGCGCGGTCGCTCGCCTCCGCGCCGGAGAGCGAGGGCGTGCGGACGCTGAGCACGGCGGGAGAGGGCCGTTGGCGGCGGCCCGGCCGCGCGCAGCGGGTGCTGGCGGGCGACAAGGGGACGCTGTTGCTCGTCGTGTCCGCGGGCCGCGGGCGGATCGCGCTGCTCGCCGATACGCGAGCGACGGGTGGGCCGTCAGCGCGGTCTCGGCCCAGGACGCCGGCACCGTGCGCCAGTTCCTCGCCCGCCGCGGCGTCCTCGCGACGGGCGCGCGCGCGGAGCTCGCCGGCGAGCTCGAGCGGCGGCTGCGCCCGCTCGTGGCCGGCGCGCCCGAGCGCCTCGAGCCCGAGGAGTTCCTCGAGCGGCTCGCGGCGGCGAAGACGGACCGCGCCTGAGCCCTCCATGGCCCTCCTAGCGGTCGACGGTGATCAGGAAGCACTCCGATTCGACCTGGGCGCGTCCGCCGTGGGAGGCGTTGAAGCGCGCCACCAGCGCGCCGAAGCGCTCGCGGAACTCGTCCCAGCGGCCCGCCGGCTCCAGCAGGCCGCGGGCCATCACGAACGGACCGAAGTTCTCGGCATAATAGTCGCGCACGACGTCCTCGACTGCACGCCGGGCGGCGGCGGCACCCGCGTGGTCGGGCGCGAACATCACCCCGAAGCTCGAGCAGCTCCGGCGTCACGTCCAGGCCGACGACCGCGAGAAGCTGTCCCAGTCGGCCGCGGCCCACGTCGCGCGGGCCCGGCCCCGCCTCTCTTCGGGAGTGGCCACGCGACGACCTAACGGAGGACGCGCCCCTCCGGCAAGCGTCGGTCGGGCTAGCCTCCCGCGCGGAGCGGCACGGGCCTGGTGGCTCATCCGGTCTTCAAAACCGGCAGGCCGTCGTAGCCCGGCGGTTGGAAGGTTCGATTCCTTCGCCGCTCCGCTCCGGGATACGCTCTCCGCCATCTCGACGAATTCGACACCTGAGGCCGGGCCACGGCGCTCATAGGAAAGGCCCTCCTCGGGGGGCTGGTTCTGGTCGTCGCGATCGTCGCCTTGATCGTGCTCAGCGATGCCGTGGGCCTCGGTCAGGGTGCCGCCGGGGCGCTGATCACCGCGCTGATCGTCGCCGGGGTGATCGGTTACGGATGGTGGTCGCAGGCACGGACCCTCCGGACGTGTCACGCCCTCAGGGGTCAGCTCCTCGCCGGCCATCCGGTGGCGTATGTCTGCGGGTTCGAGATGTCCTCCTCGAAGAGCATGGTCAGTTCCGATGCCGACCAGCTGGTCGTGTGGGACATCGAGCGCGGGCAGCTGGTCGAGGCGATGCGGATACCGCGTGGCTCGGTGCACGTGACCCGTGACCGGGTGCAGACGGCGGCGGCGAAGAAGTACGACGGGATCCGTCTCGCCTGGAGCTCGAACCCCCGGGGCCAGCTCGGGCTTGCGCTCTACAACGTCTCCTTCTGGGGGCTGGTGTTCCCGATGCGGGGGGCGGAGCTCGACGCGGCGGTGGACGCGCTCCGACGCGGGGGCGCCGGCTGATCGGCCGCTCCGCTCAGGACGCGCGGTCGAACTCGAACGTCACGCCGCCGATGTGGATCGTCGCTCCGCTGGCCGACCAGCCGGTGCTGAGGCGCACGCTCACGCGGCGGCCGCCGGACATGTCCACCGGGGTCGCGAACGCGTAGCGCTTGCAGATGGCCTCCGAATGGTCGTTGGCGTCCTCCTGCTCGACCACGTCGGTGACTCCGGCGGTGGCGGTCTCGCGCCAGGTCGAGATGATCACGTCGCTGATCGTCACCGCCGTGGTGGCGTTCCAGCAGGGCGTCACGGCGCGCAGCCGCATTCCCCGGCCGGCGATGGTGGCGGGGAGCGACGGGTCGAGGAGCAGGCCGGCGCCGTCGTCCGTCGAGCTGGTGGTCCAGGTGCCGAAGACGTTCGTGCGCCTGAGGTTGGGGTTCAGCGACTGCCAGCCGCCCGGCCCGACCGTCACCTCGTACAGCCCGGTGGACGGGACGAAGCGGCCAGGATCGACCGGGCCGGCCGGGCCCGTGTCGCCCCGCGCTCCAGGCGCTCCGGGATCCCCCTTCGCTCCCGGGTCGCCCTTGGCGCCCTGCGTGCCCGCCGGCAGCGTGCCCTTGAGGCGGTTGAGCGGGACCGAGCGCTTCTTGATGTCCTTGCCGGTCAGCGACCCATTGACGACGTTGCGGCTCGTGATCCTGATCGCGGCGTAGGAGCTGCCTCCGAGCGCGATGAACAGCGCGATCGTGGCGATGACGTTCGAATAGCTGAGGCGACGGCGCATCTGGCGACACTAATCGGTCACGAACCGGGCGTGTGATGTGATTCATCTGGCCAGTGGGCGATGCGCGTTGCGTGCTCAAGTGCGCCTCGGGCAGCACGCCGGCCCAGAGCGTCGGCGATCAGGCCAGCATCGGCGCGAGCTCGCCGATCAGCGCCACGTGGTCGAGGTCCTCGTGCAGCAGCTGCTGGCACATGACCCGCGCCACGCCGGCGTCCCGCAGGGCGCCGAGGCGCTCGGCGACCTCGTCGGCGGTGCCGACGATCCACGTCGGGCGCGTCGAGCTGAGGAAGGCGTCGGGGCCTCCGAGATCGCGGCGGAACTCGGTGAGCAGCGCCGCGCGCTCGCGCACCTCGCCCCGGTCGCGGCCGACGAGCACGCCGGTCATGAGCGAGAACGGGATCGGCTCGCGCCCCGCCGCCTCGCACGCCGCCGTGACGCGGTCCTTCATCGCCACGACGTCCTCGAGCGTCGCGAAGGCGGTGTTGTACTCGTCCGCCCAGCGCGCGGCCAGCGCCGCGCCGCGAGGACCGGCCTTCCCGCCCATCAGCAGCGGCGGGTGCGGGCGCTGGACCGGCTTCGGCTGCGCGTCGAGGTCCTCGAGCCGGTAGTGCTCGCCCGCGAACGAGAACGCGCCCTCGGTCCAGTGCTCGTGGACGATCTCGAGCTGCTCGGCGAGCATGTCCATGCGCACCTTCAACGGCGGGAACGGGAACCCGTAGGCCGCATGCTCGCGCTCGTGCCAGCCGGCGCCGAGGCCGAGCTCGACGCGCCCGCCCGACACGTGGTCGGCGACCGCGACGACCTTGGCGACGTCGGACGGGTGACGGAAGGTGACGGGGGAGACGAGCGTGCCGAGCCGCAGCGTCGTGGTCTGCGCGGCGAGCGCCGTGATCGTCGCCCACGCGTCGAGTGACCCGCGCTCGGCCCGCCCCTCGAGGTTGAGGTGGTGGTCGGAGCGGAACAGCGCGGGGATCGCTTGCGCCTCGCAGGCCTCCGCCAGCGCCAGCCACTGCGGCCAGGTCACCCCATCCTGGCCCTCGATCATCAGGCAGAGATCCATCGGCCGCGCATCCTTGCACGGCCCGGGTATCCGGTTAGGGTCGGCGGACTGTCCCGTGCAGGGACGCGACGACGGGAGAGTCCATGCTCCAGCCCACGACGATCGGCCGTCGGGTCCGTGCGCACGTGCGCGGCCAGGCGGTCGGGTACCTGGCGCTCTTCGTCGCGCTCGGCGGCACCTCGTACGCAGCGGTCAAGCTCCCCCGCAACAGCGTGCACGCCAAGCAGATCGCGGCCAACGCCGTCGGTCACTCCGAGCTGCGCCCCCACGCGGTCGGCGCCTCGGACCTCCACGCCGGGGCGGTCACCGGCGCGGCGCTCGCGCCCGGCGCGGTCACCGCGGCGTCGATCCTCCGCCATCAGGTCGGGACCGAGCAGATCGCCGACGAGGCGATCACCAATCCGAAGCTCGCCGCCGACGCGGTCGACGCGAGGACGGTCGGCGACGGCGCGATCGGCGCGAGCGAGCTGGTCGACGGTGGCGTCGGCACGTCCGAGATCGCCGACGGCGCGGTCACGCCGGCCAAGCTCGACGACACGACCGCGGCGCGGGTCCGCGGCTGGGAGATCGTCACCGCGCACACGGCCAACACCAAGTCCACGATCAGCGGGATCGGCGCGCGCTGCCCCGCGGGCAAGCAGGTGCTCGGCGGCGGCGGCCACATCGACCAGGCCGTCCCGCTGGCCGACAACGCGACGGAGGGCAGCTACCCAGATCGCTTCGTCGACGGGACGTCCGGGTTCCACTTCAGCGCGCGCTGGAACAGCCCGCCCGGCAGCGGCTGGTCGGTGACCGCCTACGCGATCTGCGCGGTCGTCAGCCGGTGACGCCGGACGGGTCGACGGCCGCCCCGCGCAGGCGCAGCTCGAAGTGCAGGTGCGGCCCGGTGGAGAACCCGGTGGAGCCGACCGCGCCGAGCAGGGCGCCTGCGGCCACGCAGGCGCCGCGCCGGACCGTGATCCGCGACAGGTGCGCGTACCAGCTCGTCATCCCGAACCCGTGCTGGAGGATCACGAGCTTCCCGTAGCCGCCCTGGTTGCGGCCCGCGAACGTGACGCAGCCGCTCGCGCCCGCGCGCACGGGATCGCCCTGCGAGGCAAGGAAGTCGAGGCCGGGGTGAAAGCCCGTGCCGCGCGGGCCGAACCCGTCGCCGACCGCCGCGGCGACCGGGCGCGCGAAGCGCAGCGGGGAGCGCAGCGGCGAGCGGCGCAGCGCAACAAGCGTGCCCGGCCCCGCCACGCCGTCGGCCGCCAGCCCGGCCCACGCCTGGAAGCGCCGCAGCGCGGCATCGGTGCGCAGGCCGAGACCGCCGTCCACCGGCCCGGACGGGAAGCCGTGGCCGGCGAGCAGGAACTGCAGCGCGGCGACGTCCCACCCGCGTGCCCGCACGGCCAGCGGGCGGCTGCCGAGCCGCGGGCGGCCGCGCCGCCCGAGGGCGCGGCGG
>JBDTMF010000251.1:0-5791 GCA_039934455.1 Solirubrobacteraceae bacterium
ACTCCGAGCGCAACCAGGGCCGCGCGCCCGACATGGGCTGGCTCGACCACGACCGCCTCGGCTTCAACTACCGGCTCTCGGACCTCGCCTGCGCGATCGGCCTCGCCCAGCTCGACCGCCTCGACGACATGCTCGCCGGGCGGGCGCAGGTGGCGGCCTGGTACCGAGCGGCGCTCGCGGGCCTGGCGAGCGAGCACGGCCTGGAGCTCCCCTGCGAGAACTTCGGCGGCGACCGCCGCGGCTGGTTCGTGTTCGTCGTCCAGCTTCCCCGCGGCGTCGACCGCGACGCCACCATCCGGGCCCTGCGCGAGCTCGGGGTGCAGAGCAAGCCCTACCTGCCCGCCATCCACCTGATGTCGTTCTACCGCGAGCTCTACGGGCACCGGCCCGGCGAGTTCCCGGTCGCCGAGGACGTCGCGGAGCGTTCGGTCGCGCTGCCGTTCTTCCCGGAGCTCTCCGAGTCCCAGGTGGCGCGCGTGGCCGAAGCGCTCGAGCGCGTACTGCGCTGAGCGCACCGGAAAGCGGGTAACTTGCGGCGCACGTGATTCGCGCCGCCGTGCTCACCGTGGTGCTCGCGCTGGCCCTGGCCGGCAGCGCGCACGCCGCCGCACCGCGGCTGAAGCTGTCGCTGCGCTCGGTCGACGCGACGAAGATCCTGCAGCGCAAGGCGCTGAGCGTGAACGTCGCCGTGCGTCGCAGGGGCAGGGTCCGCGTGAGCGCCGGCAGGCTCGCGCGGGCGCGCACGCTGCGCTTCAAGCGCCGGGGCCACAAGACGGTCCGGCTCAGGCTGACCGCGCGCGGCCGCCGCACGATCGGGCGCTGCTTCCTTCGCACGCGCATCACCGTGCGCGCCGGGAAGCGCAGGACGCGGCGGCTGCTCCGGCTCCCGCACGTCTGCTCCAGCCTCAACGGCGACGAGATCTTCGGCCCGGGGGTCCCGCCGTCCACGCCGCCGCTGCCCGAGCCGGCCGGATTCGCGACCCCCGCCGGCTGCGACTCCCTCGACCAGGCCGTCTGCCTGCAGCCCTGGCCCAACGACTACTTCACCGTCGCCGACGCCTCGACCCCGACCGGCCGGAGGCTCAGCCTCCAGAGCGCCGCGATGCCGAAGAACATCGCGGGCAAGCCGGTCGAGGCCGCCGACTACAACCGCAGCGACGGCTTCAGCCCGGGCGCGGCGATCCACACGAAGAGCCCCGGCCTCGACAACCAGGCCGCCTTCGACCGCACCGGCCTCGTGCCGGAGACCGACATGGCGAAGAGCTTCGAGCCGGGCCAGCCCGCCGTCGTGATCGACGCCGACACGGGCGAGCGCCACCTGATCTGGGCCGAGCTCGACTCGCAGGCGACCGCGAACGCCGACCGCAACCTCTTCATCCGCCCGGGGAAGAACTTCACCGAGGGCCACCGCTACATCGTCGCGCTGCGCAACCTCAGACGGGCCGACGGCTCGGCGATCGAGCCGGCGCGCGCCTTCAAGGTCTACCGCGACCGCATCGTCACCACGTCGCCGGTGGTCGAGGCGCGGCGCGCCCACATGGAGGACCTCTTCGCGCGCCTCGGCCAGGCAGGGATCGGCCGCGGCGACCTCTACCTCGCCTGGGACTTCACGGTCGGGAGCGCGCAGCGGATCGCGGGGCGGCTGCTGGGGATGCGCAACGCGGCCTTCGCCGAGCTGGGGGACACGAACCTGTCCGACCGCGTGGCTCAGGGCTCAGCACCCACGAATGTCCCCGGGGCCTGCCAGCCGAGCGACGCGAACGACCATCCGCCGGACCTCGAGCTCACGCGCGTGTGCGGCACGTTCACCGTGCCCTGCTTCCTCGACCAGCCGGGCTGCCCGACGGGATCGCGCTTCGCCTTCGCCGGCGCCACGAGCAACGACCCGGTGCGGATCCCGCACAACACGATGGCGGCCAACTACGACTGCATCATCCGCACCGACGCCACATCCGCGAGCAAGGCACGCGTCGTGCTCTACGGCCACGGCCTGCTCGGCGACGCGTCCGAGGTCGACCTCGCGCCCCAGCGGGCCATGGTCAAGCGCTTCAACTACGCCTACTGCGCGACGGACTGGAAGGGGATGGCGATGGAGGACGTCCCCAACGTCGGCACGATCCTCAACGACCTCTCGCGCTTCCCGACGCTGACCGACCGGATGCAGCAGGGGCTCCTGAACTTCCTCTACCTCGGGCGGCTCCTGCGCAAGGGCTTCCCGAACGAGACAGGGCTCGCCGGGCGGATCGACAGCAGCGCGCTGTTCTATGACGGCAACAGCCAGGGCGGGATCTACGGCGGCACGCTGACCGCGGTCGCGCCCGACTTCCAGCGCTCCGTGCTCGGCGTCCCGGGCATGAACTACTCCACGCTGCTGCAACGCTCGACCGACTTCTCCCAGTACGCCACCGTGCTCTATACGAGCTACCCGAACGAGATCGAGCGCCCGCTGCTGTTCTCGCTGCTCCAGCAGCTGTGGGACCGCTCGGACCCGAACGGCTACGCCCAGCACATGACGACGAGCCCCTACCCGGGCACGCCGCCGCACACGGTGCTGATGCAGTCGGCGGTGGGCGACCACCAGGTCGCCAACGTCGCGGCGGACGTCGAGGCCCGCACGATCGGGGCGAGGATCCGCGCCACCCCCGTCGACCCCGGCCGCAGCCGCGACGTGCAGCCGTTCTACGCGATCGCGCGCACGGGCTTCGCGACCAACGGCTCGGTCTACGAGCCCTGGGACGCCGGCGCCGGCTTCAACGCGCTGGCCCCGAACGGCAACACGCCGCCGGTCAACTCCGCCTCCAACCAGGACCCGCACGGCGTCCCCCGCCGCACGCCCGCGGCCCAGGACCAGAAGGCGGGGCACCTGAGGCCCGGCGGCTCGATCGCCGACCACTGCGCCGGGCACGCCTGCCACGGCGTCCCGTAGGTCACACCCGCTTGAAGAAGCCGATGAAGCCGGCCCCGCCGATCGCGCGCGCGGCGCGCTCGTCGCGGGCGCGCCGGATGTCGCGCTGGGCGTAGCCGTTCGCCTCGTAGAGGCGGCGCGCGGGCGTGTTCTCGAGGCCGGTGTCGAGCGAGACGCCACTTGCGCCCTGCGCGCGCGCGATCGCCTCGGCGTCGGCCAGCAGGGCGCGCGCGACGCCCCGGCGCCGCGCGTCCGGGGCGACGGCCAGCGCGTCGACGTACCAGGAGCCGGGCGCGGGCGCGGGCGACATGCCGCTGGCCGCGTTGAGGTGGCGCAGCAGACCTCGCCAGCGCCAGGGCGGGATCCGCCACGCCGTCAGCGCCAGGAAGCGCTGCGCCAGCTCCTCGCCCTCGCCCGCCGGGAAGCCCACGATCGCGCCGACGATGCGCCCCTCCGCCTCGGCCACGCGCACCAGCGAGACGCTCGCCGGGTGGCCGGGCCTGGCGTGCACGCGCCGCAGCAGCCTCCGCGCGGTGGCCTCGCCGCCGGCGTAGGCATCGTAGTAGCGCTGGGCCGAGACGTAGAGCAGGTCCTCGGCACCGTCCTCGAGTGCGGCGGAGCGCACGGTCACCTCCATGCCGCCATCATGCCGGGGCATGTCGCGCTTCTCCGAGCCGTCTGATCCGATCTTCCAGCGGCTCGACTCCTCGATCGGCTACGACTGGCGCCTGGGGCCCTATGACGTCGCCCAGTCGCGCGCCCACGCGACGATGCTCGCGGCCGCCGCGATCATCGCCGGCGCCGAGCGCGACGAGCTGCTGAGAGGACTCGAGCAGGTCGCCCGCGAGCTCGAGGACGGCAGCTTCCCGTTCGAGCCCGGCGACGTGGACATCCACATGGCGGTCGAGCGGCGGCTGACCACGATCGCGGGGCCGGTCGGCGGCAAGCTGCACACGGCGCGCTCGCGCAACGACCAGGTGGCCACGGACCTCGCGATGTTCACCCGCGCCCACGCGCTCGGGGCGCTCGACGGGCTGCGGGCGCTGCAGGCCACGCTGGTCGACCTCGCCGAGCGCCACCTCGACTGGGCGATGCCCGGCTATACGCACCTCCAGCGCGCCCAGCCCGTCTACCTCTCGCACCACCTGCTCGCCTACTTCTGGATGTTCCGGCGCGACGCCCGGCGCTTCCAGTTCGTGCTCTCCTCGACCGAGGAGCTGCCGCTCGGCGCCGGCGCACTGGCCGGCGTCAACTTCGACACCGACCGCGGGCTGCTGGCCTCCGAGCTCGGTTTCGCCTCGGTCGCGCCGAACTCGATCGACGCCGTCTCCAACCGCGACTTCGTCCTCGACTACCTCTCCGCGGCCGCCACCTGCGCGACCCACCTCTCACGCCTGGGGGCCGAGATCGTCCTGTGGTCGAGCGACGAGTTCGGCTTCTGCGAGGTCTCGGACGCGTGGGCGTCGGGCTCTTCGATCATGCCGCAGAAGAAGAACCCCGACGCCGCGGAGCTGTTGCGCGCCAAGGCGCCGCGCGTGGCCGCGCACCTCGTCGGCCTTCACGGGGTCATGCACGGCCTGCCGCTGACCTACAACAAGGACCTGCAGGAGGACAAGGAGCACCTGTTCGACGCGGTCGACACGCTCGACCTCACGCTCGCGGCCGCCCGCGGGATGCTGGAGGGGATCGCCTTCCGGCGCGAGCGGCTCGCGGCCGCGGCCGCCGACGAGATGATCGCGGCGACCGACATCGCCGACCTGCTCGTCCGGCGCGGCGTCCCGTTCCGGCAGTCGCACGGGATCGTGGCGGGGATCGTGCGCGAGACGCTCGCGGCCGGCCGCTCGCTCTCCGACCTGTCGCGGGAGGAGCTCGCGCGCCACTCGCCGGCGCTCGACGACGAGTTCTACACGCTGCTCGAGCAGCGCTCGTGGCTCGAGTCGAAGGTGTCGGAGGGCGGCACCTCGTTGCCGCGCGTGCGCGAGCAGCTCGCCCACGCGCGCGCCTCGCTCGACGACCAGCCGGGGTGAGCGCGCTCCCCGCGGACTTCTACGCGCGGCCCGTGGTCGCGGTCGCGAAGGCGCTCGTCGGCTGCGTCCTGCGCCACGCCGGCGGCGCCGGCGCGATCGTCGAGACCGAGGCCTACCACGAGTCCGAGGCCGCCTGCCACGCCCACGTCGGCCTGACCGCGCGCACGCACATCCTCTTCGGCCCGCCGGCGCGCGCCTACGTCTACCGCTCCTACGGCATCCACGCGCTGCTCAACGCGGTCTGCGAGGAAGCGGGCGTGGGGGCCGCGGTGTTGATCCGCGCGCTCGAGCCGCTCGAGGGTCTCGACGGGATGCGCGAGCGGCGCGGACTCGAGCGCCGCGAGGATCTCTGCTCAGGGCCCGGCAAGCTGACGCAGGCGCTCGGGATCGAGCTCGACCTCAACGGCTCGGACCTCGTCGGTGGGCCGATCACGATCGAGCCGCCGCCGGCCGGCTGGCCGCCGGTCGGGCTGATCGCGGGCCCGCGGATCGGGATCACCAAGGCGGCGGAGCTGCCCTGGCGCTTCTGCGCGGCCGGCTTCCGCTCGGTGTCGAAACCATGGCCCCGCGGGCTGCGCGATACCCTCGCGCCGCGCGCGCTGGGCTAGCCCTGGCCCGCGGGCGGGGCGGTGCCGCCGGACGGCGCGGTCCCACCGTTCTGGGGCGTGGTGGGCGCGGCGGGTGCCTGCTCGGCGGGCGGGATGTCCTGCTGCTGGTCGGGCTTGGGCGCCGGGTTCGTCGGCGCCTGATCGGTCCCGCCGCCATTGCCGGTCGCCGGGGCGGGCTGGCTCGGCGCAGGCGTCGCGGGCGCGGCCGGGGCCGGGGTCGCCGCGGCGCCCGGCGCCGGCGCGGCGCTCGC
>JBDTMF010000252.1:0-5746 GCA_039934455.1 Solirubrobacteraceae bacterium
CGGCACCGGCACCGGCACCGGCACCGGCACCGGAGCTGAAGCTGGAGCCGGAGCCGAAGCCCACGCCCGAACCGGAGCCGGAACCCGAGCCCCCGGCCGAGCCGGAACCCGCACCCTGGAGCCGCTCCGAGCCCCCGTCGGAACCGGAGCCCGAGCCGGCGTCCTCCGAACCCAGGCAGGCCCGCTCGGCCCCTGCCCAGGCGGAGCTCGTCGACCAGCTCGGCAAGCTCGGCCAGACGCCGGCGGTCGTCGCGGCCGGCGTGATCGGGATCGGGACGTTCCTCGTCGTGCTGATCGCCGGCTTCGTGCTCGCCGCGCTGCCCGACGCGTCGCTGATCGGCTTCCTCGGCTCCAACGCGGGCTACGTGCAGGAAGCGTGCCGCCAGATGGTGCAGCTCGTGCTCGGAGGCTTCGAGAACGACGCGCTGTTCGCCGCGTTCCGGGACACGAGCCGGGTCGCACCAGGGCTGTTCGCGCTCGTGCCGACGCTGACCGCCGTGTACCTCGCCCGCGCGCAGCTCGGCCGCCTGCTCGACCAGTCGCTCTTGACGCGGCTCGGGGTCGCCGCCGGCGGGGCGCTCCTGTTCGCCTTCCTGATGATCATCCCGGCGCTGCTGACGGGCGACATCAAGGCCTCGATCGGGCAGGCCTTCGGCTACGGGCTGCTGTGGGCGCTGATCGGCTCCCTCACCGGCACGCTGCTCGCCGCGCCCCCGACCGCCCCCGCCGACCAGGTCTCCCCGCGCGCCCGCGCCGCCGGCTCCGCCGTCCTGTCCGCGCTCAAGCCGCTCGGCCTCGTCCTGCTCGTCACCACGGCGATCGGCACGGCGATCTGGATCGTCGAGGTCGCCACTGACGAGAGCACCCGCGGCACGCGCTCGCTGCCGATCGCGCTCGTCGACACCGCGCTGTTCGCCGTCGACCACGGCGTCCACACGCTCGAGCTCGGATCGCTCGCCAACTTCGAGCGCAGCGGCCTCGAGCCCGCCGTCCTCAACCTGCCGCTGCCGGCCGAGCAGCCCGGCGACGTGCTCGCCAACGGTGGCACGTACCGCCTCTTCGACTACCGCGACGGCGCCAGCGCAATCGTCTTCCTGCTGATGCTCGTGCTGCTCGTCGGGCTGCCGCTGTGCGGGGCGCTGTTCGCGGGCTTCACCGTCGCGCGCGAGCGGGCCGTCACCTCACCCGCGCTCGCCGCCGCCTGGGGCGCGCTCGTCGGCCCCGTCTGGGCGATCGCGCTCGCGCTCGTCAACTCACTGCTGCAGGACACGCTGTTCGGGCACGCCCAGGGCGAGAGCGTGTTCGGGATCGTGCTCGTGTTCGGCGCGCTGACTGGCTCGCTCGGCGGGTACCTGGCGGCCGGTCCTAACCGGTCATCCGCAGCCGCCTGACGCCGAATCCGACGAGGCCGCCGAGCGCGAGGCCGAGCACGATCGCCATCCCGATCTCGCCGCCGCCGCCGGCGTCGCTCCCGCCGTTGCCGAGACCGCCACTCGCCGGCTCGGCGGTCCTGGCGGGCTCGGCCGTCGCGGTCGGGGTCGGGGTCGGGATCACCTTGCCCGTCACCTGGAGGTCGAGGGAGGAGTCGAACTGCTCGGCCTCGAGGTTCCTGCCGCGGTCGTTGGCCGCGAGGGAGACGTAGTACGTGCCCGGCTCGGCGAAGACGTTGCTCGTCACCGCGCCGTTGGCCTCGCCCACGCCGGCGCCCTGGACGCGCAGCGACTCGCTGCGGTCCGTCGGACCGTAGGCCGCCGACTGCTCCCCGTCCCCGATGGCCTCCTCGCGCACGGGGTTGTAGATCTGCAGCGTCATCGAGTAGCTCGAGCTCGTGCGGCCGGTGACGGTGGCGCCCGCGGTCAGCGTCTGCCCCGGCTTGAGCGTGACCGCGTAGAAGAGCTGCTCGCCGCCGCGCAGGGTGTCGGTGTAACGCCCCGGCGCGAGCACCGGCGCGTCGTTGAACGAGCCGCCTCCCGCAATCGGCGTCTGCGCGCCCGCAGACGGCGCCGCGAGCGCGTAAACCGCCAGCGCGACCATCAGCGCCCGCCTCACGCCGGCCGCCTGCGGCCGAGGCCCGCCATCGCGGCGCCCGCGAACACCCCTGCCACGATCCCGCCGAGACCGCCGAGGGCGAGCACGAGGTCGCTCGTCCCGCCGTCGCCGCCACTGCCGCCGCCGGCCAGCGGCGAGGCCGTCGCGTCGGACGCCGGTGCCTTGCCGATCACCTTGCCGGTCACGCGCACCCCCAGCTCGACCGGGTAGGGCCCGCTCTGGCCCTGGGCCGGGTTGACCTCGAGCCGCACGAACTCGCGGCCGTTGGGCGGGTTGCGCAGGTCGTCCTCCCCCACCTCGGTCTCCGCGATCGCCGTGAGGACCGCGGCCGAGTTCGTCGCGATGTCGGAGTCGGCAAATTGCAGCTTCTCGTCCTGGATCTCCGCTCTGAAGAGCGACGGGATGCCCGCGGAGCTGTTCGGCAGCGTCGCGGACACGCTCAGCGTCTGCCCCGCGCCGACCTTGAAGGAGAACCACGCGGGCGATCCGGCGCTGACCTCGGTCGTGTACTGGCCGGGCCCGTAGAGCTTTGCGGTCGCGGGCTCGGCAGTGGCCTCGAGCCGCTTGCCCTGGGTCACGTACGGCCGCAGCGCCCGCGCGGTGAGCGCGCGCAGCTGGCCGCCGAGCTCCTGTGCGTTGTCGGCGTCGACGTAGCGGCCACCGCCCGCCTCGGCGATGCACTGCAGCTGGCGCCGCGCGCCCGCCTTCACCTGGAAGCCGACCGCCTGGATCTTCAGGGCGATGCCGCCCTTGGAGATCTCGCGCGCGACCGCGCACGGATCCGGCGGCTTGCAGTTGTCCCCGCCGTCGGACACCAGCACGACGGTCTTCTGCTTCGCCGTCCCGAGGTCCGTGACGGCGCCCCGCAGCGACGCTCCGATCGGCGTGAAGCCACGCGGCTTGAGCGAGGAGATCTGCTGCTTGAGGCCCTCGCGGTCGAGCGCGGCCACCGGCGAGACGAGCTTCGTGTCGGCACAGCCGGCCTGCCGGCCGGTCCCGCTGACCTGCGAGCCATAGACGCGCAGGCCGACCTTCGCGTCATCCGGCAGCTCGTCGACCAGGGTGTTGAGCGCCTGCTTGGCGGCCTGGAACTTCGGGCGCCCCGTCCCGTCGTCGTCCTTCATCGACTTCGACGCGTCGAGGATCAGGATCACCGCCGCGTCCTTGGAGGGCGCGGACTGGCTCTGGGCGCGCGCGCCCGCAGGGGCGAGCAGCAGAGCGAGCACCCCCAGGGCTCCCGCGGCGAGACGGCACCGGCGCATCCGCGGGCGAGCGTAGCGAAGCGGGCCGACGCCCCGCCGGTGGCGCGGTGCCGCCCGCGATTGACGATGATCGCGCAATGCGCAGGCTGTTCATCGCCGCGGTCGCCGCCGCGCTGCTGGCCCTCGGCCCGGCGACCGCCGCGGCGGCCCCGGCCACGGTCGGCATCTCCGACCAGGAGGCGAGCACCTACCTCGATCCGCTGCTGGCGTGGACCGGCATCGCCCAGGCGCGCGTGATCGTGCCGTGGGACGTGGCCTTCCGACCCGACGCGAGCCGCTACGAGGGCGTCCTCTCGACCGCGCACAACACGTACATGGACATCCTGGTGTCCTTCGAGCACCGGACCAACGAGATCTGCCCCGAGGGGCCCTGCCACCTGCCCAGCGCAAGCCAGTACCGGCTCGCGTTCGCGGCCTTCCACCGGCGCTGGCCGTACGTGAAGACGATCGCGCCCTGGAACGAGGCCAACCACCCGAGCCAGCCGACGGCGGAGCACCCGGGCGCCGCAGCACGATGACCCGGCGGATGCTGAGCGCGGTGCCCGGCGAGGTGTGGCTGACCGAGACCGGCGGGCTCGTGCGCTTCCAGCAGCGCGACGGCACGGTGACCTGGCCCTACGACGAGGAGCGGGCGGCGCGCTCGGTCGAGTACCTCTTCGCGCTCGCCGACGACCACCCCCGGATCACCCGCGTCTACCTCTACAACTGGCGCGCGATCCCGTGGCTGCGCTGGGACTCCGCCCTGCTGAGCGCCACGGGCGAGCCGCGCCCGAGCTTCTCCGCGCTGGCGCGCCGCCTGCGACCGGGCCAGAGGATCCCGGCGCACCTGCGGCGGCGGCTGCCGCGGGCGCGCGTCGTGCGCCGCCCGCGCTACCGCCGGCGCGACGGCCGGGTCCTGGCGACCGTTGCGTGTCCGCGTGCGCACATCCGGCGCTGTGCGGTCGTGATGGCGGTGCGGACGAAGCGGCCGGCGAAGCGCCTGCGCGGAAAGGCACGCCGCCGCGCGCCGGCGCGCGCGCTGCTGGGCGAGCGATCGGTGCGCATCCGCACCGGCCACCGGCGCGTGCTACGCGTGCGGGTGCCGCGCGCGCGGCGTGCGCTGATCCGCCGCGGCAAGACCCGGGTCCTGCGCGTGCAGATGTGGCTCGGCGGACCGCGGCCGCGGCAGTACAAGGTCCGGTGCAGGCGCGCACACCGGCGCTGATCGCCCTCCTCGCCGTCGGGCTGCGCCTGGTCTACGGCCCGGGGCATCTGGGCTACGACGCGGTGTGGGCGCTGGAATGGGGCCGTGAGGCGGTTGGCGGCGCGCTGCCCGGCTTCCAGTCCCCGGGCGCCCCCACGCCCCACCCGCTCGCCAACGCCGTCTCGCTGCTCCTGGCGCCGTTCGGCGGCGGCGCGATGGCCGTGGTGATGGCGCTCTCCTGGCTGTCGTTCTCAGCGCTCGGGGTGCTCGCGTTCCTGCTCGGGCGGCGGCTCTATTCGGTGTGGGTCGGCGCGGCCTTCGCCGCCGTCGTGCTGACACGGCACCTGCTCGTCCGGGAGACCGACCAGGCCGTCGTCGACATCCCGTTCCTCGCCCTCGTCGTCGCGGCGCTCCTGGCCGAGGTCGGGCGCCCGCGCGAGCGCACGCTGGTGCCCGTGCTGCTGTGCGCCGCCGGGCTCCTGCGGCCCGAAGGCTGGCTGCTCGGGATCGCCTGGCTCGCCTACGCCGGGCGCGGCCGGCCGCGCGCGCAGGTCCTGCGCTGGGCCGCGCTCGTCGCCGCCGCGCCGCTGCTGTGGGCGCTCTGCGACCTCGTGGTCACCGGCGACCCCCTCTACTCGCTGCACGGCACCCAGGACCTCGCGGAGCAGCTCGAGCGCCCGCGCGCGGTCGGGACGGCGTTCAGCGCGGTGCCTTCGTATCTGCGCGATGCGCTCGGCGACCCGATCGCTAGCGCTTGAACGACTTCGTCGTCTCGGAGCGGCGGATGTTGTTCGCCGCGTCCCTGGCGGACGTCGCGATCGTCAGCTTGAGCTTGCGGACGTGCCGCTGCCGCATCCGGCGGATGCCCCGCTTCGCCTTGTGAGTGAGCTTGACGGTGATCTTGTGCGTGACGTTGGCCTTGGCCAGTGTCGCGCGCTTGCCCACGAGGGCGCGCTTCTTCGCCTTGCGCTTGATGCCCAGCTTGCGCGCCGTGGCGCGGTTGACGAACACCTGCGTCAGGTGACGCGCGGCCTCGTCGCAGCGCACGGTCAGCTTCAGGCCGCGCTTGCGGATCGTGCGCGAGGTCTGCTTGCGGACCGGCGTCGCGGTGCACTTCGGCGCCGTCGTGTCCGGCGAAGGCGTGGCGGTCGGCGTGACCGTCGGCGTCGTGGTCACGGTCGCCGTCGCCGTGGGTGTCGGCGTCTCGTTGTACCCGCCACCGCCACCGCCACCGCCACCGCCACCGCCGCGC
>JBDTMF010000253.1:0-5604 GCA_039934455.1 Solirubrobacteraceae bacterium
GCGGCGACCTCCTCGTCGCCGCCGCAGGGACGCCGCTGAGCTCGGTCGACGACCTCTTCAACGCGCTCGAGGACGGCGGCACGCTCACCCTCGGGGTCCTGCGGGGCACCGACGAGCGGGACGTCGACGTCATACTTCAATAGTTGAAGTCTTGCCGCTAGACTGGGAATCGTGCCGAACTCCGACTGCCCAGTCTGCCGGACCGCGGACATTGTCTGCGGCAAGTGGACCCTGCTGGTGATCCGCGACCTCGCCGAGGGCACCGCCCGCTTCTGCGAGCTCGAGCGTTCGCTCGAGGGCATCTCACCCCGCACCCTGTCGTTGCGCCTGCGGGCGCTCGAGGAAGAGGGCGTGCTCGAGCGCACGACGTTCCCCGAGGTCCCGCCCCGCGTCGAGTACGCGCTGACGGACAAGGGCCGCGCGCTCGTGCCGATCATCGACTCGATGCGCGAGTACGGCACCGAGTGGCTCGGGGCGACGGGCAGCTGCACCGAAGTGCCCGAGCCCGCCGTCGCAGCGCTCGTCTAACGCTGCAATCCGCCATGCGCGGAGAGGAGCATGCCGCGCTGCGGAGAACTCGCCGCGCATGCACAACCGCGCGCTGCACGACACCCTGGCCGCGTTCGTGGAAGAGGCCGCCTGGCAGCTCGCCGAGGAGGTCGCCGCGGGCGCCGAGATCCCCTTCGAGCTGATCGAGCAGGGCCGCGCCTCCGCGCCGCTCTACTGCTATCGCCCCCTGACCGACCGCTTCATCGCCGACCACCTCGGCATGCTCGAGCGGCTCCCGTCCTATCCGGCGGCGGCACAGGGGCTGACCACGCTGCCGAACCTCTCCGCCTACCTGATCGCGCGCGGGCGCCGTACGCCGGCCGTCAACCACCGCGCCCAGGGCGACGCGGCGCTCGAGGCGTTCATCACCGCGCTGTGGGGGGACGCGACCGAGTTCGTCTACGAGCCCGGCCAGTTCGACCGGGTCTACGCCGAGCTCGAGGAGTCGGTCTACGACGGCTGCTCGCTGTCGGTCGTGCTCGTCCCTGTCGAAGGTCTCGTGATCGAGGCCGACGAGGTCGCGCTCGGTGAAGGCCTGGCGCTCGTGCGCGGCTCGACGCTCGCGAGCACACCGACCGACCTGCGCGGCGACGATTACGCCACCGTCGCCGTCCTGCACCTCGAGGGCGCGCCGGGCGAGTCGCCCGGCCTCGAGGTCGCCGGCCGCCGGCTGCGGCGGTTGCAGACCGCGCTGCGGCTGTGGGATGACGCCGAGCCGTCGCTCGCCCCGATCGCGTGGGCGCGCACCGACGGCGGCCCGTGGCTCTCGGTCCCGCTCGCGACCGGCCTGCGGCGCATGGACGGCGACTGCCTGCTCTCGCCCGAGGAGGAGGACCCGCTGCGCGCGTTCTGCTCGCTGATCGCTCGCCGCACCCCGCGCGCGGGGGAGCTCGCGTGGGCGCTGCGGCGCTTCGAGCTCGGCTGCGAGCGCTCCTCGCCCTGGGAAGCCCTCTCGGACTGGCTGCTCGCCGCGCGCGCCCTGCTCGGCGACGCCGACGCGCCCGGTGACGACCGCGTTTTCGAGCGCATCGCCGCGATCTGCGCGCCACCCGAGCAGCGCGCGGCGCTCGCCCGGCGGCTGCGCGACGCGGCCGGGCTCGAGCGCGCCGCGATCGCCGGGCGGATCACGCCCGACCCCGCGGTCGAGATGCTCGTCGAGGACCTCGGCAGCCACGTGCGCGCGATCCTGCGCGACGTGCTCTGCGGACACCTCGACCCCGCGCTGCGCGCGCTCGCCGACGGCCTGCTCGACGAGCAGCCCGCCGAGCCCACCGCCTTCTAGGTCAGCGGCGGAGCTTGACCGGCGCGAGCGTGCGGTCGCCGGTCTTCGGCGTGATCGTCGCGTGGTAGCTGCCGCGCGCGAGCTTGCGCTTTCTGACCCGCTTGACGCGGACGACGTTGCGGCCCCGCTTGAGCTTGACGCGGACCACGCCCACGCGGCGGAACCGCGCGGCGGCCAGCCTGGAGCCGGTGGCGCGATCCGCGCGGGCGAGCGCGATCCGCGCGGTCCCTGCGGCCGGCATCGTGACGACGAACGTCACGCCGCGGGCGCTCGTCGGCCTTGACTGCGGAGAGGGGCTCTGCCCTGAGCCATGCCTCGGCTCCATGCGCGGTGGTGGGCAGCGCGAGACAGGCGATCAGCGCGATCAGCGCGATCAGCGGAGCTGGGCATGGTCACCTCCGCGGTCGTTCCGCCCCGACTATCTCACGCTATTCGCCCTCTGTGTCGGAAAAAAGGTGGGCTCGCACCTGTGCGAGCCCATCGATGTCGTGCACGTCGTCCTCGAGCTCCGGCACGCGCACCGTCGGCGGTGAATGCAGTGCCGCCTCGAGATGGTCGATCGCGGCGTGGTCGCGGGCGGCGAGCGCCGCCTGCTCGCGGGCCGAGTCCGCCACCCGCTCGGCGAGCCCCTCGCCGAGCTCCTCCACGAGCGCCGCGGGCAGATCGCCGTTGGACTCCGCGAGCGCGTGCACCCGGTTGACGACCATGCCGCCGAACGGCATCCGTGCCTCCATCAGCTTGCGGTGGAAGTAGATCGCCTCCTCGACCGGGTCGTGCTGCGGCGAGGTCACGATCAGGAACGTCGTGGCGGGGTCCTCGAGCAGCGCGCCGACGCGCTCCGCGCGCTCGGTGAAGCCGTCGATCAACCCGGACAGCGAGCGGAAGAACACCGACAGGTCCTCGAGCAGGTCGACGCCCGTGACGCGCTTGAGCAGCGAGAAGACGACGCCGGTGCCGCGGCCGATGATCTTGCCGCCGAAGCCCGCCGGGCGCAGGAACATGCGGATCGCGCGTCCCTGGAAGAAGCCGGTCAGCCGCCCGGGCGCGTCGAGGAAGTCGAGCGCGTTGCGCGACGGCGGCGTGTCGAGCACGAGCAGGTCGTAGCCACCGTCCTGGTCGAGCTCGTAGAGCTTCGCGATCGCGGTGAACTCCTGCGAGCCGGCGACCGCGCTCGAGAGCTGCTGGTAGATCCGGTTGCCGAGGATCTCGTCGCGCGTCGCCGTGTCGGGCGCGAGCTTCTCGATGACCTCGTCGAAGGTCCGCTTGGCGTCGAGCATCATCGCCCACAGCTCGCCCTCCATCTCGATCCCGTGGGGGCGGAAGCGCGCGGGGTCGACGAGCCGCGGCTCGTTGCCCAGCTCCTTCATCCCGAGGGCGTTGGCGAGCCGCTTGGCGGGGTCGATCGTGACCACCGCGACGCGCAGCCCGGTGGCCGCCATCCCCATCGCGAGGGCGGCCGACGTCGTGGTCTTGCCGACGCCCCCCGAACCGGCGCAGATCACGATCCGCTTGCCTTCGAGCAGCGGGACGACTGATGTCATTGCCCGGACAACCGCGGCGCGTGTGGCCAGATGGCGAGCGGCCTCAGATCAGGCCTTCGCGCACGGCGTGCGCGACGGCCTGGGACCGGCTGCGGGCGTTGAGCTTGGTCACGACGTCGTGCAGGACGTTCTTCACGGTCCGCTCGGAGTAGCTCAGCTCAAGGGCCACCTCGCGCGTCGGATGGCCCTTGGCGATCAGCGCCAGCACCTGCTGCTCGCGCTCGGTGAGGCGGGCGAGCGACGGGCGGCCGTTGGGGCCGTCGGCGGTCACGCCGCGCAGGAGGCTGCCGAGCAGGTCCGGGGCCAGGACCCCGGCGCCGCCGGCGGCTGCCTGGACCGCTGCCGACAGCGCGTCAGGCGTGAGCGTGTCCTTGCGCAGGAAGCCGGTGGCGCCCGCCTGGAGGGCGCCGAGCACCGCATCCTCGCTGGCGTCCGCGCTGCAGACGATCACGCGCGCGCTGGTCGCCTCGGTCACGGCGCTGATGAAGTCGGAGCCGCCGTCGACCGAGTGCTCGAGGATCACGAGTTCGGACGCGAACAGGTCCGGGTGCTCCCACGCCTCGCGCACCGATTCGGCATCGGCGACCCGCTCCACACCAGGGAGCATCTCAAGGCAGGCAACAAGCCCCCTTCTGTAGATCGTGTGGGGATCGAGAACGAAGAGGTTCACATTGACCAGGCCGAAGCGCTGAGGCGATACTACGCGCGACGCAGTCCCACGGGCAAGGAGCACGATGCCGGATGTGATGAAGACGGTCGGCCGCTACGAGATCCTCCGCGAGGTGGGTCGCGGCGGCATGGCCATGGTGTACCTGGCCCGGCAGACCGATCTTGACCGTTTCGTCGCTCTCAAGGAGCTCGGGGCCTTCCACGCCTCCGACCCCTCGTTCGCGCAGCGCTTCCTGCGCGAGTCGCGGGTCGCGGGCTCCCTGAGCCATCCGAACATCTGCACCGTCCACGACTACTTCGAGCACGACGGCACTCCCTACATCGCGATGGAGTACATCGAGCGCGGCTCGATGCGCCCCTATGTCGGGACGATGAACCTCGCGCAGATCGGCGGCGTGCTCGAGGGCCTTCTCGCCGGCCTCGCCCACGGCGAGCAGCACGGCATCGTGCACCGCGACCTCAAGCCCGAGAACCTCATGGTCACCTCCGACGGGCGCGTGAAGATCGCCGACTTCGGCATCGCCAAGGCGACCAACCAGATGCAGACGGGCGCCTTCCTCACCGCCACCGGCACGACCGTCGGCACCCCGACCTACATGGCGCCCGAGCAGGCGATGGCGCAGGAGATCGGTCCTCCGACCGACCTCTATTCGGTCGGCTGCATGGCGTTCGAGATGTTCACGGGGCGCGTGCCGTTCCACGACACAGAGGCGCCGATGGCGATCCTCTTGCGCCACGTCAACGAGCAGATCCCCAGCGTGAAGTCGGTCGACCCCAAGATCGACCAGGACATCTCGGACTGGATCGAGCGCATGCTCGTCAAGGACCCGACGAAGCGCACGCAGAACGCCAACGACGCGTGGGACGAGTTCGAGGAGATCATCATCGGGCTGCTCGGCCCGCGCTGGCGCCGCGAGGCGCGCCTGCGTGAAGGGTCGGCCCAGTTCGACACGCCAGCGCCGCTGACGCCGGCCCCGTTCAAGGGCACGACCTCCGACGCCGCGGTGTCCGACCAGTTCCAGTCCTTCGCGTGGGGGAACGCCGTCACGCCCGACGCTCCGGCGCCTCCCGGCCCGGACACCCCGCCACCCTCGGACTCGGCGCCGCTGCCGCCCGAGCCGACCGTCGGCCCCCCGACCCCCGCGCCCGGCCCTGCGGTCGGCGCCGACGGGTCCGCGCCGGAGTCCGACGACGGCGGCTTCGTGACGTTCGGCGCTCCCGCCGCGCCAGAGGTCACGCCCGAGGAGCCGCCCGCGGCCGAGCCGGCGCCGCCGGTCGAGGCCGAGGCGCCCGCGGTCGAGGAGGAGGCTCCGCCGACGGAGCCGCTCACCGAGCCGCAGGAGGAGGGCGGCTTCGAGACCTACATCGCGCCCGCGCCGCTGCGCCCGCCGACCGACGACGCCCCGGCGGAGGCGCCGGCGATCCCGGAGCCCGAGCCCGCCCCTGACCCCGAGCCGGTCGCCGCCGCCCCGCCCCCGCCGCCCCCGCCGCCGCCCCCCGCCCCGGCCCCGGCACCCCCGCCGCTGCGCCCGCTCGACGAGGAGGACGACCTCGCGAAGACGG
>JBDTMF010000254.1:0-5584 GCA_039934455.1 Solirubrobacteraceae bacterium
CGGCACGCTCAAGTACGCCGAGAACCCGCCCAAGCGCTACCAGGACATCTACAACTTCAACTGGGACACGCCGGCCTGGCGCGAGCTCTGGCAGGCGTGGCTCGACGTCGTCCTGACCTGGGTCGACGCGGGGATCAAGTTCTTCCGGGTCGACAACCCGCACACCAAGCCGTTCCCGTTCTGGGAGTGGCTGATCCGGGAGGTCCACGCGGTCGACCGCTCGGTCGTCTTCCTGGCCGAGGCCTTCACCCGCCGCGCCGTCATGCGCCACCTGGCGAAGATCGGCTTCACCCAGTCCTACACGTACTTCACGTGGAAGAACTCCCGCTGGGAGCTGAGCGAGTACGTCAACGAGCTCGCCCACGGCCCGGAGCGCGAGTACTTCCGCCCGAACTTCTTCATCAACACCCCCGACATCCTCCACGCCTACCTGCAGCACGGCGGGCCGCCCGCGTTCCTCTCGCGGCTCGTGCTGGCGGGCACGCTGAGCCCGAGCTACGGCATCTACTCGGGCTACGAGCACTACGAGAACGTGCCGGTGCGCGAGGGCTCCGAGGAGTACCTCGACTCCGAGAAGTACGAGACCAAGCAGCGCGCGCTCGACGGCCCGCTGCTCCCGACGGTCCGCCGCATCAACGAGATCCGCCGTGAGAATCCCGCGCTGCAGCGGCTCGAGAACGTCACGTTCCTCGAGACGTACAACGAGGCGCTGATCGCGTACGTGAAGTCCGTCCCGGGCAACACCGTGATCTGCGTCGTCAACATCGACCCCACCAACGCCCAGGAGGGCGCCGGCGTGATCCCAGCCCATCTCGGCCTCGCGCCCGCCTTCGCGGCGCACGACCTCCTCTCGGGTGCGCACTTCGACTGGCGCATCGGCGGCAACTACGTCCGCCTGGAGCCGGGCGGCGCCCACGTCCTGCGGGTCGAGGCATGAGCGATCCCGGCAACTGGTTCGAGAAGGAGCCGCTGTGGTTCAAGACCGCGGTCTTCTACGAGATCCACATCCGCGGCTTCTTCGACGCCAACGGCGACGGCTCGGGCGACTTCCGCGGCATGACCGAGAAGCTCGACTACCTGCAGTGGCTGGGGATCGACTGCATCTGGCTGCTGCCCTACTTCCGCTCGCCGCTGCGCGACGGCGGCTACGACATCTCCGACTTCTACGCCATCAACCCCGACTACGGCGTCGTCGACGACGTCCGTGACTTCATCGAGGCGGCCCACCAGCGCGGCATCCGCGTCATCGCCGACCTCGTCATGAACCACACGTCCGCCGACCACGAGTGGTTCCAGGAGTCGCGCTCGAGCCCGGGCAGCCCCAAGCGCGACTGGTACGTGTGGTCCGACACGGTCCATCGGTACGAGGACGCCCGGATCATCTTCACCGACACCGAGACCTCCAACTGGACCTGGGACGAGCAGGCCGGCGCCTACTTCTGGCACCGCTTCTTCTCCCACCAGCCCGACCTCAACTTCGACAACCCCGAGGTCGCCGAGGCGATGATCGAGGTCATGAGGTTCTGGCTCGACCTCGGCCTGGACGGGTTCCGCCTCGACGCCGTGCCCTACCTGTTCGAGCGCGAGGGCACCAACGGCGAGAACCTCCCGGAGACGCACGAGTACCTGCGCCGCATCCGCGCCGAGATCGACGCCAACTACCCCGACCGCGTGCTGCTCGCGGAGGCCAACCAGTGGCCGGCCGACGTGGTCGAGTACTTCGGCGACGGCGACGAGTGCCACATGGCGTTCCACTTCCCCGTCATGCCGCGCATGTTCATGGCGGTGCGGCGCGAGGAGGCGACGCCGATCTACGAGATCCTCGCCCAGACCCCCGCGATCCCCAAGAACTGCCAGTGGGGGCTGTTCCTGCGCAACCACGACGAGCTGACGCTCGAGATGGTCACCGACGAGGAGCGCGACTACATGTACGCGGAGTACGCCAAGGACCCGCGCATGAAGATCAACGTCGGCATCCGCAAGCGGCTCGCGCCGCTGCTCGACAACGGCCGCGACGAGATCGAGCTGATGAACGCGATCCTGTTCTCGCTGCCGGGCTCGCCCGTCCTCTACTACGGCGACGAGATCGCGATGGGCGACAACGTCTTCCTCGGCGACCGCGACGGCGTGCGCACCCCGATGCAGTGGACGGGCGACCGCAACGGCGGCTTCTCGCGCGCGGACTTCGCGCAGCTCTACGCGCCGCCGCTGATGGACCCGGTCTATGGCTACCAGGCCGTCAACGTCGAGGCGCAGCTGCGCCACTCGACCTCGCTGCTGCGCTGGATGCGCCGCTTAATCTCGATGCGCAAGGAGCACCCGGTGTTCGGCCTCGGCACCTACGAGCCGCTGACGCCGTCCAACGGTCGCATCTTCGCCCACATCCGCCGCTACGAGGACGACCTCGTGCTGTGCGTGCACAACATGGCGCGCTCCGCGCAGGCGGTCGAGCTGGACCTCTCCGAGTACGAGGGCCGCTACCCGATCGAGCTGTTCGGGCGCTCGCGCTTCCCGCGCATCGGCGAACTGCCGTACCTGCTCACGCTGGCGCCGCGCGGCTTCTACTGGTTCCAGCTGGCCGAGCCCGAGGTGGCCGAGCAGCGGACGAGCGAGTTCCCCGCGTTGAAGGTGGAGCCCGATGAGTGAGCTGCTCGACACGCTCGACGAGGAGCGCCTGCGCGAATGGTTCGTCGAGCAGCGCTGGTTCGGCTCCAAGACACGCGAGATCGCGCACCTCAACGTGCTCGAGTCCGTGACGCTGCGCGCGGAGACCCCGCGGCTCGTGCTCGCGCTGCTCGAGGTGCGCTTCCCCTCCGGGACGCACGAGGTCTACCAGGTGCCGATCGGCGTCCGGCCGGCCGCCGAAGGCTGGAGCGAGCGCGTGATCGCCGAGGCCGGCGGCCAGACCTTCTACGACGCGCTGGTCGACCCCGCCCACGCGCGCGAGCTGCTGCAGCTGATGCGTTCGGGCGTCGACGTGCCCGCCGGGGACGGCGTCCTCGGCTTCCGCTGGTCCGGGACCGCGGATCAGACCCCCGCCGCCCCGGTGGAGGTCCGGCCGGTCGGCGTCGAGCAGTCCAACTCGTCGATCGTGTTCGGCGACGAGCTGATCCTCAAGGCGTTCCGGCGCGTCGAGCCGGGCGTCAACCCGGAGCTCGAGCTGCTGCGCTTCCTGTCGGAGCGCGACTTCCCGCATATCGCGCCGATCGCGGGCTGGTACCAGTACGAGGGCCGCCTCATGGACGCCACGCTCGGCGTGTTGCAGGCGTTCCTGGCCGGCGCGACCGACGGCTGGGACCTCGCGCTCGACGCGCTGTCGGCCGACCCCGAGGCGTTCCTCGGCAGCCTGCACGCGCTCGGCGTCGTGACCGGCGAGCTGCACACGGCGCTCGGGTCGGAGGCGAGCGATCCGGCTTTCGCCCCCGAGCAGCCGAGCACGGAGGCGCTCGCGATCCTCACCGCCACGATCGACGAGGAGATCGAGCGGATCTTCGTCGAGCTTCCCGACCTCGAGGCGCTCGACCCGATCCGCGGCCGCGGACAGGATGTTCAGGAGCGGCTGCAGTTGCTCTCCCACGTCGGCGCGGGCGGGCGCATCATCCGCACGCACGGCGACTACCACCTCGGCCAGACCATGCTCGCCGAGCGCGGCTGGGTTCTGCTCGACTTCGAGGGCGAGCCGGGGCGCCCGATCTCGCAGCGGCGGCTCAAGCGCTCGCCGCTGCGCGACGTCGCGGGCATGCTGCGCTCCTTCGGCTACGCGGCCGCCGGTTCGCGGATCCTGCGCGGCACGCCCGCGCCGGAGGGCTGGGAGGACCGCGCGCGCGAGACGTTCCTGGCGGGCTACTTCGAGGCGGTCGACTCGCAGCTGTTGCCGCCGGGCCAGGACGCCACGCGCAAGATCCTCGCGATCTTCGAGCTCGAGAAGGCGCTCTACGAACTGCGCTACGAGCTCAACAACCGGCCCGACTGGGTCGCCATCCCGACGGCCGGCATCGTGCGCCTGCTCGAATCGAACGGAGGAACATGACCGCGGACCCGCACGCCTTTCGCGGCGCCCACCCGGCTGACGGCGGCGTCGTGATTCGAACGGTGCGGCCGGCCGCGCGCGAGATCACCGTCCACGTCGAGGGCGAGCCCGTCGCGAAGCTCGAGCCCGCGGACACGAAAGGCCTGTTCGAGGGCCTCGTGCCGGACGCCGAGCTGCCGCTCGCCTACGAGCTCGAGGTCGACTACGGCGACGGCAACACCGCCCGCGTCCACGACCCCTATCGCTTCGGCCCGACGCTCGGGGACATGGACCTCTACCTCGCGGGCGAGGGCCGCCACGAGGAGATCTACGCCCGCCTCGGCGCGCACGTGGTCGAGCACGAGGGTGTCGAGGGCACCGCGTTCGCGGTCTGGGCGCCCGCCGCGCAGGCGGTCTCCGTCGTCGGCGACCTCAACTACTGGGACACCCGCCTGCACCCGATGCGCTCGCTCGGCTCGAGTGGGATCTGGGAGCTGTTCATCCCCGAGGTGGGCGCCGGGACCCACTACAAGTACGCGATCACCGGGCCCGACGGCGACCACTTCGACAAGGCCGACCCGTATGCGTTCGAGGCCGAGCTGCCGCCCAGGACCGCCTCGGTCGTCCACCAGCCCGAGCACGTCTGGCGCGACGCGGAGTGGATGGAGAAGCGTCACCAGAGCGCGCCGCTCGAGGAGCCCATGTCGGTCTACGAGGTCCACCTCGGCTCGTGGCGACTGAACCCGCTGGAGGACAACCGTTCGCTGACCTACCTCGAGCTTGCCGACGAGCTCGCCGCCTACGCGAAGGACATGGGCTTCACGCACCTCGAGCTGCTGCCGGTCATGCACCACCCGTTCTCGGGCTCGTGGGGCTACCAGGTGACCGGCTACTACGCGCCGTCGCCGCGCTTCGGCTCGCCCGACGACTTCCGCGAGTTCGTCGACCGCCTCCACGGCCACGGGCTCGGCGTGATCCTCGACTGGGTCCCCGCGCACTTCCCGAAGGACGAGTTCGCCCTCGCGCGCTTCGACGGCACCGCGCTCTACGAGCACGCCGACCCGCGCCGCGGCGAGCACCCCGACTGGGGCACGCTCGTCTTCAACTACGGGCGCCACGAGGTGCGCAACTTCCTCGTCGCCAACGCCCTGTTCTGGATGCGCGAGTACCACGTCGACGGCATCCGCGTCGACGCCGTCGCGTCGATGCTCTACCTCGACTACTCGCGTGAGCCGGGCGAGTGGGTGCCGAACGAGTTCGGCGGCCGCGAGGACCTCGACGCGGTCTCCTTCCTCAAGGAGCTCAACGAGGTGCTGTTCACGCGCGAGCCCGGAGTGATCTCGGCGGCCGAGGAGTCCACCGCGTGGCCGGGCGTCTCGCGCCCCACCTACCTCGGCGGCCTCGGCTTCGGCTTCAAGTGGAACATGGGCTGGATGCACGACACGCTCGAGTACTTCCAGCAGGACCCGATCTACCGCCGCTACCACCACCACGAGCTGACGTTCTCGATGGTCTACGCGTTCACCGAGAACTTCGTGCTGCCGCTCTCCCACGACGAGGTCGTGCACGGCAAGG
>JBDTMF010000255.1:0-5584 GCA_039934455.1 Solirubrobacteraceae bacterium
CTCGCGGATCTGGTTCGAGTGCGCCATCCCGCGGGACTTCGCCACGTGGAGGACGCGGTTGAGCTCGCCGTTGCCCTCCATGGTCTCGACCACGATCGACGTGTCGACCAGCGATGTGATCTGTTCGTCGGCGGAGGCCGTGCCCGCCTCGGAGACGAGATTGGTGAACAGGGCGGTGACGCCCCTGGTCTTGAGGTAGTCGACCTGACGGGTGAGCATCGCGGACACGTCCGCCCCGCTCCCGATGCGCAGGAAGTCGGAGACCGGGTCCATGATCACCACGGCCGGGTCGAACTCGCCGACGTGTCTCTGGATGGCGAAGAGGTGCGCCTCGAGGCCGAGCAGGCTGGGGCGCGAGCACCGGAACTGCAGCAGCCCGGTGTCGATCCACTGCTGCAGATCGATCCCGACCGAGGCCATGTTGCGCACGATCTGCGTCTCGGACTCCTCGAAGGCGAAGTAGATGGCGCGCTGGCCGCTGCGGCACGTGGCGTCGCAGAACTGCGCCGCCAAGGTCGACTTCCCGGTGCCGGCGGTGCCGTTGATCAGCACGGTGCTGCCCTTGTATTCGGGAGGCGTCGAGCCGGTGTTCAAACCAAGCGTCTCTCGATGCTCTGGACCGGGACGATCAGCGCCACGGTCGAGCTCACTCTATCGGATGGGAAAGGCCGAGCAATCGCGCGGGCCCGCAATGCGCCGGATCAGAGCGCGCCGCCGGCGACGGGCGGGGCCGTGGGATCCGCACCCTCCTCGCCGGGCTGCTCGCGGGCCAGGTACTCCTCGGCCAGCAGCGGGTTCTCGCGCGCTCGCTCGACGACGCGCAGGAGGTCGGACATCGTCGCGATCTCCTCGATCTGCTCCTTGATGAACCACTGCATGAACTGCTCGGAGGTGTAGTCCTGGTGCTCGCGGGCGAGGCCGGCCAGCCCGTTGATCTGGGCGGTGACGCGGCGCTCCTGCGCGAGCGCGAGCGCGACCGGGGCGACGACGTCTTCGAAGGCCGACTGCGGGGCCTCGACCCCGGGGATCGTCGGATCGATGCCCTGGTCGAGCAGGAAGCGCACCATCATCAGCGCGTGGTTGCGCTCCTCCAGCGCCTGCGCGTAGAAGAAGGCGGCGAGCCGCGGCAGCGTCTCGGCTTCGTAGTGCACGGCGATCGCGACGTACTGCTGGTGCGCCGCGAACTCGTGGCCGATCTGCTCGTTCAGGCGTCCTACGAAGGGGTCGGCGGGCATCGCGCCACGGTACAGCAAACGCGATTAGGTCCGCCTAACATGCAGGCTCAGATGAAGCCCGGGAAGGCGATCAAGCCGAAGGACCGCTGCTGCCAGAGCCGCCCTCGCTGCGACCGCTGTCCCGTCGTGCTCTGCCGGCTCGAGGCCCTGGGCTACGCGGAGCGCTCGAAGAAGGGCCGCTTCGTCATCACCGCCAAGGTCAAGAAGAAGCGGCTCAAAGCCGTGCGGGCCTGAGCGACCTCGCGTGTAGTTTCCCTTCTCGCATGACCCTGCCCGCGCTCGACGAACCCCGCCTGCGTCGCCTGATCGACGCGGGCCGTGGCGTCCTGGCCGCCAAGTTCGACGTCGACGCCGTCCTCCAGCAGCTGCTCGACGTCGCGCGCGAGGTGACCGGCGCGCGCTACGCGGCGGTCGGCGTCCTCGACGAGTCGCGGCAGGAGCTCGAGCGCTTCATCACCGCCGGCGTCGACGAGGCCACGCACCGCCGCATCGGGAACCTCCCGCGCGGGCTCGGCATCCTCGGCCTGCTGATCGAGGAGCCGCGGCCGCTGCGGCTCAAGCACCTCGGGCAGCACCCGCAATCGTGCGGCTTCCCGGGAGGCCACCCCGAGATGGACACGTTCCTGGGCGTCCCGGTTACGATCCGCGACGAGGTCTGGGGCAACCTCTACCTGACCGAGAAGGCGGGCGGCGCCGCGTTCACCGACGCCGACGAGGAGTCGATCGTGATCCTCGCCGACTGGGCCGCGATCGCGATCGACAACGCGCGGCTGTACGCGTCGGTCGAGCGCCGCCGGGACCACCTGGAGCGCGCCGTACGCAGCCTCGACACGACGGTCGCGATCGCGCAGGCGCTGGGCGGGGAGACGAACCTCACCCGCATCCTCGAGCTGATCGTGAAGCGCGCGCGGGCGCTGGTGGGCGCGCGCACGCTGGTGATCATGCTCCAGGAGGACGACCAGCTCGTGTTCACGGCCGGCGCCGGGGATCTCCCGACCGGCATTCACGCCCAGCACATGCCGATCGAGGGGACGGTCTCCGGCGAGGTGCTGCGATCACAGCGCGCCACGCGGCTCACCGACGCCCGCTCGGTGCTGCACAGCTCGCTGGGGCTGCTCGGCCTCGAGGTCGACACCGCGCTGCTGGTGCCGCTCGCGTTCCGCGGCCGCGCCGTCGGCGTCCTGGCCGCCTTCGAGGACCTGGGCGACGAGGCGGGCTTCGACGCCGAGGACGAGCGCCTGCTCGGCGCGTTCGCCGCCAGCGCGGCCACCGCGGTCGCCACGGGCAAGTCGGTCGAGGAGCAGCGGCTGCGCGACAACATCCAGGCGTCGGAGCAGGAGCGCCGGCGCTGGGCCCGCGAGCTGCACGACGAGACGCTGCAGAGCCTGGCCGCCCTCCGCGTCGGGCTGTCCGCGGCCCTCCGCGGCGACGAGCCGGCGCTGCGGTCGGCGGTGGAGGCCACGGTCGAGAACGTGGTCGAGGAGATCGCCAACCTGCGCTCGCTGATCGTCGAGCTGCGCCCGGCCGCGCTCGACGACTTCGGCGTCGCCGCGGCGCTCGAGAGCCTCGCCGAGCGCACCTCCGCGCGCCAGGGGATCGTGGTCGAGGCCCACGTCGACCTCGACTGGGAGCGCGGCGACGCGCCGGCGCGCCACACGAGCGAGCTCGAGAGCACCGTGTACCGGCTGGTGCAGGAGTCGCTCACCAACGCCGTACGGCACGCGGGCGCCGACCGCGTCCAGATCAAGGTGACCGAGCACGACGGCTTCCTCGACATCGCCGTCAGCGACGACGGGGCCGGCTTCACCGTCGGTACGCACGTCGCCGGGTTCGGCCTGACCGGGATGCGCGAGCGCGTGACGCTCGCGGCCGGGGAGCTCGAGATCGACACGGGGCCGAGCGGCACGACCGTGAAGGCGCGGCTCCCGGCGCGGCGCGAGGCCGCAGAACCCAACTGAAAGGGGGCCCTGGCGGGCCCCCTTGTCCTGCGTGATGCGCTGACGGCGCTATGCGAGCCAGGCGTACCGCCGGACCGCGCCGCTCTTCGCCCACCGCTCTCCGAGGCCGAGGGTCTTCCCGGCGCCGACGGCCGCGAGGCCGATCAGGACGATGGCGTAGATGATGTGATCGTCCATGAAGAGGTTGTTCGCGGGCGGGAGGGATGCGCTCCACATGAGCATGAGCATCGTCGCGCCGGCGATGCAGGCCGGCCGCATCGCGATGCCGAGCAGCAGCGCGACACCGATGAACAGCAGGCCGCCCATGAACAGCACGTTGATGATGGTGGAGCCTGCGATGCCCTGGTAGATCCCCGAGAACGGGCCGGCCGAGTGCGACAGGAAGCCCATGGTCGGGTTGCCGCCGTTGAGCCACGCGTCGGCCGAGGCCGTCTCGTGGCCGAAACCGAACAGCTTGTCCATGAACGGCCAGAGGAAGGTCCAGCCCAGGCTCAGCCTGGCCGCGGCCCAGAGGTAACGCACGAACGGCTTGTCCGTGCTCGCGGGTCGACCGGTCACGGTCGGCCGGGGGACGGTGATCGGCGAATCGCCGTTGAGGGTGGTGCGGGGAGGTGTCTGTGTGGCGGGGGTCATGGTCCGTCCCTTCGGGCTCGCTTGCAGGTGTATCCCCAACCTAAGCCCGTGCTGACGCCGGGTCATCAGCCGTAATCCCGCCGGTGAGTCAGTAGAAAACCGCGCGCAAGCGGCGGTTTCGCCCGGATGAGCCGGCGACCGCGCGGGCCTACCGTCGTTCCCCTCACCCCGCGAGAAGGGATTCCCTCATGAGCAGGATCATCGTCGCCGTCGACGCGTCGGAAGGCTCGCGCGACGCCATCGCCCTGGCGGGCACGCTGGCCGAGGTCACCGGGTCCACGCTGACGCTCGTCAACGTGTTCCCCTATGACATCGAGCGCAGCCGGGCGTCGAACCGGGAATTCGAGGACTACCTGCGCCAGGACAGCTTGACGCTGCTCGAACGGCTGCGCGGCACGCTCGGCGACGAGACCGTCGAGGTCAAGGCGGTCGCGAACCCATCGGCGGCCCACGGGCTGCACGACGTCGCCGAGCTGGCGGGCGCCGAGCTGATCGTGGTCGGCTCCACGCACACCGGCCGCGCCGGGCGCGTGCTGCCGGGCAGCACCGCCGAGCGGCTCCTGCACGGCGCGCCCTGCCCGGTGGCCGTGGCGCCCAAGGGCTACGCGGACCGCGCGGACACACCGCCCTCGATCATCGGCGCCGGCTACGACGGCTCCGCGTCGTCGCGGCGCGCGCTCGAGGCCGCCGCCCGGCTCGCCGCGGCGACCGGCGCGCGACTGCGCGCACTCCGGGTCTTCGAGCCGCTCCTCTATGACCTCCCGCCGGGGAACGGGGCCGTCGGCAGCATGACCTCGTACAACGACTCGCTGCATCAGCGCGCCCTCGAGGAGCTCCAGGCGGCCGTCGCGAAACTCGATTTCGACGGCTCCGGGTCGGAGCTCGAGGTCGGCAACCCCGCGCGCATCCTCGCCGACGCGTCCGAGGGGCTCGACCTCCTGCTGATCGGCTCGCGTGGCTACGGGCCGCTGCACGCCGTCATGGTCGGGGCCGTCTCGGGGCAGCTCGTGCGCGAGGCCTCGTGCCCCGTGATCGTGTTTCCGCGCAGCGACGGAAACGGCAAGGACGACTCGCTGTTCGCGAAGGTCACCGCGCTCCAGGGGTAGGCCGCGGCGCGCGCCGTGTACCGTGCGGGCATGGACGTCGTGATCGTCGGCGGCGGGGTGGCGGGCCTGGAGGCCCTGCTCGGCCTCCATGCCATCGCGGGCGATCGCGTCCAGCTCGCGCTCGCCGCCCCGGAGCCCGACTTCTCCTACCGGCCCCTGGCCGTGGCCGAGCCGTTCGGTCTCGGCCACGCGCACCGCGTGCCGCTGTCGCAGTTCGCGGAGGACGTCGGCGCCGAGCTGATCATCGACGCCGCGGTCGGAGTCGACGACGGGGCGGGGCGACTTCGGCTCCGCGAGGGCGGCACACGTTCCTACGATGCCCTGCTCGTCGCCCCCGGGGCCCGTGCGGTGAGCGGCGTGGAGGGCGCCACCACCTGGTGGCCGGGCGGCGACCCGGAGGCCTACGCCGGCCTATTGCGCGACATCGACGAGGGCTACTCCAAGCGCATCGCGATCGTGGTGCCGCCCGGGGCGGTCTGGCCCTTGCCGGCCTACGAGCTGGCGCTCATGACCGCCGGCCAGGCGGCGGACATGGGGCACGACGACGTGCGCGTCACGGTCGTCACGCCCGAGCGCCGGGCGCTGTCCCTGTTCGGCGATGAGGCCAGCGCGGCGCTGACCGAGGAGCTCGACGCTGCGGGCGTCGGGCTCA
>JBDTMF010000256.1:0-5567 GCA_039934455.1 Solirubrobacteraceae bacterium
GGGGGTGCGACCGGACGAGTTCGGCGCGCGCCGAGGAGCGGCCGGCCGCTCGGGGCGAAGCGGCGAGACCAGCTCAGCGACTCGCGACGAGCGACCAAAGTGGCCGTCTCGCGCTAGCATCGCGAGCTGGCACGCGGACACGAGCAGCGAGTGCCCTCACGAGGCCCCGTGTCCTCACGCCCTCGAGGTTCTCGGCCGCGCAAGCTAGCTGCCGTAGAGGCCGGATCTGCCCGCCCCCGGGCCCTCCCGCGGCGCAGCACCGGCAAACGCCGACACTGCCGCGAGTGCTCGCGGGCGCGCCGCGAAGCTCAACTAACGGCCGGCCGGTGATCGCCGACCGTCGTCGTCGCGGAAGGCCACGGGCCGCTACGGGGCGAACAACCGCTCCGCGGGCAGCTCGTCCTGGTCGACGAGGTCGGTTGGCGCGAGGATGAAGACTTCGCACATGACGTCGGGATCCTGCTGGTTGCCGCTCATAAAGCCGATCACCTTGCGGCCAGTCGCATCCTCGACCACGCTCTCGAAGCGCTCACGCATCAGGTCCTGGAAGTCCATCCGCTGCTGAATGACCGAGGGGCTGCGACCGCCCTCCAGCAGCGTCTGCTCCACACGTGAGAAGCCCCCGCGTAAGAGGCACACCACCAGGTCGTCCTCGTAGTAGGACTTCGTACGCGTCGGCCCGCGCCCGTAGAACTCCTTCAGCAGCCCCACCATCCCATCCGAGATGGCCGTCAGCACGTCGCCGTGCCTCTGGGGCGTGATCTTCTTGACGAAGCGTGTGCTCATGACCGTGCCCGATCGCGGTCGCGGTGGAATGAAGTGCAATTCTAAACTAGTCAGCACGCCTCCGGTAGCAATTGTTCGGACCTCGCCCTCGCCTCGCGAACGCCCACTCGGAGGGCGAGGGAGGCCGCCGCTACGCCGTCAGGAGCTCGTGCTCGACCCGCCAGGCGCCCGCGTGTGCCCGCTACGCCGCGGCGTGCCCCGGCGCCTCATCGCGTCGCCCGAGCTCGAGCTGAACCGCACCAGCTTTCAGCAGTGCACCGCTCATGCCGGCGACCCGAGGTCGCGAATCGCGGTGGCGCGCAGCTGGGCGCCCTCGGGCAGGTGTTGCGAAAGCGAGACCAGGATGACTCCAGTCATAAGGGCGGTGCGAAGGCCATACGGTCAGGCCGGACGAGCGACGCCCTAGGTCCGAGACTGCCCTTTGCCGGACACGCGCCCGATCGAGAACCTGCATCGGGTCGCGCTCCGCGCCGCGCACCGCTGCGGATACTCGGAACGTGTCTCGCGCCGTGAGCGAACCACACCAGGCCCGGCGAGGTAGGCCACGGCGACCCGCTGTCGGCGTCACAGACGCGGGCAGCGATGCGGCGACGCCAGCGTGCGCCAGGCAGACGACGCCTGCAGTCGTGAGCGGTCCGAGCGCGCATGCTTTCGCTGCCGCTGCGCTCGCCCTGGACGAGAACCGAGAGCCGAGCGAGCCGGGCCGGTGAGTGCTCTCTTGCACGACAACCGGCACTGTCCCTCGAGTTGTCCGCGGCGACCGCTTCTCGTCCGTTGCAGGCACGCCGCTCGCGTCGCTGCTCGTGCCCGCTTTGAGCGCATAGCGGGGAACAACGCCGAGTCGCGTGCTGTCCTGCTTCCAACGAGGGCCTGCGTGGTCGAATCCCGTCGGGTGGGCCAGATCATGCCTACATCAGCGACACACAGCAGCGCATCGGCCCCATCCCAGGCTGCCCGAGGTTGTTGCGGCCGCCCGATGAGCGGACGCCGCGACGGGGTGGCGATAGGCTTCCGTTGGTGGGTGATCAGCCGCATTTCTCGGCCGAGCAGGCTGGTGCAGCCGGCGAACTGATTGGGATCGACTGGGCGACGTCGCGGTTTGACGTCGAGCAGTTTCGGATGGGCATGAACGTCGAACTTGAGCATGGCAGGCGGGATCCCGAGACGAATGTCACCGACGACGACGTGACTGTCACGGCAAAGATCGCTCGCGCGCACCTCAACGAATTCCCGGATTACTACGCCCGTCTGGCCGTCATGGAGGCTGAGGCTGAGGGCTACTGGGCGTCGCCTGGTGAGTAGCGCGCGCAAGACCTATTCGCCCTTGGCGAGGGTCGTCGGTGTACAGGTTTGAGGATCGCGCCGACGGCGGCTGCCCCCCGGGCCAGCGTGCGCTGCCGGCCTGCTGCTGGCCGGGCGGAACGGCAAGCCAGCCCCTTCCGGGGACGAGGGATCCGAAGCGGAAGTCAGCGGCGGGCACCCTACAAGCGAAGGAGAGGCGAACGCGCGATGGTTCAGCTCGCCCTCTGCTGCCGACCGTCTCGTCGCGATCAGGGTGCCTCGCCGCCTGCGTGCCGCTTGTGGATTGGAATCTGGATCGTGAGGGTGGTTCCGTGTCCGGGGCCTTTGCTGGTTGCGGTCACGGTGCCGCCGTGGGCTTCGACGATCGCGCGGGCGATCGCGAGGCCGATGCCGGTGCCGCCGCTGGCTCGGGCGCGGGCGGCGTCAGCGCGGTAGAAGCGCTCGAAGATCCGGTCCAGATGCTCGTGAGCGATCCCCTCGCCGGTGTCGACGACGGCGATCTCGATCAGATCGTTGTGGCAGCGGGCAGCGACGTTCACGGTACTCTTGGGGGGTGTGTGTCGTAGCGCGTTGCTGAGGAGGTTGGCTAGCACCTCTGCGAGCCGCTCGCTGTCGACGTTGAGGGTCGGGACCCCTGGTTGGATGTCGGTGTCGAGGGCGACGTCCTTTGCTGCGTACTGTCGTCCCGAGCAGGCGTGAGCTCTCGGCCGGTGAAGACGCCCGCTCATCAAAGGAGTAGCGGGCGTCTCACTCCGCGTCGCGTGCCGGCGGCTGCTCCTATTCGTCTATTGCGACAGTGCGAGCTGATCGGTGCGCGCTATCGCGTGTGCCTTCCAACCGGAAGTGCCGGTTGCACGCTGCTCTCTGCCGGCGTATCGTCGGCGCACGTTCTCATCTCAGGAGGGTCGTGATGGCCGGCTCGGACCGCAAGCAGACGGGCGTCCTCGGCCGGTTGCGCACGCGGCGCGACACGCGCCGTCAACGGCGCGCGGAGAAGGCGCGCGTCAGGGGCGAGGCCATGCGCGAGATGGAGCGCAGGGAGCCGGGCCGCCAGGACGGATCGCCGCGTGGAGGTGCGTAGGGCCCGGGTGAGCAACGGGCCGCTTCCCTCCCGCGACCTGAGCCGAGCGGCGGACGCACTTCCGGTTACGCCTGCCAGGAGCACTCTCGCTCCGGCGAGTCCGGCTACCCCTCGTCGTCCGGAGCGAGCATCTGCGGCAGCGGCGGGGACACGCCCGCTTGCACGAGCAGAAGCGGGAGCGGCGACCCGGGAGTTGCCATTACGCCGGCGGTTCGCCGCGCGGGGCGTTCGCCGCGCGGGGCGGGCGCGGCGCAGCAGTTCGCGCTTGAGCGGTGCGAGGTGGCAGTCGAGGTCGCCTGTGACGGCCGCAGTCATTATCAGGCACCTGAGCTCCGGCCACGCGCGCGCGGCGACGCTCGCGCTCGGCTGAGCATCCCGGCGTCGCTGCTCGGGCTTACGATCGCGTCAGAGCCGGCGACAGCTCTCGCTTGCCGTCCGCTCGCAAGCTTGTTGGCTACTCGGGTCTCACCCTGAGGATCACAGCAATCCGGCCAGAGCTCGTACGTCGGGCGCATCTTCAAGGCCGCGCGGGACACGCTGCACTGGCCTGCTGTCGAGGCGTCCCAGCGGGCCTGCTCGGCCGACCGGCCCGTGCCGGCCTCGGTCGGGCGGGGCGGACTGAGCTTGGACCTGCACGTATCGAGACCGCAGAGGCGGTCGGGCGGGCCGGGATCCGCCGTGATCCCGGCCCGTCGCGGCTCAGCAGCCCGGCCGCGTCGCGGCCTTCGCCCGAGCGGCGTGCCGCGATGCCTTACCGCCCTTGGTCGTGATCGTGCCGATGTAGGCGGTCTTGACCGCGGTCGCCGCGGGTGAGTCGACGAACATGATCACGCCCTGCGCGCCGCGGAAGTCGCCCGTCCCGCTGCGGATCGGGTGCGAGCACGCTCCCCAGATCAACGACGCGGGGTCGGCGGTCGCGTTCAGCGCCCACAGCCGGAAGTCGAACAAGAGCGTCCCCGACGGGTCGCCCGCGCACGAGCGGTCCCGGCGCCGATCGATGCAGCCTCGGAACTCTTCTGTCCCGGTCGCCTCGTAATACGGCTCCGCGGCCACCTGCTGGGACGAAATGGTGACCCACTTGCCGATCAGGCCGCCCGACATCCTGTACCGGCCGGCGTCGGCGTCGATCGTCTTCTGCTTGCCGTCGACCCGGTAGGTCGCCGCCTGCGTGGGCGCAGCGAGCGCCAGCGCAGCGACAGTCGCCACGCCCAGCGTCAAGGTGCGAGTCCAGCGAATCATCCTGCCCTCCTTGTTGCGACGTCGCTGCTGCGGCGTCTGGTGGTGTGGTCCCAGCGGTCACCGTCGTCGCGAGCGTCCCCAGGTCGAACGGCGCTGAAGTCGTGGCGGGCCGTGAACATGTCCTCGGGCTGCCGGCGCCGCCCGAACGCGGGCGGCCGATGACGCTGGGATGTTGTGTTGCGGGCCGGTAGACCCGCGGTCGACGCACGGTTCACTCGCGACGAGCGGCTTAGCGTCGCCCGAGCCTCATCGGGCGGCTGTCGCCGTAGAGGTTGGCGACGGTGTCGCGCATCTCGCCCAACGCTTGCGCGCGGGAGTTCGCGTTCATCGGCGGGTGGGTGCCGTACTGGCCCGCGATGGCATCGCGCATCTCTTGCATCGCCTGCGCCTGCGGGATCACGCCGGCAGTAGCAGGGCGAGTTTCGCTCTGGCGCGGATCCGCGTCCAGACCGAGCCCTTGAACGGCGCCGTATCCGCCGGCGGTGATAGTGATGGCGGCAATGGCGATGCGGGCGCTGTGTAGACGGCGGTGGCTGTGCTGGGGCGCGCCGTGGGCGATGAGCTGACGAGACATGGCTTGCGTCCTCCCGGGAGTTCGGTGGTCGGTCAACCTGTCGACCACTATCCGGCGGGCTGCTTGCAGGGCGCTTGCGAGATCGCAACAGGCGCTTTCAGCGCTGCCCGGGGCGCTGTAACGTGCCCGCTCAGGGACTTATGGACTTTCAAATACTCGGGCCGCTTGAAGTACACGGTGAGCGCGGTGCGGTGGGACTGGAAGGTCTCAAGCCGCGCGCGGTGCTGGCCGTGCTGCTGCTGCACGCGAACGAGCCGGTGAGCGCGGAGCGTCTGGCAGTGGCGTTATGGGGTGAGGACGCGCCGGCGGGGGCGGTCAAGACGGTGCAGGTGCACGTCTCGCGGTTGCGCAAGGCACTCGGGGACCCCGACGTGGTGATCACCACACCGGCCGGCTACCGGCTGCGGGTACGCCCGGGCGAGCTTGACGCCGAGCGCTTCGCGCATGGCGTGGCCCAAGGTCGGCGCGCGCTTGACGCGGGCGATGCCGAGCGCGCGGGGGTCGTGTTGCGTGAAGCGCTCGAGCTGTGGCATGGGCCGGCGCTGGCGGATTTGCAGTTCGAGCCGTTCGCGGCGGCGGAGATCG
>JBDTMF010000257.1:0-5565 GCA_039934455.1 Solirubrobacteraceae bacterium
CTGACCCCCGAAGCTCTTCCTATGCGACGACGTCTCCTCCTGGGGACCGCGGTCGCGCTGCTGGCGTTGCCGGCGACGGGG
Organism: Solirubrobacteraceae bacterium; assembly: GCA_039934455.1. GTDB lineage: Bacteria > Actinomycetota > Thermoleophilia > Solirubrobacterales > Solirubrobacteraceae > DASQFQ01. Next base: position 82 of record JBDTMF010000257.1, read on the forward strand.
CATGCTCAGAGCAGTGGGGCGACCGTCACCGCCCCGACCGGTGGCGCAGGCTACGGCGCCTCCGCCCCTGGGCTCACCGCCTCGCGCTTCAAGGTCACGCCGCGCACGCTCACCCCGGGCGCCCCCGCCAGCTTCCGCTACCGCGTCGACGGCGCGCAGCGCAGCGCCCGCGTGCGCATCGAGCTGTTGCCCGCCGGCGCGCGCCGCCCTGCCGCGCGCATCCGCATGGGCTGGAAGCGCACGGGCCGCACGCTCATCCGGACGTGGACGCCGCCGGCGGGCCTGCTGCCGCCCGGGGACTACGTCGCGCGTCTGCACGCCGTCGATCGCAACGGCGGCACGCTGCGCCGCACGGCCACGGCCTCCGGCCGCTCGAGCCTCACCGTCGTCGCGCCCCCGCCGCCGCCGGTCGCCGCGCCCGCCGCGCCGGTCGCGACCGGCACCGGCGTCTTCCCGATCCGCGGCGCGTTCACCTGGGGCGACCCGTTCGGCGCGGTGCGAGGCACGGCGATCCACCGCGGCCAGGATCTCCTCACCGCCGAGGGCACGCCGATCGCCACACCCCGCGCGGGCGTGGTGTCGTGGCGCGCCTACCAGGCGGGCGGTGCCGGCAACTACGTCGTCATCCACGCCGACGACGGTCGCGACTTCGTCTTCATGCACCTGCAGAACGACTCGATCGCGGTGACCAAGGGCACCGTGCTCAGCGCCGGGCAGGTGTTCGCGAAATCGGGCATGACCGGCCACGCAACGGGCCCGCACCTGCACTTCGAGATCTGGCCCGACGGCTGGTACGCCACCGAAACCTCGGCGCCGATCGACCCCGCGCCCGACCTGAGGGCCTGGGCCGCGGCCGGCTGACCTGCCCCGGGTGCGACGGCCGCCGTTCTCATCGCGGCGTTCGGGACCCGGCTACTCGTAGGAGATCGCCCGCAGCACGTCGAGCCGCGACGCCCGGCGCGCCGGGAAGATCGCCGCGACCACCCCGACCACGATCGCGAACACCAGCAGCGAGACGATCTGGCCGATCGGCAGCGAGAAGGTGAGGCCCTCGCTGTTGATCGCCTGGATCACGACGAACGCGAAGAACAGGCCGAGCACGAGCCCGAGCATCGCCCCGAAGACCGCGGTGATGACGCTCTCGTAGCGCACCATCCGCCGCACGTCGCGCCGCGTCATGCCGACCGCGCGCAGCAGCCCGAGCTCGCGCGTGCGCTCGAAGATCGAGAGCGTGAGCGTGTTGACGATCCCGAACGCCGAGATGATCACGCTCATCGCCAGCAGCGCGTAGAACAGCGCGAGGATCTGGTTGACCTGGTCGCCGTTCTCCTTCTTGAGCTGATCCTGCGAGCGGGCGCGCGCCTCGGGGAAGCCGGCGATCGCCTTCGTCACACGCTTCTGCACCGCGGGCACGCTCGCGCCCTTGTCGGTCTTGATCAGCACGCTCGACACGCGCTTCTGATCGACGATGCGGTCGAACGGCGCGCCGGTCATCGAGAAGCCGCCGAGCAGCGCGTTGTCCTTGTAGATCCCGCGCACGGTCAGCGTCACGTTCCCGCTCGGGCCGGTCACCGCGATGCGATCGCCGACCTTGAAGTCGCCCTTCGTGGCCGTGTCCTTCTCGAGCAGCACGCCGTCGTCGCCGAGCGAGCGCAGGGTCGCGTTGGAGCCCTTCTGCCAGTCGAAGTTGTAGACCGCACCGACCGTCCCGGGCTCGATCGCGTGCGTGAGCAGCGTGCCGCTGACGCCCTTGATCTTGGCCTGGGTGTCCCGGAACGACGAGACGGCGGCGACGCCGGGAACCTCGGCCACGGTCGGCCCGATCGCGGCCGGGATCGGCGAGAAGCCGTCGTCGTGGAGCACTGCGATGTTGCCCGCGAGCGTGCGGTCGATCAGGTCCTCGACCGAGGCGCGCAGCCCGTTGGCGAACACGGTCACGAAGACGACCAGCGCGAGGCCGATCATGAGCGCGGCGGAGGTGACCGCGGTGCGCCCGGGGTGGCGCGTCGAGTTCTCGCGCGCGAGCCGCCCGACGAGCTTGGTCGAGCGCTCGATCGGCGCGGCGATAAGGCGCGCCGCGGGGCCGACGAAGCGCGGCGAGATGAGCGCGATGCCGAGGATCAGGATGACCGCGCCACCGGCCGCGCCGGCCAGCTTGGTCGAGGTGTCGCCGCCCTTGGCGAGCAGGCCCGCGACGACCAGCCCGGCGCCCGCGAGGATCAGCAGACCGGCGAGCCACGGGGTCAGCCGCGCCCAGCGCCCACGCGTGGGCGCGGAGGCCTCGCGGAGCGCCTCCACCGGGGCGACCCGCGTGGCTCGCAGCGCCGGGGCGAGCGCCCCGGCCAGCGTGACCAGCGTGCCGACGAGGAGGCAGACGATGATCGTGCGGGTCTCGAGCACGAGGCTCGTGGTCGGGAGGTCGATGCCGAGCGCCTTGAACAGCGCGTTGATCGCCTTCGCGAACCCGAGCCCGGCGAGGACGCCGACGACCGAGCCGATCAGCCCGATGGTCAGCGCCTCGAGCAGCACCGAGTTCAGCACCTGGCGGCGCGTCGCGCCGAGCGTGCGCAGCAGCGCGAGCTCGCGCGAGCGCTGCGCGACGGTGATCGAGAACGTGTTGAAGATCAGGAACGCGCCGACCAACACGGCGATGAACGCGAACGCGAGCAGCCCGGTGGTGAGGAAGGAGAGGCCCTGGCGGATGTCCTCGCCGAGCTTGTCGGCCTCCTGGGCGGCGGTGCGCACCTGGGCGTCCGGCGGCAGCAGCGCGGCGATCTGGCGCTGCAGGGCCTTCGGTGAGATCCCGGGTCGCCCGGCGACATAGGCGAAGTCGACCTTGCCGGGCTTGCCGAACAGCTTCTGCGCCGTCGGGAGGTCGAAGACGACGAACGTCGCGCCGCCGAGCCCCGCCGACTTGCCGACGGTGGCGAGGCCGACGAGCTTGAACGGGCGCTTGGGAGCGGTGGTGGCGACCGTGACCTCGTCGCCGAGCTTGAAGTGCTCCTTGTCGGCCGTCGCGCCATCGAGCGCGATCTCGCCGGGCCCCTGCGGCGGGCGGCCCTCGGAGATACCGACCGCGGCGAACGGCTTGGGCATGTAGGTCGCGGCGATCGTGGGCGCGCCGCCGGACTTGACGACCTTGCCGTCCTTCCCGACCACCGCGGCGACGTCGTTGATCTGGCCGGCCGCCTGCGCCACCTGCGGCAGGCGCTTGATCTCGTCGAGCACGTTCTGGTCGAGCGGCCGCGGCATCGAGAAGTCCGACTTGACCTTGGTCCGGCCGGACACGACGACGTCCGCGCCCTTGGTCTGCGCGCTGAAGATGTCGTCGAACGCCCGCTGGATCGTGTCCGTGAGGACGAACGTGCCGGCGATCATCGTCACGCCCAGCAGGACGGCGACGATCGTCAGCGAGGTGCGCAGCTTGCGCGCCGCGAGACCCCGCAGCGCGAGCCGGGTCACGCCAGGGCCTTCATGCGGTCGAGGATCTGCTCGGCGTCGAGGCCGGAGTCGTCGGCGACGACCCGGCCGTCGTCGAGGAAGAGGACGCGGTCGGCGATCGCCGCAGCGGAGGCCTCGTGGGTGACCATCACCACGGCCTGGCCAAACTCGTCGACCGCGCGGCGCAGCAGCCCGAGGATCTCGCCCGACGTCGTCGAGTCGAGGTTGCCGGTCGGCTCGTCGGCGAAGATCACCGCCGGCTCGGAGGCGAGCGCGCGCGCCACGGCGACGCGCTGCTGCTGGCCGCCCGACAGCTCGGCCGGGCGATGGGTGCGACGATCGGTCAGCGCGACCGCCTCGAGCAGCTGCTCCACGCGGCCGCCCGCGTCATCGCGGCCGGCGAGCGTCAGCGGCAGCCGGACGTTCTCCTCCGCGGTCAGTACCGGCACGAGGTTGAACGCCTGGAAGACGAAGCCGATCTTGTCGCGCCGCAGCCGCGTCAGGTCGCCGTCGTCGAGCGTGCCGATCTCGGTCCCGTCGATCTCGACCCTGCCCTCGGTGGGCCGGTCGAGGCCGGCGAGCAGGTGCATCAGCGTCGACTTGCCGGACCCCGACGGACCCATGATCGCGGTGAAGGTGCCGGGCGCGATGTCGAGCGAGACGCCGCGGAGCGCGTTGACGGCGGCGTCGCCCTCGCCGTATCGCTTGGTGAGGTCGCGACCCGCGACGACGGAGGTGGCCATGGGCAAAGGGTGCCATGCCAGCCTCCTCGCGAGGTGTGGCTAACCGTACGCCGCCCCCTAGGGGATCGCCCGTACTAGACGCGCTTCTCGAACCAGTGGTGGGCGAACGGCTCGTCGTTGAAGGCCGGCACCTCGCGGTAGCCCGCCGAGCGATAGAGCGCGACGGCCTCGACCAGGAGGTCGCTCGTCTCGAGCCGCACGGTGCGCGCGCCCGCGTCCGCGGCCCGCTGCTCGAGCGTATCCAGCAGCCGCCGGCCGAGGCCGAGCCCGCGCGCCGCCTCGGCGAGCCACATGCGCTTGATGTCGGTCACCGCGCCGTCGAAGTGCTTGAGCGCGCCGCAGCCGATCGGCTCGTCGCGCAGGTACGCGACCACCATCTCGCCCGCCGGAGGGCGCAGCTCGCGCGGCTCGGCGGTGCTGCCGACCAGGGGGTCGAACGGCGCGCCGGACCGGCGCTCGAGCTCGGCGAAGTACGCGCGCAGGCACTGGCGCGCATCGGGATGCTCGGGGTCGACCGCGACGATCTCGACCAGCGCGGCGGCCAGCAGCCGCTCGACGTCGCGCATCGCGCCCACCAGCCGCTCGCGCTGCGCGGCCGTCAGCGGCGTCAGGAGCGACTCCGCGAGCTCGGCGGCACGGCGGTCGAGCAGCGCCCGCTCCGCCAGCCCGGCGGGCGTGAGCCTCGCGGTGCGCACGCGGCGGTCGTGCTCGCCCTGGGCGACCGTCACCAGCCCGTCGGCCTCGAGCGCGCGGAGCAGGCGGCTCGCATGACCGGAGTCGAGCCCGAGGCGCCCCCGCAGCGCGCGGACCTCGCACCCGTCCGCCCCGATCTCCCACAGCACGCGCGCCTCAGCGAGCGGCCGGTCGCGCGCGAGGTAGTGGTCGTCGAGCGCCCCGACGCGCTGCGTCACCGCCCGGTTGAAGCGGCGGACCTGCTCGACCATCGCATCGGCCATTACCTGACTTTAGTCAGATACCGCAGCGGGAGCAACCGGGACGCTAGCCTTCTCGCGCGCTGGCGAGATAGCTCAGTTGGTAGAGCACACGACTGAAAATCGTGGTGTCCCCGGTTCGAGTCCGGGTCTCGCCATCCCAAAGCCCGAGATCCCGCATGATTGCTAGATGCTCTTGTCGGCGGGGCATCGATTGGGCGCGCCGCCATCTCCTGTCGGGAAAGCATGGTCTCTTCGGTTCGAGTTTGACCGGGAATCCGCGTCGCGACTGGGTTTCTCGGACTCGAACTGATGACACCACACCCGCCCGTGTCCTGATGCGTGTCCTAATCGACGGCCCGGGCTTT
>JBDTMF010000258.1:0-5551 GCA_039934455.1 Solirubrobacteraceae bacterium
ACCGGACTCCGATCGCGTAGGCGTAGACGAACAGCGCGACCATCATCGCCGGATCGCGCGCCGCGCGACCCCACCCGTCGTCGCGATAGGACGCAAGAAACGCCGCGAGGTCGATCTCCTCCGCCGCGTCCAAAACAAACCACGCGAGGTGCTGCTCCGGCAGCCACTCGCGAAGGCTCGGCGGCAACAACAGCTCCTGCTCACGATCACACGCGATGAAGTCCTGTGCCATCACTGATAGTCGATCGCCATCGGCTCGCATTGTGAGCGATCGGACCCCGCAAGGGCGGCCTCGTGGCGAAGCCAGGGCCGACGCGGCCGCGCGCCTCCCTAGGGCCTGCGAAGTACCAGGGGCGCGAGTGCCGCTTCGCGCGCGATGAGGAGCGGTCCTGGTCGAGCGTCGCGGCTGTGCTGCTTTTCGACGAGGCTGTCGCGTAAAAGGTGGGCGACTCGAGGTGGCGCCTACGCTTGTGCGCACGGCCCTCAACAGGTCGACCAGCGCCGCTCATCTCGCACTGTGGTAGCGGTGCGCGACCGGTGTTGCTCCCGTCGGGGTTCGGTGGGAGAGTCATCGTTTCGATGGCGATGCACCGCTGGAGGCCGCATGGAATCTTCCGCCCCTTCGAGAGTCCTGGTCGTGGCGAACAGGACTGCGTCGACGCCGCGTCTGCTTGCCGAAGTGGCTCGTCGTGCGAAATCGGAGCCGACTGAGTTCACCCTCCTGATCCCCGACGTCCGCGACCGCAAGACGGCTGATTGGACCCGCGAAACCGCGGTGGATCTCCTGAGCCGAGCAGCGCGCACGCCGGTCGAGAGTCTGCTTGGGGGACCAGACCCCTTCGAGGCTATCCAGGACGCGGTCCGCGAACGCGATTTCGACGAGATCATCATCTCGACGCTTCCCAAGCATAATTCCAAGTGGCTGCGGCGTGGCCTCATCCGCCGTGTCGAGCGACTCGGACTTCCGGTGACGACCGTGATCCCGACGCTGAGGTCAGTCAGGGACACGATCGAAGACAGCGATGACGTGTCGCGGGGGATGGGGCTCGGCGGGGGCGGAGGCGGCTGAACGCGTGAGGTTTCAGCGGGCTTTGGAGGCCGCTGTGGCCTGTTCCAGGAGGCGGTCGGCGAGGTCGGCGGTCAGGCCCGTCGCATCGTCCTGGTTGGCCAGTACGACGACGGTGACACGCTTGCTTGGCTGATGCGCGAGCGTGCCGCCGAAGCCGGGGAAGGTGCCGACCGCGCCCCAGAGATCTTCGGATACACGGGTGGAGTACACCCGTCCCAGGCCGAGCCCGTAGGCGCTGTATGGTCCTTCGGCGGGCACGGATGCAGTCATCTCCTTACGACCGTTGCGAGTTAGCGTCGAGCCGCGCAACACCGCGTCGCCGAAGCGCGCGACCGACTCCGCGCTTGCGACGATTCCGCCCGCCGTCCAGGCGCTCGAGGCCACCGACCTGTAGGGCGACGAAGTCGCTGCCGTCAGACAGATCTCGCTCGCGGCGGTCGCCTTCGATCTTGCCGTAGCCGTGAGCGGTCGGCGCGCGGATCCGCTCTTGGGGCTGCAGGACGACGTCGTCGAGCTTGAGCGGGTCGAGAATCTCACGGCGGAGCGCGTCAGCGACGGTGGTCTTCGTCGCGCGCTCGATGGCAAGGCCGGCGAGCAGGTAGTTTGCGTTGTTGTACTGCCAACGCGCGCCCGGTTCGAAGGATGGCTTGCCCGCGTAGCTCAGCGTCCGCTGCGGCGACCAGAATCGGCGGGGCTTGGCGTCGATCGCGCGGTTGATGGGATCGCTGAGCTTCATGTCGAAGCTCGACACGCCGCTGGTGTGGTTGAGCAGCTGCCGGAGCGTGATCCGGTTGGCATTCGGCCACCGTGGGACGAAGGCGCTGAGGTGATCGTCAAGCCGCAGGCGACCGCGCTCGGACAGCTTGATGGTGAGGACGGCGATGAACGGCTTGGTGAGGCTTGCGATCGCAAACGGGGTGTGTCCCGTGACGGGGGTCCCGGTCTCTCGGTCCGCGACGCCCGAGCCTCCTGACCACACCCCCTGCCCGGGGATGACCACGGCGGCCGCAGCGCCCGGCAGCTCGTGGAACTCACGCTGCTGGTCAAGGGTGGCTTGCAACGCCCGGCTGAGCGACGGATCGACACCCGTTCGTCGCGCGTCACGGGGACCGGTCGCGTTGTCGCCACCACAGCCCCAGAGGAGCATCGCGACCGTGAATGCCACCAGCAGCGCGTTGCGCGGCATGTAGCGAACCTACGCCGATCATCACGGCGGAGCAAGCCGCTGACAACCCTGCCGACCCCCGGTTCCCGCCCGCAGATTAAACGAATGAGCGAAGGACGGCCACGAGTTGCCGCCACCCGCGATTACGCTGCCTATCGCGGGCGAAGCCACAGTCAGCTACGCGAGGATCTGACGCGCGCTTGCAGCCAGGTAGCGGTGGTCGCGCGACGGTTGCGGCTAGCGGCTCAGGGGACGAGACGCCGAAGCTCCACCCGGTTTGCTGGAGCCCGATTTCTGTAGGCACAACCACGGCGGCTCACCGACCCGCAAGTTCCGGGCCGGGCTTGCGCTATGCGCGAAACGGAGCGGCGAGACGTAGCCGAAGGACTGCCTGCTCGTCGCCTTCGGCTCCTTGCGCGCCGGCTCGGCTCCGATCAGCACCGGGCCCGTGATGAGCCCGGGTCATGCCAGATCGGACCGGCGTACGCTGCGCGCTCCGCCGCCTTGCTGCGGCGAGATAGCTGTGATCTCGACCGCGAGTCTGACCACGTCATCGGCCAGCTCGGCGTCATCGATCCCGCCGGCGTGCACCAGATCGATGACCACATCTGCGGAGCCGGCGTCGCCTCCGCCGATTAGCACGGTGTTAGGGAAGCTGCTCGGCAGCGTCGCTCGATCAGCTCGAAGCCTCGGCGTCTCCGGCCCTCGTTGCGGGCCACGGGTGTTCCGTGCGCCAGGGGCCCGCACTGCCCTGGCGATCGAGCCAGGCGCGCGCGTCGCGCCGGCCCAGCTCGATCAGCGGCTCGATGAACTCGGGGGCGAAGAACAGGTAGCTCAGCAGGTCGCCGCGGACGGGGTTACGGCCGGCGTCGAGCAGCCGCCCGAGCAGCGCCAGCTCGCGATTGTGGTGCAGCCCGCGCGCGCCCGCGTAATGACGGTTGTAGACGTCGCTCGCCAGGCGCCCGATCTCGAGCCGGTCGGTCGGCGCGACGAAGATGTACGGCACGAGCCGGTGCGTGATCAAAGCGCGACTCTCCTTCACGTCGTCGTTGATCGTGGTGAGCGTGTCGACGTCGTGCGCAAGCTGGTCGGCGAGCAGGGACTGCGCGATGGCCGCGGCGCCGTCGAAGACGTCCGGGCGACGATCGTCATAGTCGAGCGGCGGCCCGGCGACCGCGTTGAGTCCGATCACCAGCAGCCGATCGGCGTTCAGCTTCAGCGCGGGCTTCAGGGGCGTGTTGAGCCGCACGCCGCCGTCGCCGTACCAACGCTCACCGACGCGCACTGCCGGGAACAACGACTGGATCGCGCTCGAGGCTTGGACGTGCTCGACCGCGAGCCGGGTCGCGACGTAGTCGATGCCGCGCCGGTCGTCGGTGGGCGGCGACTCGCCGCCAGAGTGGAAGACCACGCTTCTCGCCGTCCCGTAGGCGGTCGCCACCACGGCGGCCGTGGCGAGCGTGCCGTCCTCGACGTTGCGCGCGAGCTGCTCGAAATCGATCAGTGCCGCGATCGTCTCCGGCTGCGGGCGGGTGTCGAGCAGGCTCGGCGGCGCGGGCGAGCCGATGCCCAGCAGCTCGAGCCCGTAGAGCAGCAGCCGGGCAAGCTCGCGCGGTGAGCACAAAGGGCCGATGACGTCACCGATCTCGACCTCGAGCCACTTCTCGCCGCCGGAGCGAGCGGCAGCCTCGAGCCCATCGCGAGCGTCCGCAGCCAAGTACGCGGCGCCCAGCGCGCCGGCACTCGTGCCGACGATGATCCGCGCCGGTTCGTCCAGAACCGGCGCGAGCACCTCCAGCGCGCCGAACTCGTACGCCCCGCGCGCCCCGCCGCCCGACAGCACCATCCCGATCGTCCCGTCCATCGCCCTCAAACCTCTCACGCCCTGACCTCGAGGCCAACACGCTGATCGACGAAGGCGGCTTCCGCCGCACCTGCCGGCCTCCCGCTCAAGACAAGATGCGAGAGCCGCGGAGCCTGGGCACCCGGGGGCAAACGCGCCACGGTTCGGGATCGCGAGCGCGACTGCCGTGCGGAGTCGTGATCCGTAGTTGGTGGTCTCTACATGGTGGTCTGTAGGTGGTGGGCTTAGGAGATCACCGGGCCGCCGCCCCGCCTCCGGCCCTGTTTTCGCTGTGCGCCTGGGCTTTCGAGGAAGGCAATAGCGGGAGGGCCGGAGCCGGGGCGGCGGCAAGCGGAAGGTGGTCGAGCATGAGGATGAGCAAGGGAGTAGGAGTAGGAGACGGGAAGGCAGTCAGGGAGTAGGCGCGCGCAAGGGGAGAGAGGACGGGAAGGGCGGGGAGCGAAGCGGACGCGCGTCGGGGTGAAGGTCGAGCGTGTCGTCGTCGCGTTTGTGGTGCTCGTGATGGTCGCGAGCTGGTGCGCGTTGCGCGCGCCGTGGTGTTGCGTCCCGGCGTCACCCGCCACCGCGTCGGGCTGCCCGGCCGAGCTCGCCAGGTGCGCGTGCCGGCGCCGGCCGGATCGCTCCGCTCGCCTCGCGCTTCCGGCGCCAGGCTGTTGCACCGGACCCGCTGCCATCGCGTGTCGGCGGGCAGGTGGCTCTGGCAGGGGGCCAGATTCGGCGTGCGCGGCTCTTTAGGGATAGAGACGCATGTCACCGACCCGGTCGCCGAAGCACTCAACCTCTAGCCCCGTTGCGAGTCCCGCGCGGGCGCGTGCCGGCGATCGCGGGCGTGCGGCGTGCGGTCCTGGCTCGCGGTCGACGGACGTCGGACCCGGGAGGCAGACGATCCTGGTCCTGCGATCGGTGTCCGCCACCGCCGCTCGGGCGGGCCGTGTGCCTGCCATCGGCTGCATCGTCGGCGCCTGCTGGACTGCGCGCAAGCCGCTCGCTTCGCTCGGGCTCGGCCTGACGGCCGCCCTGCGGCTGCGCTCCATCCCGCCGTTGGCGCCGGTAGCCGCCTTGTCAGACACACAACCCGCCCCCGAGAAGCGGGGCAAGGAGGACACCATGAACCGCTGGACCGGCACCGGCCACCTGACCAAGGACCCAAAGTTCCTGGAGACCGAGAGCGGGACCGCGATTTGCACGTTGCGGATCGCCGTCAAGCGCGCCGGCAAGCTGGGCCACGACGGGTACTTCGACGTCAAGTGCTTCGACGCTCAGGCCAACGCCTGCGCGCAGTAACTCAAGGCCGGGCGCGAGATCGCCGTCGACGGCCGTCTACTGTTCGACGAGTTCCAGACCCAGGACGGCGCCTACGCCTCGCGGATCTACATCGTCGCCGAGCGCGTCGAGTTCCTAGTGCAGCGTTCCGTTAGTCCCTTGTATATGTAAAAGAGTTCGGGTACGGTCG
>JBDTMF010000259.1:0-5542 GCA_039934455.1 Solirubrobacteraceae bacterium
CGATCACGCCGTTCATCGGCGTGCGGATCTCGTGGCTCATGTTGGCGAGGAACTGCGACTTGAGCTCCGTCGCCTCGAGCGCCGCGTCGCGGGCGGCGGCGAGCTCGACGACCGCGCGGCGGCGCTGGATGAAGAGGCCGATCGGGGTGCCGATGGTGTCGAGCAGCTCGCGCAGCTGGTCATCGGGCTCGGCGAGCTCGCGACAGTAGAACTCCATCGCGCCCAGGCAGCCCTCGCCGGTGACGATCGGCAGGCAGACGGCGCCGGAGAGGCCGGCCTCCGCGATCGCGGAGGCGCGCGCGGACACGGCGCCCGCCATCAGCGCCTCGGTCCACACTGGCTCGCCGGAACGCGTCACGCGCGTCGGCAGGTCGTCGGCGGCGAGCGGGCCGGCGTCGGCGGGTAGCTTGTCCGTGAAGGTGCGATGGCGCCAGCTCGCGGCCGGCTCGAGCTTGCCCGACTCCGGATCGGTGAGCCAGAGCGTGCCGACCTGCCAGCCGAGGTTGGCGCCGAGCGCCTCGAGCAGCAGCGTCGCGGCGGACTCGATGGTCGCGGCCTGCGCGAGCACCCGCGTCACGTCGTGACGGGCGGCGAGCAGCTGCTGGCCGCGCGTCTGCTCGGTGATGTCCTGGAACTGCACGAAGAACTCGGCCGGCCAGCCGTCGGCGTCGCACAGGGCGGTCGCGTTGACCAGCACCCAGCGCGGATCGCCGTCGCTCATGAAGCGGCCCTGGGTCTGGTGCGTGCGGATCTCGCCGGTGAGCATGCGCTCGACCAGCTTCTTGCGCGCGGCCCACTCCTCGGGGTGGATCGTGTCGGCGAGCGTCAACTTCAGCAGCTGGGCCTCGGTGCGCCTCGTCAGCTGGCACAGCGCGTCATTGACCTGGCGGAAGCGGCCGTCGGTGCCGACCATCGCCATGCCGGTGGGGGCGTGATCGAACGCGCTGACGAGGCGCTGCTGCGCCGCGTGCAGCTCGCGCTCGGTCTGCTTGCGCTCGGTGATGTCGGTGGAGATGCCGCAGACGCCGTAGGGCTCGCCGGCCTCGTCGGTGAGCGGGAACTTGACCGAGCGGTAGATCGTGCTGCGCCCGTCGAGCGCGATCGTCTCCTCGATCTCCACGGGCTCGCCGCCCGCGATCACCGCCTCGTCGTGCTCGCACAGCGCGGCCGCGAGCTCGGGCGGGTGCAGCTCGGCGTCGCGCTTGCCGATCGCCTGCTCCTCCGGGAGGCCGAGCAGCCGCTCGCCGGCGTGGTTGAGGAAGAGATAGCGACCGTCGAGGTCCTTGGCGTAGATCACCGTCGGGCTGTTGTCCATCAGCCCCCGCAGGCGGTCGGTCGAGCGCTGCAACTCGGTCTCGGCCTGCTTGCGCGCCTCGATGTCCGCGCGCATCTCGATCTCGGTGAGCACCGAGGCGGCGAGGTCGTGGAGGATGTCGATCTCGGCGGGCTTCCAGGCGCGCGGCTTGGAGTCGGCGACCGACAGCGCCCCGATCACGAAGCCGCCGCGGAGCGTCAGCGGAACACCGGCGTAGGCGAGCACCTGGCCCGCGTTGACCGCCGCGAGGTCGCGGGTCAGCTCGTGCCGGCGAGCGTCGTTGACGACGAGCGCCTCCTCCGTCGCCACGACGTGCTGGCAGAAGGATTCCGTGGCGGGCACGCGCCGGGCCTTCGCGAGCTCGGGCTGCCCGACGCAGGCCTTGACGTGCATGTGGCGGTCGTCGAGCAGCGCGACCATGCCCACGGGCGCCTTCAGGATCTTGCGCGCGAGGCCGGCGAGGCGGTCGAAGGCCTCCTCGGGCGGCGAGCCGACCATGCCGGTTGCGCGCAGCATCGAGAGCCGAACCGGGTCGGCAAGGGGAGTGCTCACGCGGGCGCGGGCCATGCGATGCCCATCGGCAGGGCCGCGCCGTGGGTTGAGAGCTGCTTGAACTCAGGGCAGCCGAGCCGTACCCATGTCCACCCGGTCGCCCCGGAACGGCACGCCCTCGGCGTCGAGCAGGCGACGCTGGCGCTCGCCCTTGGCGAGCGAGCCGTCGGCGCGGACGATGCGGTGCCAGGGCACGTCGGGGTCGTCGCAGGCGGCGAGCACGGTGCCCGCGAAGCGCGGTGCGCCGGGCGAGACGTCGCCGTAAGTGCGGACGAAGCCGGGCGGGGTGTCGCGGATGCGGGCGAGGACGCGTTCGGTGCGTGTCACGAGGGGTATCGTCGCGCGTCGTGCGCCAGGGGACCTACTCGATCATCGCCTTCGACCCGGCGAGCGGGGAACACGGCGCGGCCGTGCACTCGCACTGGTTCTCCGTAGGCTCGCTCTGCATCTGGGCCCGGCCGGGCGTCGGGGCGGTCGCGACCCAGTCCGTCGTGGAGCCGGCCCACGGCCCGCACGGCCTCGACCGGATGGCCGCCGGTGCGGCGGCGGGCGACGCACTGGACGACCTGCTCGGCGCCGACGCGCTCGGGCTCGTCCGCCAGGTCGGGATGATCGACGCGTCAGGCCGGGTCGCGGTCCACACCGGAGACGGCTGCATCCCGTGCGCCGGGCATGCGACCGGCGAGCACGTCTCCGCCCAGGCGAACATGATGGCCCGCGGGACGGTCCCGGCCGCGATGGTGGCGCGCTTCGAGGCCGCCGCGCGCGACCTCGCCGACCGCCTGATCGCGGCGCTGGAGGCCGCCGAGGGCGAGGGCGGGGACGTGCGCGGCCGCCAGTCTGCGGCGCTCGTCGTCGTGCCCGGGAAGGGCGAGCCGTGGCAGAGCCGCTTCGACCTGCGCGTCGAGGACCATCAGGAGCCCGTCGAGGAGATGGGGCGGCTGGCGGGCCAGGCCGACGAGCTGATGGCCTCCGACCGCGCAGGCGAGGCCGGGCCGCTGTACGAGCGCGCGGCCGAGCTCGCCCCCGACTCCCACGAGCTGCTGTTCTGGGCCGGTCTCGCGCAGGCCCACGCGGGCGACCTCGAGCGCGGGATGGTGGCGGTGCGGCGTGCGATCGAGCTGCACCCGGGCTGGCGCACGCTGCTCGAGCGGCTCTCGCCGGACTTCGCCCCGGCGGGGGAGCGCGTCCGGCGAGAGCTGGACTCGAGCTAGCGCGGGCTCAGCAGATCACCTGCAGGTGGAACGCGCGGCCGTTGGTGTTGCCGTCGGCCACGTCGCGCTGGTCGACGCGGACCTGGTTGGCGGCCGGGCCGGGCTCGACGCCGAGCGAGAAGTCGGCCGAGTTGCCGACGACGTTCGCCGTGTCCGAGCACTTGCTGACGTCGCGCGAGAAGGTGACCGTGTAGGTCTGCGCGGCGGCGGCGGTCTTCGATGACGCGGTCGCCTCGGGCCCGCCGGCGGCCAGCGTGCCGTCCGCGTTGACCGCGGCGAACAGCGAGTCGGAGGGCGACGCGAGGTCGCTCCCGTCGCGGCCGTCGACCTTGTCGGCGTTGAAGCCGGTCGCGACGCCCGTGGCGTTGGTGGTCAGCGGCGCGCCGGTGGTGTCGCCGGTCTCGATGCGTCCGGCCTCCTTGCCGACCGTCGCGAACTCGAACGCGCGGCCGCCCTTGAGGTTGTTGGCGCGGATGCACGGCTCGGACCCGGGGTTCGAGCGGCAGCCGTAGATGGCGCCGCCGCCGTCGCCGTCCTTCTTGTTGGACTGGCGCGTGCCGTAGGTGCCGTTCGAAGCGATGATCTGCGTCTCGGAGCTCAGCGCCTTCGAGCCGCTGGGGCTCGGGTTGCGCTTGCCGAGGAGCAGCGAGCGGCCCTCGCCGAAGCCCATGGCGACGGACGGGATGCCGACTGCCAGCACGAGCGCGCCGACGAGGATGTAGCGGAGTGTCCTCCCGGACATGTACTGCCTCCCTTGGTGGGTTGCGTCTGTATGCGTCTCCCACTTCGACACGCGCGATCCCCGAGGGTTGCGCTTGACAGCGCGCTTGCAGCTAGCGCTCGCCCGGCGCCTTGGCCGGGTTCACGGACACGGGGACCGAGAGGTCCAGCGCGGTGCGGATGATGCGGGTCTGCTCCATCGTGTGGGCGGCCGGGTAGCCCTCGCCCGGCGAGGCGCGCTCGGGGCGGCCGATGTAGCCGAACTCGAGCGAGGAGGGGAGCATCTGGAGCAGGCGCGGGGACATGTGCGCGCGGGCGCCCATGTTGCGCGGCTCCTCCTGGGCCCAGACGACCTCGCGCAGGTTCGGGTAGCGCGCGATCTCCTCCTCGATCTGGCTCTGGGGGAAGGGGTAGAGCAGCTCGACGCGGGAGATCGCCACGCCCTCGTTGTTCTCGCGCGTCGCGTGGCCCTTGAGGTCGTAGAAGACCTTGCCCGAGCAGAGCACGAGGCGGGTGACCCTCTCCTCGTCGATGCGCGGCTCGCTCAGGACCGGGAAGAAACGCGACTCGGAGAGGTGCTCGACCCGCGACGTCGCCTGCGGCAGCCGCAGCAGCGACTTCGGGGTCATGATGATCAGCGGGCGCTGCTTGGCGACGCGCGCCTGGCGGCGCAGCAGGTGGAAGTACTGGGCGGGCGTCGTGAGGTTGGCGACGCGCATGTTGCCCTCGGCGGCGAGCGTGAGGAAGCGCTCGAGGCGGGCCGAGGAGTGCTCGGGGCCCGAGCCCTCGTAGCCGTGCGGGAGCAGCAGCGTCAGGCGCGTGGTCTGGCCCCACTTGGCCAGCGCCGAGATGATGAACTGGTCGACGATCACCTGGGCCGAGTTGATGAAGTCGCCGAACTGGGCCTCCCACAGCACGAGCGTCTCGGGCGCCTCCATCGAATAGCCGTACTCGAAGCCGAGGCAGGCGACCTCGCTCAGCGGCGAGTTGTGCAGCTCCATCGGGGCGAGCGCGCCCGGCAGCGACTGGATCGGCGAGACGCGCTGGCCGGTCTTGACGTCGTGCAGGACGAGGTGGCGCTGGGAGAACGTGCCGCGCTCGACGTCCTGGCCGGTCAGGCGCACCGGGGTGCCCTCGCTCAGCAGCGAGGCGAAGGCCAGCGCCTCGGCGTGGGCCCAGTCGATGCCGCCGTCCGGCCCGATCGTCACGCGCCGGCGCTCGAGCTGCTTGAGCAGCTTCGGATGGACGTTGAAGCCCTCGGGGACCGCCAGGAGGTCCTCGTTGAGACCCTGCAGGCGGTCGGCCGACACCGCGGTCTTGACCTCGGGCGAGGGCGAGCGGTCGAGCTGGTAGCCGCCGGTCGGCTGCTCGGCGGAGGCGTGCGAGAGCTCCTCCTTGAGCTCGCGGTGGCGCTCGGCCATGCCGTCCCAGATCTCCTTGGCGATCGCGTCGGACTCCTCTTGCGTGATCACGCCCTGCTTGATGAGCTGGGCCGCGAAGATCTCGCGCACCGGCGTCTTGTTCTTGATCTTGGCCGCCATCTCGGGCTGCGTGTAGGCGGGCTCGTCGGCCTCGTTGTGGCCGAAGCGACGGTAGCCGATGAGGTCGATGACGACGTCGTGGCCGAACTCCTGGCGGAACGCGAAGCCCAGTCGCACGGCGGCGACGCAGGCCGCCACGTCATCAGCGTTGACGTGGATGATCGGGACGTCGAAGCCCTTGGCGAGGTCCGAGGCCCAGC
>JBDTMF010000260.1:0-5542 GCA_039934455.1 Solirubrobacteraceae bacterium
GCGCCGGCGCCGGCGCCGGCGCTCGAGCCGAGCGCGCCCACGTTGCACGCACCCGCCCCGTCCGCGGCCGCCGTCGCCGAGATGGCGGAGCTGATCACCGCGAGCCGGCGGCCGGTGATCATCGCCGGCCGCGGCGCGGTCCTCTCGCGCGCGGGTGAGGCGCTCGAGGCGCTCGGCGACGCCATCGACGACGTGCTCGCCACCTCCGCGATGGGCCACGGGCTCTTCGCCGGGTCGCCGTGGGCGGTGGGGATCTCCGGCGGCTTCGCCTCCCCGGCCGCCGCCCGGCTGATCGCAGCGTCCGACCTCGTGCTGGCCTTCGGGGCCTCGCTGACCCGCTGGACAACGCGCGACGGCGCGCTCATCAGCCCCGGCGCCAAGGTCGTCCAGGTCGACGTCGCCCCGGAGGCGCTCGGCGCGCACCGGCCGGTGGACGCCGCCGTGGTCGCCGACGCCGCCGCGACGGCGCGGGCACTCCTCGACGCGAGCGTGCGCGGCGCCGGCGGCCGCGACGACGCGCTGGCCGCGGAGATCGCCGCCGGCTCGTGGCGCGACGAGGCCTACGAGGACGCCGGCGCGGACGGCCGCATGGACCCGCGGACGCTGTCGATCGCCCTCGACGCGCTGCTGCCGGCGGAGCGCACCGTCGCCGTCGACTCGGGCCACTTCATGGGCTTCCCGCCGATGTACCTGCGCGTCCCCGACTCCGCCGGGTTCGTGTTCGCGCAGGCCTTCCAGTCGATCGGCCTGGGCCTGGCCGGCAGCATCGGCGCCGCCATCGCGCGGCCGGACCGGCTTCCCGTCGCCTGCCTCGGCGACGGCGGCGCGCTGATGGCGCTGCCCGAGCTCGAGACGCTGGCCCGCCTGCGGCTGCCGATGCTCGTCGTGATCTACAACGATGCCGCCTACGGCGCGGAGGTCCACCACTTCCGCCCGCAGGGCCACCCGGTCGAGCTCGTGCAGTTCCCCGACACCGACTTCGCCGCCCTCGCCGAGGCCGCGGGTGCGCGGGGGCTCACCGTGCGCGGCGAGGAGGACCTCGCGGCGATCGAGCCCTGGCTGGCGGAGCGCGACGGCCCGCTGGTCGTCGATGCGAAGATCACGCCCGACTTCTGCGCGGAATGGCTCGAGGAGGCCTTCAGATGACCCAGTCGCTCGCCGAGATGCTGTCCGCCGTGGACGTGGTCGACCTCACCCAGCCGCTCAGCGAGGACACCCCCGTCCTCAAGCTCCCGCCGCCGTTCGCCAACACGCCGGGCCTGGCGCGGCACGAGATCAGCCGCTATGACGACCGCGGGCCGGCCTGGGCGTGGTACTGGCTCGAGATCGGCGAGCACGTGGGCACGCACTTCGACGCGCCGATCCACTGGGTGAGCGGGAAGGACGGCGAGGATGTCGCCTCGGTGCCGCCGCAGCGGCTGATCGGGCCCGCGGTGGTGCTCGACTTCTCGCAGGAGGCCGCCGAGGATCCCGACTTCCTGCTCACGGTCGAGCACGTCCGCGCGTTCGAGGCCGAGCACGGTCGGCTGCCGGAGGGAGGCTGGCTGCTGCTCCGCACCGGCTGGGACGCCCGCGCGCACGACGAGTCCGCGTTCCTCAACGCCGACGAGACCGGGCCCCACACGCCCGGGTTCGACGTCGAGTGCGCCCGCTGGCTCGCGGAGGAGAGCCCGCTCGTCGGGGTCGGCGTCGAGACGGTCGGCACCGACGCAGGTGCCGCCCATTCCTTCGACCCGCCCTTCCCGGTGCACAGCTTCGTCCTCGGCGCGGGCAAGTACGGCCTGACCCAGCTGGCGAACCTGGCGCAGCTCCCGCCCACCGGTTCCGTGGTCGTCGTCGCGCCGCTCAAGCTGGTGGGCGGCACGGGGAGCCCCGCCCGCGTGCTCGCGCTGGTCCCGCGCGCCTGAGCCGAGCTGCTCAGATCCGGTGCCGTGCGAAGCCCGGCGTCGACAGGACGCGCTGATCGCTGGTGACGCACATCGCGTCGTAGCCCGTGAGGGTCGTGGTCCAGGCGGGGCCGTCCGCGCCCATGGCGAAGGCGGCGGTCGCGTAGGCGTCTGCGATGGCGAGGTCGGGGCCGGCGATCGTGACCGACAGGAGGCCGTTCGGCGGCCGCTGCGTGTGCGGGTCGATGACGTGGTGGCCGCGCTCGTACTCTCCGGACGTCGCGACGGCAAGGTCCTCAGCGGCCAGAACCGCCGCGACATGATCGTGCTCGAGCGGATGGCGGATCCCGATCCGCCACGGGCCGCCGCGCGCGATCACGTCGCCGCCGGCGTTGATGAGGAAGCTGCGCGCGCCCGCCCCGGCGAGCCGGTCCGCGGCGCCGGCCACGGCCCAGCCCTTCACGACTCCCGAGGGGTCGAGGCGCCCGGTCGCGCGCACGTGGAAGTACCCATGCGTCTCTCGCTCGAGCTCGAGGCAGCGGGTCAGGACCTCATCGACCTCCGGCGAGCACTGTCGCAGCGCGATCTCGCCCCGGTCGAGGCGGCTGATCTCGCTGTCGGGCTTGTGGGTGCTGAAGGTGGCGTCCACGTGACGCAGCCAGTCGAAGGCGCCTTCCACGTCGACACCCTCGTCGCGCAGCTCGATGCCGATGGGCATCCCCATGATGTGGCGGACCTCGAGCATCGGATGCATTCTCACGTGCGAGAGCGGATCGCCTAGGGGTGAGCGGGATGCTCGCGCGCGTCGAGGACCTTGAAGTCCTTGCTCACATGGACCTCGAGCTCCTTGCCGGCGCTCGTCTTGATGTGCGACTCGTACGGCGCGGAGGAGTCGCGGTTGGCCTCGGTGCGGTCGATGGTCGCGCCGGCGTACTTGGCGAGGACCGCCGCCTCGACCTTGGACTTCGCGTCGCCGGTCAGCGCGGTCTCGTCTCCGCCCCGGCCACCGTGGCCGCCGTGGTCGCCTCGGCCCTTGCCGCCGCGGCCCGAGTCGGCCTGGACTGCGGTGGCCTTGAAGGCGGAGTCGACGAGCACGACCTTGGCAGCACCGGCCGAGGTCTTGATGTGCGCGTGATAGTCGGAGTTGGAGGGCCCGCCCGCCTCCGTGCGCAGCACGGTCGCGCCGGGGAGCTTCGCGAGCGCGGCGGCCTTGACCTTGGCGGCGACGTCGCTCGAGAGTGCCTGGTGCTCCGGGCGCGCCAGCGCCGACCGGGTGCCCGGGGACGAGCTGCCCGAGCTCGTGCTCTTGTCGACCGCGCCGGCGATGGCAGAGCCGCCGAGAGCGAGCGCGCCAAGGGCGGCGACGGCGGCGATGGATCTGCGGATGGTGCTGAGCATGGATGCTCCTCCTGGTGGAAGGGACGTCCACCATGCTCAGCCCACCGTGTCCCGATCAGCCGAGGCCTGCCTGAGAGCTCGCTGAGTCTTTTGACTCAGGGACTTCTCAGGTTGTGTGGAGGTTGTTCCGAGGCGCGCGGCCGAACCTCATCGCATGACCGAGACGCTCCTTCCCGCCGCTGAGCCATCGCTGTGGCTCGACCCGCCCGTGTCCGAGCGCCGATCCGTCGCTCGGGACACGGCGCGGCTGCGGCCGCCGCGGAAGCGGCCCGTGGTCGTGGACGCGCTCGCCGCGGTGGCCGGGATCGGGCTGGGCGTCACGATCGGCCTCGCGGTGACGGCCGAGAGCGCAGGGTCGCTGGCCGCTCCGGGCGGCGTCGCCATCGCGCTCGGGCGGCTGGCCGGCCTGCTCGCCGCCTACGCGATGGTGGTCGTGGTGATGCTGGTCGCGCGCGTGCCGCCGCTGGAGCGCGCGATCGGCCAGGACCGCCTCGTCGCGTGGCACCGCAGGCTCGGCCCGTGGCCCCTGTACCTGCTGCTGGCGCACGCCGTGCTGATCACGGTCGGCTATGCCCGCCAGGCGGATGACGGTGTGCTGCACCAGTTCGGGCAGCTGCTGCTGACGTACTCCGGCGTCCTGGCCGCGACCGTCGGCTCGATCTTCCTGTTCGCCGCCGGCATCAGCTCCTACCGGCTCGCCCGCCGGCGGATGGCATACGAGACGTGGTGGTCGGTGCATCTCTACACCTATCTCGCGCTGTTCCTGTCGTTCTCGCATCAGATCGGCACCGGCGCCTCCTTCGTCGGCCATCCGGTCGCGCGCTTCTGGTGGGCGATGCTGTGGCTCGGGACGCTCGGCGTGGTGGTCGCCGCGCGCATCGGTCTGCCCGTGTGGCGGTCGCTGCGCCACCAGATCCGCGTCGTGGGCGTCAGGCCTGAAGGCCCTGGTGTCGTCTCGATCGTGCTTCGTGGCCGCAAGCTCGACCGGCTGCCCGTCGCCGGCGGCCAGTTCTTCCAGTGGCGCTTCCTGCGCGGCGGACTGTGGTGGCAGGCGCATCCCTACTCGCTCTCGGCGGCGCCGGCGGGCGATCGGCTGCGCATCACGGTCAAGGACCTCGGCGACCACAGCGCCGGGCTCGCCCGCCTCGCCGCCGGAACCCGCGTGGCCATCGAGGGGCCCTACGGCGCCTTCATTCCCGACGCCGCCACGCGTGACCGGTTGCTGCTCGTCGGCGCCGGCGTGGGCACCGCGCCGATCCTCGCGGTCCTGCAGGAGCTTCCGCCGCAGGCCGACGTCGTCGTCCTGCTGCGGGCATCGACGCCTGCGGAGCTCGTGCTGCGCGACGAGGTCGCCGACGAGGTCCGGCGCCGCGGCGGCCGCCTCGTCGAGCTGGTGGGCGCCCGCGACCGGGTCCGCCTCGACGCCGACGCGCTGCAGGCGATCGTCCCCGACGTGCGCGGGCGCGAGGTCTACCTGTGCGGTCCCGACGCCCTCTCGCTCCGGCTCGGCTCCGAGCTGGAGCGCGCCGGCGTGCCCGAGCGCCGGATCCACTTCGAGTCCTTCACGGTCTGATGCGCCGGTCCCCCCTCATCATCGCCGCCACGGTCGCCGGAACGGCCGGCGTCCTGGCGTTCCACCCCCAGACCCCGGCGGTCAAGCCCGCGACGGCCTCGACCACGACCACGACCACGCCGGCATCATCGACCGGCGCGGGCGCGACCACGGCAAGCGGGACCGCCGCGGGCGACGCGATCGACACCCAATACGGCAGCGCTCAGGTCCGTGTCACCGTCAAGAACGGCAAGATCACCGCGATCGAGGCGCTGCAACTGCAGGGCAACGACCCGCGCTCGGTCCAGATCTCCGGCTCGGCCGAGCCCATCCTGCAGCAGGAGGCGCTCAGCAAGCAGAGCGCCGACGTCGACGCGGTGAGCGGCGCCACCTTCACCAGCGCCAGCTACACGCAGTCGCTGCAGTCGGCGCTGGACAAGCTCGGCTTCAAGGCGCCCGACGGATCGGTCGCCTCGCTGCAGGTGCCGTAGTCATGGCGGCCACGGCCGCGTCGCGCCGGCGGGCGCGACACGGGCCGCGCCGGTCTGGTCAGCGTCCGGGGATGCGCGTGAGCGAGCGGGCGATGCCGAGCATCTCGCGGTTGGAGAGACTGCGGCTGAGGGTGTTCGACACCCAGTAGACGGCGTGCGACGTGCGCCAGGCCACGAGGCGGATGTGGGCGCCGTCGTTGTAGACCTGGTAGGTG
>JBDTMF010000261.1:0-5507 GCA_039934455.1 Solirubrobacteraceae bacterium
CGGCCTGGTCGAGCAGCCAGCCGGCGTGACGGACGGCCTCGCTCGCCTCGTCGCGGGCGCGGGACGCCGTGCGAGCGGCGCGATCGGCCTCGTCACGGGCGGCGTCGGCGGCCGCCACGGCCTGCGCGGCGCGCTCCCCGGCGGCGATCGCGGCCTGCTCGGCCTGCGCCGCGCGCTCGGCGGCCTGCACGAGCTCGTCGCGGCGGTTGCGCTCGGCCAGCAGCCGATCCTCGCCGCCGCCCGGCACCTGGCGAAGCTCGCGCGTGATCGGCGACCAGACGCGGCCGGAGCGGGTCACGGCGACCCCGCGGAAGTCGGGCCGGAGCCCGTCGAGCCGGTCAACGACCCAGACGTTGGCGAGCAGGCGCTCGGCGAGCGAGGCGGCGCCGCCGTCGCCCTCGGGGTGGACGCGGGAGCGGAGCGGCTCGGCCCCGGGCGCGGGCGAGGAGGAGAGCTGACCGCCCTCGTCGACCGGGCCCCGGGCGCCGGCCGGAGCGGTGCCGCCGGCGGAACCAATCCCCTCACTGACGGGGTGCGCCGGCACCAGCGCGGCGCCTCCGTCCTTGCCCGCGCGATCCAGCAGCGCACCGGCCTCAAAGAGATTTGCGGCCACCGCCGCGCGCAGCCGCGGCCCGAGCGCCGCCGCCAGCGCCAGCTCGTACCCCGGCTCCGCCCGCAGCGCGTCGGCGAGCGCCGGAGCGCCGCCCGGCGCCCCGACGTGCGAGCGCAGGAACTGGTTCGCGGCCGCGAGCTCAGCGCCGACCTTGGCGGCCTCGCGGCGGGCGCGCTCGACGCCGGCCTCGACCTCGCGGCGGGTGCGGCGCGCCGCGTCGGAGGCGGCGTCCGCCGCCCGGCGCGCCTCGCCCACCCGGTCGGCCTCGGCCGACAGGCGTTCCAACTCCAGAGCGACCGTGGCCCGCCGCCCCTCCAGCTCCTCGAGGTCGCTCGCCAGCCGCGCGTGGCGATCCTGGGCGAGCTGCTCGAGCTCGGCCTCCATGCCCGCGACGCGCTCGGCGGCGCCAGGATCGTCGCCCTCGTCCTCGCCCGCCTCGGCCTCGAGCCCGGCGACCAGCGCGCGGCGGCGCTGCGTCCGGTCCTCGATCGCGCTGACGGCCGCACGCACCGACTCCAGCCGCAGCTCGATGCGCTCGAACGAGGAGCGTGCGGCGTATGCCCGGTTGGCCAGCGCCTCGCGCTCGGCGCCGCGGGCCGCCAGCGCCGTCTCGGCCTGTTCGCGCGCCGCGCGCAACTGGGCGAGCTCCTTCTCGACAGAGCCGTACGCCTCGCGCGCCGAGCGAACCGCGTCCATCGCAACGCCGAGCTCGGCCCGCGCCGCACGCGCGTCCTCGCCGGCCAGCGTCCAGCGCGCCTCGTCGGTCTGGCGCTCGAGGCGCTCGTGCAACTCGGCGGCCTCCGCCTGGCGCTTGAGCGGCCGCAGCCGGGCGCGCGCCTCGCGCTCGATGTCCAGCGCGCGGTCGAGGTTGTCCTGGGTGCGTGCGAGCTTGAGCTGGGCGCGGCGGCGCCGCTTGCGGTGCTTGCCGAGCCCGGCGGCCTCCTCGATCAGCAGCCGCCGGTCGCGCGGCTTGGAGGTCACGATCGACTCGACCCGGCCCTGGGAGACGACGGAATGCATCTCCTTGCCCAGGCCGGTGTCCGAGAGGATCTCCAGCACGTCGACGAGACGGCACTTCGCGCCGTTGACGCGGTACTCGCCCTCCCCCGCGCGGTCGAGCCGGCGCGTGATCGCGACCTCGCTCGCGGGCAGGTCGACGGTGCCGTCGCCGTTGTCGAGCACGACCTCGACCTCGGCCTCCGAGCGCGCCTGCACGCCGTGCGCGCCGGCGAAGATCACGTCCTGCATCGACTGCCCGCGCACCGCGAGCGGCGACTGCTCGCCCATCGCCCACAGCACGGCGTCGGTGATGTTGGACTTGCCCGACCCGTTCGGGCCGACGACGACCGAGACGCCGGGCGAGAAGTCGAGCCGCGTGCGATCCGGGAACGACTTGAAGCCCTTGAGGGAGATCGACCTCAGGTGCATGCAAGACCCACTAGTGCGGCAGCGCGTCGAGCGCGGCGGCGGCGGCGGCCTGCTCGGCGTCCTTCTTCGAGCGCCCGGAGCCGCGTGCGACCTCCGCGCCCTCGACCGTCGCCGAGACCTCGAAGGTGCGATCGTGCGGCGGGCCGTCCTCGCCCACCACCTCGTAGCGCACGAGCGCCCCGCGGCGGGCCAGCCGCTCCTGCAGCGCGGACTTGAAGTCCGCCGGGCTCACCAGCGCCTCCTCGATCTCCGGCGTGAAGGCCTCGACCACCGCCTGCGCGGTCCGCTCGTAGCCGTAGGCCAGGTAGCACGCGCCGATCACCGCCTCGATCACCGAGGCCAGCACGCGCTCGGTCCGGACCAGCAGGTCGGTCGCCGCGGCACCCGCATCCGCCGGCGCGGTCGTCCGCAGCCGCTCGGGCAGCCCGAGCCGCTCCGCCACCACCCGGCACGAGCGCCCGGAGACCACCTGGGCGCGGATCTTCGTGAGCCGCCCGGCGCCGTGGGACTCCGCCGCGAGCCGCGGATAGAGATGCGTGGTGACCGCCAGCGAGAGCACCGAGTCCCCCAGGAACGCGAGGCGCTCGTAGGAGTCCGACCGCTGGTCCGTCCACGAGGCGTGCGTGACCGCCTGCCGCGCGAGCTCCGGCGGCAGGGACTCGAGCAGGTCGTTGAGCTGGTCCAGGGCTCAGGGCCTCGGCCCGGCCGTGTCAGAGGGAGTGCCCCGCGGGGCATCCGGCCCCAAGTCCTGATGCAGACGACCGGCATCCGGCCGGTCGACATTGTCGAGCACGAAGTCCACGGCCTGACCGACCGTCTGGATCCGCGCCGCCTGCTCGTCCGACATCACCACGCCATAGGTGTCCTCGAGCTCCTGCACGAGCGTGTACAGGTCCAGCGAGTCCGCCTCGAGGTCGCGCTTGAAGTGGGTGGCCTCCGTGACGCGCGCCGGGTCGAGCTCGAGCTCGTCGGCGAGATGCGCGCGGATGGCCTCCAGGACGTCGTCTCGGGTCATGGCTGATCGGGCACGCTAGAGGCCACGGCGGACACCTCGGCCGGAGCCCGCCGCAGCGCCCCCGCGGCCGCGAGCGTCTCGAGCGTCCGCCCGACCACGTCCTCGCGCACACCGCGAGCGGCGAGCCCGATCGCGTTCGTGATCCCTCCCGCCTCGAACGAGCCGTGCGGCACCACCACGAGCTTGCGCAGGCCGAGCAGGACCGCGCCGCCGACGGCCTGCGGGTCGAGCTGGTCGCGCAGCTCGCGCAGCGCCGGCCGCAGCAGCAGGCCTCCGAGTGTCGAGCGCTTGGACGACGTCGCGGCGTCGCGCACCGCGCCCAGGAGCACCGCGGACGTCCCCTCCATGACCTTCAGCGCGACGTTGCCGGTGAAGCCGTCGGTAACGATCACGTCGGCCTCGCCGGTAGCGATGGCGAAGCCTTCGACGTTGCCGATGAAGTTCAGCCGCGACTCGGCGCCGGAGAGCACGTTGTGGGCCGCCACGAGGTCCTCGGGCCCCTTCGAGGCCTCCTCGCCGTTGCTCAGCAGCGCGACCCGCGGCCGAGAGACCCCCATCGCCGTCTCCATGAACGCGGCGCCCATGTGGGCGAACTGCACCAGCTGCTCCGGCCGGACCTCGACGCTGGCGCCCGCGTCGAGGAGCAGGAACGGCGCGCCCGGCACCGGCACGAGCACGGCCAGCGCCGGCCGGTGGATGCCGCGCCCGCGCTTGATCCGGAACAGCGAGGCGGCCAGCGCGGTGCCCGTCGAGCCCCCCGAGACGAGCGCGTCGGCGCGACCGTCGGCGACGGCGCTCACGGCGGCCACGATCGAGGCGTCCGGGTTCGCCCGCACGGCGCGCGCGGGGTCCTCGGCCTTGGCGATCGAGACCGGCGCGTCGATCACCTCGACACCCTCGGGCATCTCGCCCATCAGCGCGGCCGGGCCGAACAGCAGCACGCGCACGCCATGCTCCGACGCCGCGGCGGCGGCCCCGCGCGCAACCTCGGCGGGGCCGTGGTCGGCCCCGTTCGCATCAACCGCGACGGCGACCGGGTCGGTCATACGCCGGCGCTAGTGGTCGTGGTCGTGCTCGTCGTGCTGCACTGCGACCACCTCGCGACCACGGTAGAAACCGCAGTTGCCGCACACACGGTGCGGGCGGCGGGGCTGGTGGCACTGCGGGCACTCGTTCAGCGTCGGCGAGGAGATCTTGTGCTGCGACCGGCGCTGGTTCGTGCGAGCGTGCGACTGCTTCTGCTTGGGAACGGCCATGGGCGACCGGAAGGGTAGCGAAGCCGCTACTCGAAGCGGATTTCCGACAGCTTCGACCAGCGCGGGTCGGGCTCGGCCTCGTGCGCGTGGCCGGGCTCCTCGTTGAGGTTTGCGCCGCAGTGCGGGCAGAGGCCGCGGCAGTCGGGCGTACAGGTGATCTGCGCCGGGACCGCGAGCGCGAAGGCGTCGCGCGCCCAGCCCGCGAGGTCGAGGTCGTCGTCGCCGTCGACGTAGGGCGAGCTCAGGTCCTCGTCGCCCGCACCGGGCTGGTTGACCTCGCGCGCATCGATCTCGAAGCTCGGCGCGGCGGGTGCGAGACAGCGCATGCACGGGCCGGTCAGGGTGGCCGAGAAGCGCAGGCGCAGCGCGTACCCGTTGCCGGTCGTGCGCGAGATGTCGAGGCGCACCGGCACGATCTCGGGATCGGGGGTGTAGCGCTCGCCGCCCAGCTCGAGCGGCGCGAGCGCGGTGTGCAGCTCGAGCCGCCGGCCCTCACCCGACGTGAGCCCCATGCGGCCGAGCGAGAAGAGGTCGGTTCGCTGGGGCATGGTCACTCCCGTTATAGCGGCCGGAATCAGTCCTTCTTGCCGTCCTCCGCGTCCTCCTGCAGCTCGCGCTTGAGGACCTTGCCGGTCGAGGTGCGCGGGAGCTCCGTGACGAAGTCGACGTCGCGCGGGACCTTGTAGCCGGCGAGATTGGCCTTGACGTACTTCTTGACCTCGGCCTCGGAGATCTTCTTCGACCCCTTGGTCACCACGACGGCCTTCAGGCGCTGGCCGAACTTCTCGTCGTCGACGCCGAACACGGCCGCCTCGGAGATCGAGTCGTGGCTCGAGAGCAGGTCCTCGACCTCCTGCGGGAAGACGTTCTCGCCGCCCGAGACGATCATGTCGTCGTCGCGGCCGTCGATGAACAGGCGCCCCTCGTCGTCGAAGTGGCCGACGTCGCCGGAGGACATCAGGCCGTCGATGACGTCCTTGTTGCCGCCGCCCGTGTAGCCCTCGAACTGGAGGTCGTTGCCGACGAAGATGCGCCCGGTCTCCCCCGCCTCGACCGGCTTGCCGTCGTCGTCGTAGATCTTCACGACGGTCCCGCGCGGGGGCTTGCCGGCCGTGCCGGGCGCCTCGCGCAGGTCCTCGGGCGTGGCGATCGTGGCCCACGCCACCTCGGTCGAGCCGTAGAGGTTGTAGAGGTT
>JBDTMF010000262.1:0-5489 GCA_039934455.1 Solirubrobacteraceae bacterium
GTGCCCGCTGCACATCACGCCACGGCGCCGTGACCTCACGAGCGCGCCGCTCAAGTCGAGCCTGGAGGAGCTCGATATCGACGAGCAGGACGCCGACGCCGCTTGAACCGGAAGCGCGGGGCTCCGTGTCCCCGGTCCGGGAGGGCAGCGCTTCGGCGCTGCCCTCCCCCCTTTTTTTTGGGGCGCGAGCGTTAGTGAGCGCTCACGTTGTGGGTACGGTTCTACGACGGGACGAGGGCCGGTGCAACCAGCGTCGAGCCTGGTACATCCGCTCCGCGGCCTGTCCGGTCGTCGTCGTCCCACAACGGGCCATCACGGCCGTCGGTTCGGTGTTCGCGTCGGCCGCCTGAGCGCGCCGGGCGAAACGAGCGCCCTTCTCGACCGAGCGAGCGACGCGTTCCGACGTCCCAGACGACTGTCGTCCAGCCGGAGTGCACGACGCCGGCGTGGCGAGCTTGGCAACCCTCGCTTCCGGCGACGGGCTTGACGCATTCCGACGACCGCGACCCTGGCTCGAACGCAACGAAACTCGTCACTTCCGTGCCGGGTCCTCGTGACGCTCACTCGGCGCGATCGGGGCGTTGACTCGGTACTTCAAGCCGGCGAGCCGCACGCCGACGCACACGGCGGCGCCTAACACCGGGAACACGGGGCTCGCGCTGCCCGTCTCCTGCCCGACGACAAGCACTCCGGCGCCGAGCAGCGCCGGGATGGCGTACAGGTCGTGGCGCAGAACGGTCGGCACCTCGCGCAGCAGCACGTCGCGGAGCATGCCCCCACCGATACCGGTGATCGCCCCGAGCAGGATGGCCGGCACCGCTCCCACGCCGAAGTCGAGCGCCTTGGTCGCGCCGGTCACGCAGAAGAGGCCCAGCCCGACGGCGTCGAAGACCAGGACGCTGCGCTGGATGCGCTCGAGCGCGGGCCGTGCGAAGAAGCAGATCAACCCTGCGGCGCCGGCGGCCGCCAGGTAGCGCCAGTCGCGGAAGGCCCCCGGCGGGGTGCCGATCAGCAGGTCGCGGGTGATGCCCCCGGCCAACCCGACAACCCCGGCGAGCACGACGACTCCGAAGAGGTCGAGCTTCGCCCGCACGGCGGCCAGTCCACCGCTGAGGCCGAACACGAACGTCCCGGCCAGGTTGAGGACGAGGATCAGCGTCGGGTCGAAGCCATGCGGGACGTCCATCGACCAGAAGCATGTCCCAATCCGCGGCCAATACGCACCGCGGCTCGCCCGCGCGTCGTCGCCACCGCGGGCTCTCCGCTCCCGCCCGAACGCTACGACCGATATGGAGAGCGGTTTGTCAAGTGCTCGTTGTCGATTTCAGGCGTGGTTGGCGTTGCTGTGGGCGGCGGGGTGTGGTCGGCTGGGCTGGTGGCGGTCCGGCAGGCTGTGCGCGACGCGCGGTCAGACTGATATACGCGGATTTGGTGTGCCGCAGGACCATGGTTCGTCGTGGCGAGCCGCTGTCTAGAATCGGGCGTGACCAGCCTCGGGGGGCGGGTTGCTCATAGTCGGATCGCGGGTTCCCCGCGCGTTGCCGGGCCGCCACCGGCCCAGTCGACGGGATGCTGGTTGTGTGTCTCAGGCTCGGGGCGGCTCCCCGATTTGGGTGATCGCCCAGCAGAAGCCGGTCAGTTCGCGTGCGGCGGCGACCGCGATGATCGTGCGGCGCTTGGCGCGGGCTTCGAGCCGCGTCCAGGAGAAGCCGGCGAGATCTCGGGCGACAGCGACGGCGACGATGGTGCGGCGCTTGCCGCGATCGTGGTCGAGGCGTCGCCAACTGTGGTGCAGGCGCCGCTGGGCTTTCCAGGCGAGCGCGAGCACGTGGGGCGGCTGGCCGGCTTGGCGGCGCTTGAGCGCGTGCCCCTTGGCCGGCGGGCGGCGGTAGTGCCAGGCGGCCTCGATCAGCAGCCGTCGCGCGTGCCGCGAGCCGGTCTTGGTGATCGCGCCGAGGCGCCGTCGTTGGCCGCTTGAGTCCTCTGAGGGGACGACGCCGAGGTAGCTGGCGAGCTGGCCGGCGCGCTCGAAGCGCTCGAAGTCGCCGATCTCGGCGCGCAGGCCGACGGCGCTGAGCGTGTCGATCCCGCGCAGGCAGCGCAACCTGCCGACCGTCTGCGCCCATGGCGAGAACGGGACGAGCTCGGCGATCACCCGCTCGAGCGTGTCGCGGCGCATGATGAGCGCGTCGATCGCGCCGAGGTAGTCCTGCAGCGTGACCTGCGCGCCGCGGTCGCCCCACTCGACGCGGCCGAGCCAGTCGCGGTGACGGGTCGTCCAGTTCCCGCTGGCGCCGTCATAGCGGACGTCGTGGCGCAACAGCAGCTTGCCCATGCGGTGGCGCGCGCGCATCAGATCGCCGCGCAGATCCTCGCGCGCACGGACGAGGTCGCGCAGCGCCTCCTCCTCGCTGCTGGGGACCCGGACCGCGTGCAGGCCCCGACCATCAGCAGCCGCACCAAGCGCTCGGCGTCACGACGGTCGGTCTTGACCCGGTCCTGGGCTGGACGCTCGATCTTGCCCGGCGCCGCGATCACGCACCCAACCCCCGCGGCTTCGAGCGCGCGCGCCAGCCCGAACCCCGCCCAACTGCGAACCTTGGCCATGGTCGGCTCCTCTTTGCGGTTGTGGACGCCGCGCGGGGTGCCACCCGCACGGCTGAACCACACCCCACGCTCGCGTGGGGGACCGGCCAAACGTCTCTCGCCCAGACCGGACGACAACCTTCATATGGTCTAAGGAGACGCGCTGTGACGCTCACCGTCCAATCGATCGCAGGCGACGACAGCGCGCTCGATGTAGTTCTCGGGCTCGGCGTGATGTTGACGTTCACCGGCGTCCTGCTGCTGCGGATGGCGGTGACGCAGGACTGAGTCGCCTGTCCTGCGATGGCAGGAACCGGCAACAGCGTTCAACGCAATCACTGGCTGACTGGCGCGCATTCTGGCGCGCACCGGTCCTCAGACAACAAGAAACCCGCCTTGCAGGCGGGTTCCGAAAGGTACCGCTACGGGGATTCGAACCCCGGTTTCCGCCGTGAGAGGGCGGCGTCCTAGTCCCCTAGACGATAGCGGCGCGGACCGGCGCTCAGGGTAGCAACGCCGCGGTCGATTTCCGTCCGAGCTTGATGCGAACAAGAAGCCCTCCGCCTCGTCGCCGCGGGGATCATGATTGCGAGATCGCGCGCCGGCTCGGCGTGGCGCGGACGACGGTT
This sequence comes from Solirubrobacteraceae bacterium, assembly GCA_039934455.1. GTDB lineage: Bacteria > Actinomycetota > Thermoleophilia > Solirubrobacterales > Solirubrobacteraceae > DASQFQ01. The sequence goes on from JBDTMF010000262.1 coordinate 3,216, forward strand.
CGCGGCTGGCGCAGACGAGCTACCTGAGCTACGGGTTCCACAACCTCTCCCCGGAGATCCATGCGCTGTTTGTGGAGACATGTCGCTCGCTGGGACTCAAGCCGTGTGTACGCGCGAGCAGTCCGTCTCAACCGCAGGGAGGAGGTCGCGCGACTGCTGGAGCACGTCGGTCCCAAGGGCTGAACCTCCACCCGATAATCTGGCGTCCTTGCCAATCACGCGGCTGTGGCGGAATTGGTAGACGCGCAGGCTTCAGGTGCCTGTGTCCTTCGGGGCGTGGAGGTTCGAGTCCTCTCAGCCGCACTTACTCGACGCCGGCGCTGCGCAGCAGCCACGTCACCCACGACCGGTACGGGCGCCAGGCCACGCTGAGCTCCGCGATCTTCTCGTCGCCGGGCTGCTCGTCGAGCCCGTAGGCCGCTGCGACCGCCGCGCGGAAGCGGCGGAGGGTCGGGGGTGGGACGTCCGGGTGGCCGGCTCCGCGCGCGAGGACGAGCATGGCTCCGAAGGGGCCGATGCCCGGCAGCGACTGGAGGTGCGCCAGCGCGTCGTCGAGGTCGAGGCCGCGCAGGAACTCCGGGTCGAGATCGCCCGCCACCGCGAGCGCCGCCAGGGTCCGGATGCGCTCCAGCTTCGATGCCCAGACCCCCTCCAACGACTCGAGCCCAGCCAGCGCGGCCGGAGCCGGGAAGGCGACCGCCTCCTCCCCGCCGATGTCCATGGGCGTGCCCAGCGACGCCGTCATCGCCGCCTTGACCCGCCCCGCCTGCGTCATCGACACGCGCTGCGAGAGCACCGCCCACACAGCCGCCTCGAACGGCGTGCCGAAGCAGACCGGGCGCCGGCCGCCGGCCTCCTCGACCAGTCGCCCGACCACCGGGTCGCGCTCGGCCACCTCCGCCAGCCCGCTGCCGTCGACATCGAGCGACAGCACGCGCGCGGCGTGGCGCTCGACGCGCTCCGCCGGCAGGTCGGAGACGAAGTCGACCTCGACCTCCCCCGCCTCGGGAACCCAAACCGCGCGCAGCGCGACCGCGTCCCCGCCGTCGTCGGTCAGCCCGAGGATCACCGGCGCCGGGAGCGAGAACGGCCCGCTCGGCCGCAGCGAGATCGTCACTCGCCCGCGTACTCCTCGGCACCGAGGGCCTGCTCGGACCGCCTGATCTCAAGCCGTTCCATCGCGTGAGGATAAGCTCGCGCCGCCGTGGCCGCCATCACCGACCTGGAGCTCCCCTCCTTCGACTACGCGGACCCGGCGCTACGCGGCGAGCGCTTCCACCGCGCGATGCGCGAGCTGCGCGAGCAGAGCTGGATCGCCTCGATGCCGCTCGGCTTCGCGACGCTCGAGCGCGAGGCCGGCGAGTTCTTCCTGCGCAGCCGCGCCTTCACGTTTCCCGGCATGAAGATCGCCGAGATCTTCGGCATCGACGACGGCCCGCTGTACGAGGAGATCCGCCGCAACATCCTCCACATCAACGGCAACGACCACTCGCGCCTGCGCGGCCTCGTCAATCCCGCCTTCACCCCGCGCGCGGTCGAGAAGTGGCGGCCGGCGATGCGCGGCTTCCTCGCCGAGCTGTGGGACGACATCGAAGGCGACCGCTGCGAGGCCGTCGAAGCGCTGTGCAAGCCCTACCCGAGCCAGGTGATCGCGACCGTGATGGGCGCGTCGCTCGACGACGCCGGCCGGCTGTGGGCCTGGTCGAACCTGATCCAGCGCCAGTTCGGGATGAGCGTGCTGGAGGAGCGCGCGCAGATCGAGCAGGCGGTGACCGAGTTCTACGCATATGCGGGCGACCTGCTCGCGCGCCGCCGCCAGGACCCCGGCGAGGACCTGATCTCCACGCTCATCGCCGCCGAGGAGGCGTGCGACCGGCTGTCCGACGTCGAGCTCGTCAACCTCGTGCTCAACGTGCTCGTCGGCGGCGTCGACACGACACAGAGCCAGCTCGCCCACGCGCTGCGGCTGTTCTCGGACCATCCCGACCAGTGGGAGCGGCTGGCGGCCGAGCCGGAGCTCGCCCCGAGGGCGGTCGACGAGGTCCTGCGCTTCGAGCCGATCACGCCGTTCACCGCGCGGATCGCGATGGAGGACGTCGTCTACCGCGGCATCACCTTCCCCGAGGGCACCGTCGTGCTCGTGTGCGCCTTCACCGGCAACCGCGACGGCGAGCCCGACGCGTTCGACATCACCGCCGAGCGCAAGCACAAGCCGCTGACCTTCGGCGCCGGCGTGCACTACTGCCTGGGCGCGAACCTCGCGCGCGCCGAGCT
>JBDTMF010000263.1:0-5489 GCA_039934455.1 Solirubrobacteraceae bacterium
TAGCTAGCCGTCGACCAGGAGCGCCTGCAGTGGGCCGAGCAGCCGTTCAGAACGGCGTGAGCTCGCCCGCAGTTCCACCAGCCCGTGCGTCAACGGCTCACCGCGGTTCCTGCGCTCGCGTTGCTCGGCCGCGATCGGCCGCCAGAGTTCGTCCACGACGGTGCTCGGGTGGCCGGCGACTTCGTCGATGTCGCGCTCGAGATGGGCGGCCCACAGTCGCAGTCGCGTGTCGCGCGCGAGTCCCGCGTCGCAGGTGGCGACGTTGACCTCGCTGTCGTTGTAGAAGGAGTGGGCGTTGAGGTTCGCGGAGCCGAGCGTGAGCCAGCGGTCGTCGACGATCCCGACCTTCGCGTGCACGTAGACGCGGTCGCTGGTGTGGCCCGAGCGCGCTCGGATCGTCGTGGCCAGGAAGCGCCCCTGGTCGCCGTCGGCTTCGGCGAGCAGGGCGAGTTGCCCGCGGGTGTCGTCCTCTCCGGTGTTTGGCCTGCCGGGCAGCATGATGACGACGCGAAAGTTGTCGGCGGGCGGTCGGCGCAGCTTGTCGGCAAGGATGTTCACGATCTCCGGTGACCACAGGAACTGGTTCTCCAGGTAGATCAGCTGCTCCGCGGAGCGCAGGGCGCGCAGGTAGGTCTCGATGATCCGGAAGTCGCCGCGGGGAGCGAACGCGTAGAGCTTCTCGGGCACGGTTCGGACGATCTGCAGCTCTACATCGCCGACGCTCGCCACGTCGGCCGGCGGCGCGTCCAAGCGCTCGCCGGTGACCGCGTGCCAGCGCTGGGCGACGTGGCGGGCGACGTCGGCGACCGCCGGGCCGCGCAGCCGCGACGCGACGTCATGCCACCCCATGCGCCCGCGCGCCGGATGCTCGGGCGTGTCATAGCGATCACCGCTGAGGTCCGTCAAGTCGATGCCGCCGACGAAGGCGACCTCGCCGTCGATCACCACGAGCTTCTCGTGGTGGCAGTGCATCGGGCGCTCATTTGAATCCAGTGCGGCCCTGATGCGCGTCCCGCGCACGAGCTCGTCGCGCCCCTCGCGCACCGAGGCCCGGCGCGGCTCGAACACGGGCACCGGAGCCCCGGCCCACAAGAGCACGCGAACGTCGACCGACTCGGCCGCCTCGCGCAACAACTCGCGCAGCAGCACCGGCGGCTCGTCGCGGACCAGCGCGAACCCCGGCGTGATGCACCAGCCCGCGATCAGCACGCTGCGCCGGGCGCCCCGGATCGCCTGCTCGAGCGCCGGGAAGTAAGCCCCGCCGTCGATCAGCACGTCGAGCGCGTTACCCGCCCGCGGCGGCGGATCCCCCGCCGCCCACAGGCGCCCGTCGTGCGGCGGCGTGCGCTGGCCGGAACGCCCGAGCTTGCCCAGCCTGCGGGCATGGTGAGCGTTGGTCAGGCGCTCGATCGCATTTCCCGCAACGCGGTCGGCGACTCGAAGAACATCCACGGCCATCGCGCCGAGACGATACGCCGCCCACGCGCCGCGACATCGCGCACGACTGCTCGCCGCGCGTCAGCGCCCCGATCCGGTGGTCGTCGTGACAGATTCGCGATCCTGGGCGCAACCGAGACCACCGACGCTCCCGCTCCCCCCAACGGCGACCACTCAAGGGCCGGAGACTGCTATGCGTGGTTCGAGCCAGTTCGATCGGGCGGACGGACTACTTGATGTGGAGACTGATGCCGAGCAGCAGGAGCGGCCAGAGCACGACCGCCAGCAGCGCTGACAGGAGCGGCTTGAGGGTGCTCGCGTGCGCGAAGTAGTGGTGTGAGGCAGCGAGTAGCACCCCGACGACCAAATACACAAGACTGACAAAGCTCGATCTCATCCTGGCACCCCCTCGACTCGCGGACTTCCCTGGCCGCGGTGCGACCGGCGCACGGCGGCGTGAACCACCGCCGCAGTCCGCCGCACCACGGAGCGAGAAACGACCCTACACCCGAGTCGCGACGGTCGGCTCCGATCTAGATCTTCGCCGCAGACACCGCATTTGCCGGCGCCGCGCCGCTGGTCTGGTCCCGTTGAACCAGTTCTCGATGCCTGGCGAAGAAGCCTGTCCGCGTCGGACCGAGCACGTGACTGAACTTTGGGTAGAGCGCGAGCACCGTGAAGGATTCGCAGAAGTCCTCCTCGACTGACGGCTTACGGGCCGCATAGCCCGTTGGCGAGCCCTCCTTCCTTTTCACCGCTTCGGTCACGAGCCTCTCCCATTCGGCCTTGTAGGCCGGATACAGCGTGTGGCCGAGTTCGTGGATCCACGTCATCCGGAGCATCCGGACGTCGAACTCGTGCAGCGCCCTCGCCCGATCGTTGATGCTGTCGTCGACGACGTCCATCAACGTGCCCTCCGTGGTTGTGGGCGGCCAGACGTCCTTGCAGCCCGCCGCGAGGACGATCGACATGGGTCCGGCGGCGGGTGTCACCGTCTCGGCCTGTTCCATGTCACCCGCGGAGTCGGCGTGCCGTTCCACGAACTTCTTCGCGCCGCCCCCCGGGTCCGTCATCCGGAGCTTGAAGCTGATCAGCGATGCCACCTTGCCGAAGACGACCGCCGCGGGATCGCGGGCCGCCAATGCCGGGATGCTGCGGGCCAACTGCAGCGCCTGTTCGAGTCCGGCGAGCTCGGTGTATCTCCACTCGAGCACAGGCTTGACGATGTCCAGGCTCTTGACATTCACCGGTGGCCGCGGAATCCCAGGGGTCGGGCGTTCGGCGTCCTCCCTCCTGGTCGCCGCGTAGATCGAAGCAGCGGCGGCAGGATCCAGCCGCGCCCCCATGCCCACCAGGCTCTCCCACACGCGGGAGACCTCGCCCGAGCCGACGCGAGCGTCGTCGTAGCGCACGCTCTGCCCCCCAGCCACCGCGAGCGTCTGTTCCGCGCGTTGCAGCCGCCTCGCCGGAGACACCCTCAGGTAGGCGGCTACCGCCCGGTTGCCGGCCCGGCGCTGCAGGGCGAGCACCGCCTGCGGGGTATGCGGAGCGCTTCGCACGCTCGCTCCGTAGGGGTCCGGCCGCCGCGGGCTAGACGCGACCCTGGAGTCCCTCGACCTCGACAGCAACGACAGCGCTTGCATCAGTCGCGCGAGTCTCTCAAAGCGCCCCAGTCGCGGTCGATCGGCGGCCCGATGATGTTGAACCCGGTTGCGATGGGGCCGCGGACGTAGCCTGAACGCCTCGGCCCGGCGCAACCGCTCCGCTCCGCGCGTCGGGCGGCGAAGCCGGCTTCCTGACTCCAGTTCGGCGCGCGGCAAACCACCTGAGCGTTCTCAGCGCGCTGGAGTTTCGACGACGGACGCGCCGGGTGCAGACGCGCAATCGATCTCGGGACACGCTGGAGACATACTTACGATCTTCGATGCGACGAGATGCCGCTCTAGCCCAGCTGTAGCGGCAAATTTGGGATGGGCCGGGAAGGATTCGAACCTTCGTCTGACGGATTATGAGTCCGCGGCTCTGACCGCTGAGCTACCGGCCCCCCGCGGAGGCTAGCCCCGGGCCAGGCGGCGTGCGAGGCCGGCGTCCGGGGCGAGGGCGAGCGTGACGTCGCGGCCGCTCGTGGCGACCGCGCTCGGCCCCGGCTCGCGTGGGAGCCATTCCCGCAGCGCGGTCACGAAGTCGCGAGCGTCGCCCGATGTGTCCCAGCGCCAGCGCATCACGAGCGCGTCGCGCTGCCGGCACGGCGCCTGGCAGGTGCCGGCGCCCTGCTGCCAGAGCTCGTAGCGGTCCCCGCCCCAGCCCTCGGCCGGGGCCGGGTTGCCGAGCAGCCGGCCGGTCGCCCACTCGCCCCAGGTGCCGGCCCTGGCCCGCCGCCACCCGCCCTGCCCCAGCACGCCCCGGACGTCGAGGCGCACCCGCAGCGGCTGCTCGACCGCGAGGTAGGAGTCCGGGTGCAGGATCTGCTCGGTCGAGGCGGGCGGGCGGAAGCGGTCGGCGGCGTTGAGCACCTTCCAGCTGTCGGCGCCCGCGGCGTAGAGGCGCTGGACGAACGCCTGGCCGGCGAGGTACGGAAACAGCAGCTGTGCCTCGACGAACGGCGGCAGGTCGCCGGTGTCCTGCCCGAGGCCGGCGAACAGGCCGCCGAGTGACTGGTCGGCCGAGAAGTGGCGCTCGCCGTAGGTGAGCATGACCGCGGTGGCGCTGCCCTCCACGAGCGCGAGCCGGGCCAGCGCGGCGTCGTCGGAGCCCGAGGTGTCGTCGAGATGGAGCCCGAAGCGCTGGTCCTCGAGCGCGTGCGTGAGCTCGTGGGCGAGCGTGATCTCCTCCAGGAAGCGGTTGGTGGTCTGGGCGCCCTTGACGATCCGCAGGCGCTTCGTGCGCGGGTCGTAGTAGCCCGCGACGCCCTGGCCGAACACCGTCGCCGACACCTTCCGCAGGTCGACGGACGGCTGGAGCAGGCCGAGCAGCTTGAGCACCTCCTCGTCGGCGTGGCGCTCGGGAGCGGGATAGGAGCGGTCGAGGTCCTCGAGGCCGTCGCGCTGCGCCTGCGCGGGGGTGACCTCCACCGGCCGCGGGGGCGTCTCGAAGCGCAGGCCGCGGATCCGCTCGACCCGCGCGGCGATCGTCCCCACCGGCGCGGCCTTCTCGACCGCTGCCGCCCGCGGGCGCGCGCGCCCGGCGCTCCCTGCGTCCCCGCCGTCGAACGCGAAGCCCGCCCCGAGCAGGAGCACGAGCAGGACGAGCGCGACCGCGTAGGAGGTGTTCATCACCAGAGAGTGTGTAGGTTCCGGCGCCATGAGCGACCGCGCAGCCCTCGTCACCGGCGCCTCGAGCGGCATCGGGCTCGCGATCGCGCACATGCTGGGCGAGGAGGGCCACGCCCTCACGGTCGCCGCCCGCCGCCCCGACAAGCTGGCCGGCGCCGCCCAGGAGCTGCGCGACGCGGGCTACGAAGTCGAAGAGGTCGCGGCCAACATGACCTCCGAGGAGGAGATCCAGAACGTCGTCGCCCGCCACCGCGAGCGCTTCGGGCGCCTCGACGTGCTCGTCAACAACGCGGGCGTCGGGATCGGCGCGCCGGTCGCCGAGCACGCGACCAAGAAGGTCGACATGCAGATCGACCTCAACCTCCGCGCGATCATCCTCTTCTACCGCGAGTGCGCGGACCTGCTGCGCGCCGCCGGCGCCGAGCACCGCAACGCGCTGGTGGTCAACACCGCGTCGATCGCCGGCAAGTCCGGCCAGGCGTGGCTGTCGGTCTACTCCGCCACGAAGTTCGCGGTCGTGGGCTGGACCCAGGCGATGAACAAGGAGCTCAACGCGGAGGGCATCAAGTCGCTCGCGCTGTGCCCCGGCTTCGTCGAGACGCCGATGACCGAGTTCATCCGCGAGCAGGTCCCGGCCGAGCAGATGATCCGCCCCACCGATGTCTCCGAGGCGGTGCGCTTCGCGCTCCACGTCAGCCCCGCGTGCGTGATCCCGGAGATCATCTTCCAGCGGCCCGACGAGACCGTCTGACGCACGCGCGGAATCTCGCGCCGAGTGCG
>JBDTMF010000264.1:0-5471 GCA_039934455.1 Solirubrobacteraceae bacterium
ACGGCAAACTGCAGACCCTCCTCAACACCAAGGGTTGACACACGGCGTCTCATCGGCTCGGCACGTCCACGACCGGACCCGATCCAGAGACCGACTTGCATTGCCGCCGCCGAGTGTGGGAGCGTCGCCCGCATGTCACCACGCCGCACTGCCACCCTGGCGACGCTCCTCGCGCTCGCGCTCTCCGCCGCCCTCGCCGGCCCTGCCCTCGCCGCCCCGGTCACGATCGCGGGCGCTCCGCTGACCCTTTACGTCGACTCGCTCGGACAGCTCCAGGCCAAGCGCGACAACGGTGAGCGGAACATCTTCTACAACTCGCTGTCGGCCACCGGCGACGCCGGCTTCTTCCTCGCCTTCCCCGCTCCTTCGGGGTCGACCGACCTCGACGGGCTCGTCTACGGGTTCCACGGCAACGCCGGGCCGAGCGGACTCGAGGACTTCACGCCGGGCACACAGGCGCCCCCGACGGGCAGCGGCACGGCGGCGGACCCGCTGAAGCAGGTCACCACCTACTCGGTCGAGCCCACGGCCGGCACGCCGCTCGCCCAGATCGCGCAGACGACCACGTACGTCAACGGCGCCCAGCAGTTCGGGGTGCGCTGGGACGTCAAGAACACGTCGGGGGTCGCGCTCAAGCTCAAGGCGCTGGCCGCGGCCGACTTCTACTTCGACGGCAGCGACCGCGGCACCGGCATCTACACGCAGGGCCCGCCCCGCTTCGTCGGCGGGACCAACGCGGACACCGGCAACTCGGGCGGCTTCTCGGAGGTCACCGGCGGCACGTCGACCTCGCCGCCGTGGTCGCACTACCAGGCGCTGGCGTGGGGCTTCGCGGCCACCGACGTCTGGCCCAAGGTCCAGAACGCGGCGGCCAACACGAACAAGACCTTCGACGACACGGTCAACGGCGAGCCGGTCGACAACGCCGGCGGCGTCGAGTGGGACCAGTACCTCACCACGCCGATCCCGGCGGGCGCGACGCGGCGCTTCGAGCTGACGGTGAAGAACGCCGTGCCGGCCCTGCTCCAGCTCACGCCGAGCAACGCCGGGTCCCCCCGCGGCGTGCCGATCAACGTGACCGCGACCGCGCTCAACACGGAGGGCGTCCCCTATGCGGGCCGCCCGCTCGTGTACGCCATCACCGGCGTCAACCCCAGCACCGGGACGCTGACGCTCGACGGCAACGGCCAGGGCACGATCAGCGACCCTGGCGCGGCCGCCGGGGCGGACACGATCGTCGCGTTCGTCGACTTCAACAATGACGGCATTCGCGAGCCGGCGGAGCCGCAGGCGTCCTCGCTCGCGACGTTCGTGGACCAGGTCCCGCCGACCTGCTCGGTCAAGGTGAGCGGCGACCGGCCGGGGGGCAGCGGCGGCGCGGGCAAGCCGCTGAAGATCACGGTCAGCTGCAACGAGTCCGCGACCGTGGCCGTCGCCACGACGCTGACGGTCCCACGCAAGACGGCGCACAAGTCGACGGCCGTCGCCTCTAAGAAGAAGAAGAAGAAGAAGAAGAAGAAGACGAAGACGATCAGGATCAAGCTCAAGACGAGCACCGCGCTCGCCGCGCCCGGGCAGTCCGTCCCGGTCCGGATCTCGATCCCGAAGAAGGTCCGCAAGAAGTACGCCGGCAAGAAGGTCAAGGCCACGGTGACGATCACCGCGACCGACGCCTCCGGCAACGTGAAGAAGGTGACCCGGTCGCGGTCGATCAAGCTCGCGAAGCTCAAGAAGAAGAAGGCGAAGAAGAAGGGCTGATGCTCCGGCGGCGATCACGCGCGGCCGTGACGGCCGCGCTGGTCCTCGCAGTCGGCGCCGGGGCTCAGACGAGCGCCGGCGCCGCCGCGACCGGGCTGGCGATCCCGGCCAAGAAGGAGATCGCCATGCGCCTCGTCTCCAGCGCCGAGAACTCGTCGCTGGACTGGCGCTCGCAGTACCGCTACATCGAGGACATCCACGACGGGCGCGGCTACACGGCGGGCATCATCGGCTTCTGCTCGGGCACGGGCTACTTCAAGCCGGCCGTCGCGCTGGCGAAGTCGGACGGGCTCCGGTCACTCGGCCAGTTCGCCTACTACGACGCCGCGGTCGTGCACGGCTTCGACGGGATGCGGGGCGTCCGCGAGCGGGCGCTCGCGCGCGCAGCCACCCCGGCCGCCGGGGCCGCCTACCTCGAGGCGTTCCTCGACGAGCGCGTCGTGGAGATGCACAAGGAGGCCGCCCACGACGACGTCTCCCGGATCGAGACCGCGCAGCGCCGCTTCCTTCGCGAGGGCAACCTCGACCTCGCGCCGCCGCTCCGCTGGGCGGTCTACGGAGACCGGTACTCGATCACGCGCTGACCGGCTACACGCGCCTGGGTCCAGTCCGTGAACGCCTCCGCGGGCACGGGCCGGCTGAAGTGGTAGCCCTGCGCGTAGTCGCACCCGAAGGAGGCGAGGGCGTTGAGGGCCGCCTCGTGCTCGATCCCCTCGGCGACGACCTTGAGGCCGAGCGCATGGGCGAGCTCGATGGTCGAGCGGACGATCGCGGCGCTGCGGCGGTCCGTCATGACGTGGGCGATGAAGGAGCGGTCGATCTTGAGCTCATCGACGGGGAGGTCGCGGAGGTAGGCGAGGGCGCAGTAGCCGGTGCCGTAGTCGTCCACCGCGATCCGCAGCCCGAGCGCCCGCAGCGCCTCGAGGACCTGGCGAGCCCGCTTGGGGTCGATCATGATCACGCTCTCGGTGATCTCCAGCTCCAGCGCGCCGGCGGGAACCGCGTGCTCGGTGAGCAGGCCGGCGATCCGGTCGGCGAGGGTCTCGTCGAGCAGGTCCGAGGCCGACAGGTTGACGGCGACGCTGATGTCGAGGCCGGCCTCGCGCCAGCTCGCCAGCTGCATCACGGCCGACTCGAGCACGAGCCGGGTGACGGCGTTCATGAGGCCGTTGTGCTCGACGATCGGCAGGAAGGCGTGCGGGTAGAGCATCCCGCGCTCGGGGTGCTCCCAGCGCACGAGCGCCTCGGCGCCGAAGACGGCCCCGGTCTCGACGTCGATCTTCGGCTGGTAGTGCAGGACGAACTGGCGGTGGACGAGGGCGGCGTCGAGGTCCTGAATCGTCTCGAGGCGAGTGCGGTTGGCCTCGTCGAGCTCCGGCTCGTAGAGCTCCACGCGGGTGTGGGCATCCTTCGCCGCGTACATCGCGACGTCCGCCCGGCGGAGCAGATCAGCGATCTTCACGCTCGCGTCGTGGTACTCGGCGACGCCCGCGCTCGCGTCGATGCGCACGCGCGCGCCGTCGATCACCAGCGGCTGCATCAGCCGGTCGAGGATCCGGGAGGCGATCTCGCGCCCCTCGTCGCCCTCGCCGAGCCTGATCAGGAGCGCGAACTCGTCGCCGCCCAGACGAACGAGCAGGTCGGGGTCGACCATGCGGGCCGCAAGGCGCCGCGCGGTCTCGCGCAGGAGCTCGTCGCCGGCGTGATGGCCGAAGGTGTCGTTGATCTCCTTGGGGTTGTCGAGGTCGATCAGGGCCAGCGCGAGCCTGGCGCCGCCGTCCTCGGCGTCGAGGCGCTGCTGGCCGTGCTCGAAGAGGACGCGCCGGTTGCCCAGGCCGGTGAGCTCGTCGGTGACGGCCTGGCGGCGCGCATCGAAGAGACGCTGGACCTGCCGGAAGCTCATGAACGTCCGCGCGGCGGCGAGCAGCAGCGTGAACGTCGCCAGCGCCACGATCGGGGTGGCCAGCTGATCGAAGGAGGAGATCACCAGCACGACGACGGCGGTCAGAGTCGCCAGCAGCGGAATCGCGAGGATCGTCTTCGAGCGGCCCGCATCGATCTCGCGCGGTCGTTGCGGCTGCCAGATCGCGAAGGCGATGCACGACACCCCGGCCGTCCACCAGACCAACAGCGAGGTCCCCAACTCGTAGGTGCCGGCGGTCACGCGCAGGGCGTACACGACGTCCGCAGCGCAGAAGAGGGCGAGCCCACCGGCCATCCACAGCCACCCTGAGCCGCCGCGCACGCCGCGCACGGCGAGCAGGCCGGCGATCATCCCGACGAGGAGCAGGTCCGCGCTCGTGTAGGTCGCGCCGACCAACACCGTGGCGAGGTCGCCCTGCGTGGCGGAGAGCACGGGGCTCAGCGCCGCGGCCAGCGCGGTTGCGGCGCCCGCGGCGCCGAGCGCCCCGTCGAGCCAGAGCGCGCGCGGGAACGACCCGCGGTCGCGGGGCACGAGGCAGACGATCGCGGCCGTTACACAGGCGTAGAACCCGAAGTAGGCGAGGTCCGCGGGCGAGGGGACGGGCGGGTGGGCCTGGAACTGCAGCCAGACCGAGGTGATCACGTTGCCGGCCGTCTGCGAGAGCATCGCGAGCCCGAGCCAGATCGCCGGGGCGCGGCGCGAGCCTCCTCGCGACGCAACCGCGAAGCAGGCCGCGGTCGGGACCACCATCGTGAGATTGCCGACCCAGCCGTAGAGCGAGTCGTAGGACCGGCCGCCGCGGAGCACCTGGAACGCGGCGAGCAGCACCATGTTCAGGGCCAGCAGCCCACCGGCGATCGTCCGTAGCTTGCGGTCGCGCAGCATTCATATTGAGCATCGGCCGCGCTCAGCGAACACTGAGGAAACACTGCTCGATCCGGGAGCGGAGATCGCAGGCTTGAACCGCGCTTGAGCCTCGCGGATAGCCTGACGGGGTGGTCCCCAAGCGCGCACTCCCTCCCCTCGCCGTGGCCGCCGGCTGTGCGCTGGCCGCCGTCGTCGTCTGGCTCACGGCCTACCACCTGGGCCCGGTCGAGTCGATCGACCACCGGACGTTCGTCGGCTTCCTGGGCCTGTCGCGCCCCGCGACGTCCGGGTGGGCGGCGCAGTTCTCGCACCTGGCCGACCCTGGCCCGTTCCTGACTTTCGCGGCGACCCTTGTGGTGGTCGCGCTGCTGCGGCGGCGGCCCCGGACGGCGATCGCGGTCGCGGTCATCCTCGCCGGCTCCAACGTCTCGACCCAGCTGCTCAAGCCGGCGCTGGCGAAGCCCGAGGTGTTCCCGGGCGTCGGGACGGCGACCTGGCCCAGCGGCCACGCGACCGCGGCGATGGCGCTGGTGCTCTGCCTGCTGCTCGTCGTGCCGGTGCGGTTCCGACCGGCAGCGGCCGCGCTCGGGGGCCTCTTCGCCCTCGCCGTCGTCTACTCGATCCTGATCCTCGGCCACCACGAGCCGAGCGACGTCCTCGGCGGCTTCCTCATGGCCGGCGCCTGGACCGCCCTGGGCGTCGGCGCGCTGCGCGCCGCGGCGCCCGAACGCGATCCAGCGCTGCGGACCGCCGCCACCCTTCTCCCCGCGGGCCTCGCGGTGGCCGCGCTCACCGCGGTCGTCGGGGCGCTCGCCGTCAGCCACTGGGAGGGGACGCTCGACTACGTCACTGCGCACACGACCTTCGTAGCCGGCGCCGCGGTCGTCACGCTCTGCGAGCTGGGGATGTCGACCGCGGCCGC
>JBDTMF010000265.1:0-5460 GCA_039934455.1 Solirubrobacteraceae bacterium
GCCCGTCGACATGCCGCCCTCGACGCCGCCGGAGCGGTTGGTCTCGCGGAAGTAGCCGCGCTCGTCGTCGTAGAAGATCTCGTCGTGGGCGGCCGAGCCGGGGCGCCCTGCGAGGTCGAAGCCGTCGCCGATCCCGCAGCCCTTGATCGCCTGGATCGAGAGCATCGCGAGGCCGATCCGGCCGTCGAGGCGCTCCTCCCAGGACACGTGCGAGCCCAGCCCGGGCACGAGGCCGAACGCCCGCACCTCGAAGACGCCGCCGAGCGATTCGTTGCGCTTGCGCAGGACATTGATCTCCTCGACCATCTCCTTGGAGGACTCGCGGTCCAGGCAGCGCACGGGCGACGCGTCGACGTCTGCGAAGTCCTCGAGCGCCAGGCCGTCGGGCTCGGGCGCGCGCACGGAGCCGATCTGCGTCACGTGGGAGACGATCTCGACGCCGAGGGAGCGCAGGAACGCCTTCGCGAGGGCGCCACCGGCGACGCGCGCCGCGGTCTCCCGCGCGCTGGCGCGCTCGAGCACGTTGCGGATGTCGGTGAAGCCGTACTTCTGCACCCCGGCGAGGTCGGCGTGGCCGGGGCGCGGCAGGTGGACCTCGGGGACCGCCGCCTCGACGGGCCAGGGGTTCATCCGCTCCTCCCAGTTGGCGTAGTCGCGGTTGGCGACGAGCAGGGCGATCGGGCCGCCTAGGGTGCGGCCGTGGCGGACCCCGGAGGTGACCTCGGCGGCGTCGCGCTCGATCTTCATGCGCCCGCCGCGGCCGTGGCCGAGCTGGCGGCGCGCCATGTCGTGGTTGATCGCCTGCAGGTCGAGCTCGAGCCCCGCGGGGAGCCCTTCGACGATGCAGGTGAGGCCGGGACCATGCGACTCCCCGGCGGTGATCAGGCGCAGCGACACGCCCGCAAGCTTAGGTGGCGCCGGGCGCTCACCCGGCGCCACTCGCTCCCTGAGACTTAGAAGCTGGCGCGAGCGGTCTTGGCCGCCTTGGCGACCACGGCCTTGAAGGCCTTGTGGCTGAGCTTCTCCAGCCGGCCCGTCCTGGTGTTGAAGTGGTAGCGCAGCGGGCCGTCGCCGGCGACCCGTGCCCTCAGGATCTGGCGCCCCGACTTGGAGACGCGGGCGATGCTCTGCTTGGCCTGCTTGGCGGAGGTCGTGACCTTCTTGCGGATCTTGACCACGTCGAGCTGGTACTGGGCGCCGGCGGCGCCGGGCGTCGTGCCGTCACCCACGTCATCGGGGGCGACGTCGAGGAACTCGGTCTCGCCCTCCTTGAGGTGGATCGTCTCGCAGGTCGTGCGGGAGGGCATGCAGGTTCCGTCGCCCTGGGCGATGACGCCCGAGTCGACCAGGAACACGGCGGTCTTCTTGTCCTTGAGCACGCCCAGGTAGATCAGCACGGGGAGATCGTTGGACGGCAGGGCCTGGAGGCGCTTGTCATCCTTGCGCGGCGGCTGCGTGGTGTCCTCGCTCGGCCCGAAGCGCACGGTCAGCTCGTTGAGCTCGTACTTCTTCTTGGCCGGCGTGGGAGTCGCCGGGGTGACCGGCGTCGTCGGGGCCGGGGAGCTGCCGACGGTCGTGCCGCCGGGGCCGGTCGCGGCCGGAGTCGTCGCCGAGGTGGTGGGCGTGGTGGTGGGCGTGGTGGTGGGCGTGGCGACCTTCGGCGCCTTGGGCTCCGGCGTCGGCGTGGCCTTCGGCTTGAAGGGGTTCTTGGACGCGCCGAGGACGTGGCGGCGACCGCTGCGGTCGGCGTCGGTGGCCGGCGCGACGATCGGCTCGGTCGCCAGGACGGCGGCCTGGTCGCTCTTGACCGCGGCCGCGGGCGGGACCGGCGCGACCGTCGGCTCCTTGGCCAGCAGCTTCGGGACGGCGACGGCCGCGGCGATCAGGAGGATTGCCACCGGCCAGAGCCGGCGCTGCATGAGAAAGCGCCAGGTGTCGTTGAGAACCTTCATCGGGGGGCTCCAGCAGAGATGGCTGCGGTCGTGGTGGTCGCGGGCGGGGCACTGGGATCGGCGGGCGCCGGGTTGGCGCCGGCGGCGGCCGCGGTGGGACCGTCGGCGGTCGCTCCGGCGAGCAGCCCCTGGGCCGGCGGCAGCAGGTAGGAGTTGGCCTTCACCTCGGCGGTGATGTGCGGGAAGCCCTTGATGGTGTCGGGCGCCAGCGAGATGCTGTTGAGCAGCAGCAGGCGGCCGGTCACGTCGAGGCCCTGGCTCTTGACCGTGACGAACTTGTCGAGGCGGTTGAAGAACGCTCCGAGGTTGAAGAAGCTGCCTTCGAACTTGAAGGAGAAGGGCATCGTCGCGAAGCCCGCGCTGCCGACGCTCGAGGCGCCGGGGGGCGGCGTGAGCGAGCCGGCGGCGGCGGGGGCGGTACCGCCTGCACCGGCGGCCGGAGCACCGCTGGAGCCGTCGAGATCGATGCTGCGGAAGTCGACCTTGCTGCGATCGGCAGCCGCGTTGAGCTGCACCAGGAGCGAGCGCACGTCGTCGTCGGCGGGGACGGCCTTGCCGAGTCGCGCGACCTTGGTGTAGTTGGCGCGGTACGAGCCGCGGGCGTTCTCGTAGGTGGCGAGCTCGGCCCCGGCCTGCGCGAGCGCCGTCTGCTTGGCCGCGATCTGCGCGTTGATCTTGACGGCCTCGTCGCGCTTGGGCGAGAGGATCAGCATCCAGAAGACGCCGGCCGCCGCGATGAAGGCCACCGCGACGAGCAGGATCGAGTTTCTGCGGGTCACGGGGTCGCTCCCTTGGTTGCGGCGGGGGTCGGAGTCGCGGCGGGCTCGCCGGTCTTGGCGGCCGGCGTGGCGGCCGCGGCAGTGCCCGTCGAGACGGTCTTGGTCGCGTCGGCCAGAGCCGCGCCGCTGGTCGACTTCTCGAAGAAGACGACGAGCTCGAAGCTCGGGGGCGCGCCCTTGCCACACGGGTTGACGACCTGCCCGGCGCCGGCGGCGACCTGCACGGCCTTCTCGGACTTCGAGAGGCTGACGCGGGTCACGCCCTGGATGTTGCGCAGGCGCGACATCAGCGACGCGACGGCCGGCTGGCTCTTGGTGCAGCCGACGAGTGAGATGGCCGGGGCCGAGATCGCCGAGCGGACGCCCGACGCGCCGCCGCTGCTCGAGCCGTCGAGGTCGCCGTTCAGCGAGCTGAGGTAGACGTCGGACGGAAGGGCGCGAGACAGGTCTCGCAGCGACTGCTCCCAGTCGAAGCGCGCGCTGGCCAGGGCCTGCACCGTGCTGGCCCGGTCGTTGGCGAGCGTCTCGAAGTCGGCGTACGGCTTGAGCTCGGCGGCGTGCTTGACGGTCGCGTCGTTCTTCGCGCTGACCGCGGCCAGGCTCGCCTCCCGGTCCTTGATCGTGTTGCCGGCCAGCACGTAGCCCGCGACGGCCACGACGCACAGCGCGAGCGCACCCAGAAGGGCGAACGCGCCGATGCCGCCGGAGGTCTCCATCGGAGACGGCTTCGCGGCGCCGGAGCCCTTCTGCGCGGAGCGCAGTTCAGGCGTGAGGAGGTTGACTGCTCTCATGGAGTGGGGACCAGTTCGGGTGAGGTGAAGGGACGGGCGGCGCGGTGCGGGGAGGTGCCCCGCCGCGTCACGGTTGGCTTATCGGCAGGGTGCCGATGCGCCTTTAGGTCAGACGAAGGTGTCGAGGTACCAGTCGACGATCGCGTCACCCGCGAACAGGCCCACAAGGCCGCCGAACGCGAGGTAGGGACCGAAGGGGATGGCGGTCTTGCGACCTTCCTTGGCGCCCTTGCGGGCGATGATCAAGGCGCCGACGACCGAGCCGGCGATCAGCGCGACGAACATCGCCGGGCCGACGGCGCGGCCCAGGAAGAGGCCCATGACGCCCGCGAGCTTGACGTCGCCCATGCCCATCCCGGCGGGATAGGCGAGCGCGGCGATCAGCAGGAAGCCGCCGGCGCCGGCGGCCGCGATCAGGTGCTCGGTGAGTGAATCCGGCTTTGTCAGTAACACGATCGCGATCGAGACGACGGTGCCGACGAGCATCAGCTTGTTGGGGATGATCCGGTGGTCGAGGTCGATCAGCGTGACCGGGACCAGGAGCAGCACGAACGCGAGGCCGAGCCACGCGTCGTTGTCGGCTCCCTTGGCGAGCACGACGCCGACCAGCAGCAGGCACGTTGCGGCCTCCACCAGCGGGTAGCGCGCCGAGATCGACGTCTTGCACGATCGGCACCTCCCGCGCAGCACGAGCCACGAGAGGACCGGGACATTGTCGAACGACCGGATCGGCGTCTCGCAGGACGGGCAGCGCGACCCCGGCCACACGAGCGACTCCCCGCGCGGCAGGCGGTAGGCCACGACGTTGAGGAACGACCCCAGGATGAGGCCGAACGCGCCGGCGACCACGGCGGCGTAGGCGAGCGTCATTGCGACGGCCATCTTGTCAGCACCCTGCCCCGGCGCTGGGCGCGGGAGCTAGCGGTCCTCGACCGCGAGGCCCGCGGCGACGGTCAGGCGCCCGGGGTCGACGTCGCCGCTCAGCGTCGCGTCGGAGGAGACGACGGCCGGCTCGACGGGGAGGCTCAGGAGCTCGGAGAGCCGCTCGGCAAAGCCGGCGATCGACGCGGCGGGACCGGTGAGGAGCGCACGCTCCACGGTCTCCGCGTTGTCCTGCATCCGGTAGAAGTTGAGCGAGTTGCGGATCGTGTCGGCGAGCTGGTGGACGCCTTCCTCGAGCGTGGCGCGCGTCGCGGCCACGAGCTCGGGGTCACCCTCGACGCCCTCGAGCGGCGTGAGCAGGCCGACGTGGCCCATCCACATGCGCGAGTGCTCGAGGGTGAGCGTGCGGCGCTCGGCGAGGCTGGCGACGATCGCGCTCAGGCCACCGGCGGCGGCACGCGTGAACAGGCAGCCGGACTGGTCGGCCACGGCCACGTTGGTCAGGCCGGCGACGTTGATGTAGAGCACGGCGCCCTCGGCATCCTTGGACGCGAGCGCGCGGACCATGCCGAAGGCGGCGAGGTCGATGCCCTCGAGCTTGAGGCCGGCGTCGCGGGTCGCGGTGACGAGCTTGTCGATCATCTCGCGGCGGACCGCGACGATCACGACGCGGGTGCGCGGGCCGGCGGCGGTCTGGACCAGACCGAGCGGCACATAGTCGAGGATCGCCTCGTCCATCGGCATCGGAATGTGATCCGGGGCCTCGGCGCGGACCGCGGCGTCGAGCGCCTTGGGGTCCTCGAGCGGCGGCATGTCGAGCGAGCGCACGACGATGCGCTGGTTCGCCACGCCCAGGCGGACGGTCTTGGGCAGGTCGTTGTCGGCGAAGAAGGTCTTGAGCGCCTCGGCGAGCGCCGGCGCGTCGGTGACCTCGCCGTCGCGCAGGATGCCCGGGCGGAGCTCGGCGAAGGCGCCGCGCTTGATGGAGATGTGGCCGTTGACGTTGACCTCGGCGGCCGCGATGTGGCTGGGGTCGAGATCGAGCCCCACCACCGA
>JBDTMF010000266.1:0-5441 GCA_039934455.1 Solirubrobacteraceae bacterium
AGCGAGGCGGTGCTCGCCGACGGCCTGTTCGACAGCGGCCTGATCGGCGCCGCGGCGGCCGCGGCGCGCGTGCTCGAGTGGTGGCGCGAGCGCGAGGACGAGCGGCTGCGCGAGGCAACCGGCGGGGTGCATGCGCTCGACGCGGGGGTGGAGTTGTTCGGCGACGTCGTCGTGCTGCGCGACCCGGCCTACGGCGTGGCGCCCTGGAACCTGGAGGAGCGCGGGCTCGAGGGCGCGCGCACGTTCCGCTTCGCCGGCCTCGACCCCGCCAGCCCCCACACCCTCGGCGGCACCAAGGTCGAGGGCCGCCTGGCGGAGCTGTGCGAGGACTACGCCGCGCGGCTGCGCGGGGCCGGCTGGGTCGAGAGCGACGAGCCGGTGGAGCCGCTCTCCCGCCTCGCCAACGGCGTGCCGGTCGACGACGCGCTGCGCGACCTCCTCGCCGGCGCGATCGAGGGCGGCGCCGACTACGGCGACCTCACGAGCCGCGACGGCGCGCACCGGCTGCTCGAGTGGGCCAACGGGCCGGCCGCGGCGGGCGCCGCGCAGGGTGTGACGCGCTACCTCGAGGCGCTGCGCGCGCGCCGGCTCGACCTCCAGGAGTCCTTCCAGGCGCTGGAGGACGAGGACGGCGAGCGCTTCGTGCACTGGGCGCGCACCTCGGGCCGGCGCGAGGGCGTTCCGGAGCTGCTCGCGCCGCAGCCCGCTCCCGAGGCGTGGAGCGGCGGCGGCGAGCCGCCCGCGCTGGGCGTCAACGTCGCGGGCTACCTGCGCACCGGGATCGGCGTCGGCGAGGCGGCGCGGCTGTACGTCGCCGCGCTCGAGGCGGCCGGGGTGCCGGTCCGCACCGAGGTCGTCGACCCTGGGCTCCCGCAGCCCAAGCGCACGGCCTTCGAGGACCGCCGGCCCGCGGTCGAGTACCCGTTCAACCTCGTCTGCGTCAACGCGTTCGAGCTGCCCGGGTTCGCCCGCCACGTCGGCGCGCAGTTCTTCGAGGACAAGCGCACGATCGGCGTGTGGGCGTGGGAGGCCTCGACCGTGCCGCCGGGCTGGGACGCGGCGTTCGCGCTGGTCGACGAGATCTGGACCTACTCCGAGTACGTCACGAGCGCGCTCTCCCCCGCCTCGCCCGTGCCGGTCGTGACGCTGCCGCAGCCGGTGCTCGCGCCCGGGGCATCGCCCGGCCCGCTGCCGCTCGACCTCGGCGACGCGTTCACGTTCCTGTTCACGTTCGACTTCTTCTCGACCGCGCGGCGCAAGAACCCGGTCGGGCTGGTCGATGCCTACACGCGCGCCTTCGAGCCCGGCGACGGCACGCAGCTCGTGATCAAGACCTTCAACGGCGACGTCAAGCCGGAGTCGCTGGCGCAGCTCGAGCGCGCCGCCGCGGGCCGCGACGACGGCCACGTGCTCGACCGCTTCCTGCCGGTGGCGGAGAAGGACGCGCTGCTCGCGCGCGCCGACGCCTACGTCTCGCTGCACCGCTCCGAGGGCTTCGGGCTGTCGCTGGCGGAGGCGATGCTGCTCGGCAAGCCCGTCATCGCCACCGGCTACTCGGGCAACCTGCAGTTCATGACGCCGGCCAACTCGTGGCTGGTCGGCTACGAGCTCACGCGCGTCGGCGAGGGCGTCGAGATCTACCCGCCCGACGCGCGCTGGGCCGAGCCCGACCTCGACCACGCCGCCGCGCTGATGCGCGAGGTCCGCGCGGGCGGCGAGGGTGTGGCGCGGCGCGCCGAGCGCGGGCGCGCGGACGTGGCCGCCGCGTTCTCGCCCCCGGCGACCGGCGCGGCGATGCGCGCGCGGCTCGAGCGGCTGGTCGCCACCGCGCCGGTCCCGGAGCCGGGGCCGGCGGTGCGCTCGCAGGCGCTGCAGGACCTGCGCGAGAAGCACGCCTACGACCGCGGCGAGGGCAGCCCGGGCGTCGCCCAGACCCCCGGGGGCAAGGCGCTGCGGGCGGTGCGGCCCTACACGTTCCACCAGCGCGACCTCAACGGGCGCGTGCTGAAGGCGCTCGAGGAGCAGGCGCAGCGCATCGACGAGCTCGAGGAGCAGCTGCGGCGGGCGCGGCTGGGGATCTCGAGTGCGCGGCGGCTCGGGATCGAGGCCGACGCGCGGCTGACCAAGCTCGAGGACGAGGACGCGTGACGCGCGGCGAGGCGGTCGTCTGCATCCCCGTGTTCGGGGCGCGCGACCTGTTCGAGCAGTGCCTGCGCAGCGTCGTCGAGCACACGCCGCCGGGCACGCGCGTGCTCGTCGCCGACGACGCGAGCCCGGACCGGGAGATCGAGGCGTTCACCCGGCGCGTGGCCGAGGAGGTCGCCGGGCGCCTGCCGGTCGAGTACGAGCGCCGCCCCGAGAACCTCGGCTTCGTCGCCAACATGAACGCGGTCTTCCGCGACACGGCGCCCGCCGACGTGGTGATCGTCAACTCCGACACCGTCGTGCCCGCCGCGTGGCTCGAGCGCCTGCGCGCCGCCGCCTACTCGGACGGGCTGGTGGCGACCGCCAGCACGCTCTCCAACCACGGCACGATCCTCTCCGTCCCGGACCGCGACCGGCCCTCGCCGCTGCCGCCGCCGGGGCTGTCGATCACCGAGACCGACGCGCGCATCGCTCGCGCATCGCCGCGCCTGTACCCGCGGATCCCGACCGGCGTCGGGCACTGCCTCTACATCCGGCGCTCCGCGCTCGAGCTCGTCGGCCGGTTCGACGAGGCGTTCTCGCCCGGCTACGGCGAGGAGGTCGACTTCTCCCAGCGCTGCCTGGCGCGCGGGCTGTGGCACGTGGTCGCCGACGACCTCTACGTCTATCACCGCGGCGCGGGGACGTTCGGGACGCTCCAGAGCGAGCGCCAGCTCGCCAACGAGGCCGAGCTCAACCGCCGCTACCGCTACTACGCCAAGGCGGTCCACGAGGCGGCACGGTCGGAGGAGCTGCCGCTCGCCCGCTCGATCGCCGCGGCGCGGCTCGCGGTCGGCACCCTCTCGGTCACGCTCGACGGCTCCTCGCTCGGCCCGACCCGCACCGGCACCCAGGTGGTCGCGCTCGAGCTGATCGGCGCGCTCGCCGGCCGCGAGGACATCCGGCTGCGCGTGACGGTCCCGCGCTCGCTCGGCGAGTCGGCGCGCGCCGTGCTCGACGACCTCGGGGTCGAGCGGATCTGGCACGACGAGGTCGACGACGACACCGTCCCGACCGACGTCGTCCACCGCCCCTACCAGGTGACCACGCCGCGCGACCTGCTGCTGCTCGGCCGGCTGGGGCGGCGCGTCGTCCTCACCCAGCTCGACGCGATCGCCTACCACAACCCCGTCTACTTCGACGACTACGCGCAGTGGTCCGGCTACCGGTCGCTGACCCGCACCGCGCTCGCGTTCGCCGACCGCGTCGTGTTCATCTCGCCGCACGCGGAGCGCGATGCCCAGGGCGAGGACCTCGTCGACGACGACCGCTCGCGGGTCGTCCCGCTCGGCGTCGACCACCGCGTCGTGGTCTCGGAGACAGAGCCCGCGCCGCCGCGCGCCGAGCTCGCGGACGCGCCCTTCCTGCTCTGCCTCGGCACCGACTTCCTGCACAAGAACCGCACCTTCGCGCTCGAGCTGTTCGCCGAGCTGCGGCGCGCGCACGGCTTCGAGGGGCGCCTGGTGTTCGCCGGGCCGCACGCGGCCCAGGGCACGTCGGCCGAGGAGGAGCGGGCGTGGCTGGGCGCGCATGCGGACGTCGCGGGGCGCGTGGTCGACGTCGGCCAGGCCGGCGAGCCCGAGAAGGCGTGGCTGTATGAGCACACCGCGCTCGTGCTCTACCCGACCGTCTACGAGGGCTTCGGCTTCATCCCCTACGAGGCGGCCGAGGCGGGGACCCCGGCGCTGTGGGCCGCGCAGTCGTCGATGGCCGACCTGCTGCCGGCCGAGCTCGCGGGGATCGTGCCGTGGGACGTGGAGGCGAGCGCGCGGCGCGCCGCGGCGCTGATCGCCGACCCAGAGCAGCGGGCCGCGCAGGTCGCCGGCGTGCGCGAGGCGGCCGCGGCCTACACGTGGGAGCGCACGGTCGAGCAGCTGATCGGGGTCTACCGCGAGGCCGCCACCGCGCCGGCCCGCGCGTCCGCGGAGCCGCGCGAGTCGCTGACCGACCTCGCGATGTCGCTCGTCGGCCCGAAGGGCTGGCTGACGCCGGAGGACCAGCTGGCGCTGCTCGCGGTGTCGGCGCGGCCGCCCTTGAAGCGCGCGGTGTTCAGCGCGCTGCGGGGCGGCTACCGGGCGATGTACCGCGTCCGGCGCGCCCGGGGTGGCGGGGACTAGATGACTGATTCCACGACCTCCTGCGGCAGTCTCACGGAGGACTGAGGCCGCGGCTGCGCAGGATGTCTTTGAGGCGCTGTGCCTCTTTGGCGGTGTGGTGTCTGATGCGGTGGTCGGAGATGCGAAGCGTGGCGAAGCCCGCGTTGAGGAGGTCGGCGTCGCGGTCGCGGTCGTGCTCGAAGGCTCTGGAGGTGGTGTGGAACTGGCGGCTGTCGAGCTCGATGACGAGCTGCTGTTCGCGATAGACGGCGTCGGCTTCGTGGCCCGCTATCTGTTGGTTGAACTCCGGGAGCGGGAGGCGGTGGCGCTTGAGGAAGCGGACGAAGCGGTCTTCGAGCGGCGAGCGGGTGGCGCCCCGCTCGGGCGTGAGCCGTGCGGTGCGGCGGCCCGGGTAGTGGGTGGGGAGCGCGGTCAGCTCGGAGGCGGTGATGAGCCGTAGGACTTGGGCTTCGTTAAGGGCTCGGGTGAGTTGCTTGGGATTGAGAACGTCGGCGAGGTCGACGAGCGTGCGGGCGGGGGTGGTGACGCGGATGCCGTAGTGGGTGGTGGCGTCGGCGTGGCGGGAGCGGTGGACGCGGATCCCTCGCTGTCTGCGGTCGCTGGCGGCCGTCACCTCGGGAACCGCGCTCCACCGCGGCAGGATCCGCCAGAGCGCGCCGGCCGAGCGGTGACTCAGAGCGGCGTCGGCACCGCAGGCGAGCACGGCCGCCATCGCCCTGGCGAGCGGTGATGGTGGGCGGTGGCCCACGGCGTACACCCCGCGGTGAAGGAGGTGGAGACGCCCGACACGTCGGCGATAGGCGATCGCGTCGCGGTCCAATCCGGCGGCGAGCAACTGCGCAACCGTGACCACTCCATGCTGTCGCGCCGCCAGCTCGGCCAGCGCAACCTCGGGTGTGCTGACTTTGTGGGAACTATTGCCATGAACTTCGTACACCCGACGTAGGTTGGCGCGTCGAGACGGCCGGAAGGGGCGCCGCGGGCGCTTCGTCACACCTTGATGCGCAGTTCGTCACAAACCGCCGCACCGCGACGTGGATCGATCACCTTGCCGCCGCCTAACCGCGACCGCACGCCCGCACGGAGCCGCCGAAGGCGAGCCTGGCGTGCCATGGGACAGGTGACGCGTCGGGGGGGAGC
>JBDTMF010000267.1:0-5420 GCA_039934455.1 Solirubrobacteraceae bacterium
TCCGGCTCGCTACGAGGATCGAGTCGGGGAAGATGAACTTGCCGATGTCGTGGAACAGCCCAGCGGTGTGGATGAGCTCTTGCTCGCGCTCGGACAGGCCCAGGAGACGGGCGACCTCTCTCGCGTAGCGGGCGACGGCCGCGGAGTGGCGCGCGGTCATCGCGTCCCGCATCGAGAGGGTCTGCATCACCGTGTTGATGAGGCCGACCTGCAGCGAGGCCAGTTCGCGTGTCCGCTGCTCGAGTTGCTCGCCACGGTCGTAGGCCTCCACGCCGGCCTTGAGCAGGTATTGGAAGACGAAGAGGACGACGGCGGCGAGACCGACGGCGCCCACACCCAGGCGCTGGTAGCTGAAGGCGATGCCGGCCGTTAGGAGGCCTGTCGCCACCTCAGACGGCAAGACGGTCACGTAGACCGATCGGATGCTCCCGCGGAGGGAGACGGGCTCTCCGGCGGCCTGCAGCGAGCCGGCCACCAGGACGAAGTTCAGGACGTTCGTGGCCATGAACGTGACGAAGACGAGCCCGGCGAACGCCAGCGCATTCTCTCCGCCGGGGGTGGGGTCAGCGACCCAGACGTCGACGAGGAGCGCCCCTACGACAGGGAACGTGGCCCATACGGCGAAGTTCGACAGCGTTCGTGGCCAGGGACGCGGCGTAAGAAGGGCGTCGACCGCCGTGGCGACCACGCCGATGGCGGCCGCGGGCGCCGGGCCGAGCAGGGCCAGCGCGAGGACGATCGCGAGGAACGAACCGGAGACGCGGATTCCCCGGAACTCGATTGTGAGCACGTCGCTGCCGATGGCGAGCACCAGCAGGAGCAGGACGAGCTCGAGCGGCTGCCAGTCGACCGCCTCGGAAGTTGTGGCAGCGACACTTGCCGCAGCGAGCAGGAGCAGCAGATGTCCAGCGGAGGTAAGTCGGGCACGACGAGTCACGACTGGGTTCCTCATCGGCACGTTAAGCGCGCTCTTTAGGCGAATCCCGGCTTTCGCTACGGAAAAGGGTCGAACATCCGTCCAAGCTGTGAAGGGAGAGCTTCCGGACTAGAGTTCCGCGCCGTGCGAGAACGGAACCGGCCCCTTGCGATTCGCCCGTTCCGGCGGATGCTCGCCTCGTACACGGTCAACGAGTTCGGCGACAGCTTTGCGATCGTTGCGCTCGCGGTTCTGGTCTACGACCGGACCGGCGACGTGGCTCCCACCGCAGCGCTGTTTCTGGCCGGCAAGTTCCTGCCTGCGCTCGTGGCGCCGCTGCTCACCGCCAGGTTGGATCACCACGCCGTCCGCAAGACCCTTCCGCTGATCTACGTCGCGGAGGCCGCCGTCTTCGCCACGCTCGCCGTGCTGGCCGAGGGCCACTTCTTCCTCGTCCCCGTGTTGCTGCTCGCCCTGCTCGATGGCGCGCTCGCGGTGACCGCACGCGGGGTCACGCGGGGCGCGATCGCGGCGACGCTGCAGCCGCTGAAGCTGCTGCGGGAGGGCAACGCCCTCCTGAACATCGGGTTCGCGTTTGCGGCGGTCGGCGGGTCCGCTCTTGCCGGTCTCGTCATCTCGCAGTTCGGCCTCGACGTCGCCCTCTGGATCGATGCGGCGTCGTTCCTTACGATCGCGCTGATCCTTGCTGCGACCCGCGACCTTCCCCAGCCCGTCGGCGAACGGGAACCGTGGCTCGCCCATCTCCGCAGCGGGTTCGACTTCGCGCGGCGGCATCCGCGAATCCGGCTGCTCCTCGGCGGCCAGGCGCTCGCGCTCGTGCTCTTCACGCTCATCATTCCCATCGAGGTCATCTACGCGAAGGAGAGCCTCAATACGACGAGCGCGGGTTTCGGGATCCTGCTTGCGTCGTGGGGCGCCGGCATCGTCGCCGGCAGCCTCGTCTACGCGGGGGTGCGTGATCGGTCGCCCGCGCGTCTGATCCTTCTCTCGACCGCGGCGATCGGAGTGGCCTACATCGGCATGGCGGGCGCGCAGAGCTTGCTGGTCGCCTGTCTCCTGTCCGTCCTCGGCGGCATCGGCAACGGGATCCAGTGGGTGTCGGTGATGACCGCGATCCAAGAGGCGACGCCGACGGAGTACCAGGCTCGCATCGTCGGCCTGCTCGAGTCCTCGCTCGCAGCGATGCCGGGCGTCGGGTATCTCCTCGGTGGTGCGCTGACCGCGGTCGGGTCGCCGCGGACCGCGTACGCGGTTGCCGGGATCGGCACGCTCGTCCTCGTGCTCGCGGCGATGGTCGTGCTGCGGCACATGCGGCTCGGGCGGCCCCGGCGGCGGCAGGAGGACCTTCCGCCGGCGCCCGTGACCTCGTCGAGCCTTTCCCCGTCCTCCGACCCGCACGAGGTCGTGGTGGACGCGAGCGAGCGCTAGTACGCGTAGAACTCGACGCGGTAGCCGTCGGGGTCCGCGACCTGGACCCGTGCCGGGCCGTCCCCCCATTCGAGCTCTGGCACGCCCGCGGCCCGGAACCGCTCGCGGGCCGCGAGGACCTCGTCGGGGCTCCCGAGGCGGAAGCCGAAGTGGTTCGTGCGGGGCAGGCCGGCGGCGGTCGGGGGACCGCCCGTCGAGAGCGCGAGCAGCGACCCGTGATCGTCGCCGAGGATGAGCAGGTGCTCGTCTTCGTGGACGCGCTGGGTGAGGCCGAAGTACTCGCCGTAGAACGCCGCGGAGCGATCGCGGTCCGCGACGGTGAGCGAGACGTGGTCGAGCGGCACGCTGCGCCTAGAGCAGGACGAGGAGCAGGACCAGGAGGACGATGCCCATCACGAACAGGAAACCGACGACCCCGTACAACACCTAGACCTCGACGACGACCGGCAGGACCATCGGGCGGCGCTTGAGCTTGTTGTAGATGAAGGCGGCGAGGTCGTCGTGGAGCATCGACTCGAGCACCTCGATCTCGGTGATCCGCTCGGCGGCGGCCTTGTCGAGTGAGTCCTCGACGGCCTCGCGCAGATCGTTCATGAAGGTCTTGTTGCCGTCGAGGAAGGGCACCCCGCGGGCGAGCACCTCGGGGGGGACGACGGAGGAGCCGTCCTGCTCGGAGACGGTCGCGACGACGATGAAGATGCCGTCGGCGGAGAGCATGCGGCGGTCGCGCAGGGCGACGTCGGCGACGTCCCCGATGTCCACCCCGTCGACGAACACCATGCCGGCGGTCTCGCGCTTGCCCCACGCGGCGCCCGCCTTGGTGATCTCGAGCGGCAGGCCGTTCTCGCCCTGGAAGATGTTCTCCTTCGGCACGCCGACCGCCTCGGCGAGCTGGGAGTGCAATCGCAGGCGCTTGAAGTCGCCGTGGACCGGCATCACGTAGCGCGGCCGCGTCAGGTTGAGCATCAGCTTGATCTCCTCCTCGTAGCCGTGGCCGGAGGCGTGGATGGTCTCCTCGCGTGGCGTGATGACGTCGCAGCCGATGTGGTAGAGCCGGTCGATCGTCTCGTTGACCGCGCGCTCGTTGCCGGGGATCGGCGTGGCGGAGAAGACGACGGTGTCGCCCTCGCGCAGCTCGATCTGGTTGTGGTCGCGGTAGGCCATGCGGCGCAGCGCCGACAGCGGCTCGCCCTGGGATCCGGTGGAGATGATCACGACGCGATCGTCCTTCCACTGGTCGAGCTCGCGCGGCGGCACGAGCGTCCCCTCGGGCACCACGATGTGCCCCAGCGTCCGGCCGATGTTGACGTTCTTGCGCATCGAGCGCCCGACCAGGCAGACCTTGCGGTCGAGCCCGACGGCGGCGTCGATGACCTGCTGCACGCGATGGATGTTCGAGGCGAAGCTCGTGACGACGATCCGGCCCTTGCAGCGCGCGAAGACGCGCTCCAGGTTGGGGCCGACGGTGGACTCCGACACGGCGATGCCGGGCCGGTCGGCGTTGGTGGAGTCACCGCACAGCAGCAGCACGCCGTCGCGGCCGAGCTCGGCGAGCCGGCTCACATCCGCGGGTGCGCCGCCGACCGGGGTCTGGTCGAACTTGTAGTCGCCCGTGAACAGCACCGTCCCGAGCTCGCAGCGCAGGATCACGCCGCACATGTCCGGGATCGAGTGCGTGAGGTGGACGAGCTCGATCTCGAACGGCCCGGCCTGGATCGGCTGGCCCGTCGGGAGGACCTCGAGCCTGGCCTCGCGCAGGCGGTGCTCGTCGAGCTTGGAACGGCCCATGGCGACGGTCAGCTGGCCGCCGTAGATGACGGGGACGCTCGTCTCCCCCAGCTCGCGCAGGACCCACGGCAGCGCGCCGATGTGGTCCTCGTGGCCGTGCGTGATCACGATCGCCTCGATCGCGTCGACGTGCTCGCGCAGGTAGGTGAAGTCGGGCAGGACGAGGTCGATGCCCATCATCTCCGCGGTCGGGAAGCGCAGCCCGACGTCGACGACGACGATGCGGCCGTCGTACTCGACGACGCACATGTTCTTGCCGATCTCACCGAGTCCCCCGAGCGGGAGGACCCGCAGCTTGCCGCTCACGCGGTGGCAGCCCGTTCGAGCAGCCCGTGTGTTGCCAGCATCCGCTTCACCTCGTCGAGTTCGTGATCATCGGCCTCGACCATCGGCAGGCGGCAGCCTCCGACGTCGTGGCCGAGCAGGTTGAGCGCCGCCTTGGTGCAGGTCGGGCTGGAAGTCAGGAACAGCGTCGCGTACACGTCGCGCAGGCTCGCGTCGATCTCCGCGCGCGACCCCGGCTCGTCGAACAGCCGCCGCATCTCGTTGCCCACGATGTGCGACGCGACGCAGATGCCGCCCGCGCCGCCCTGGTCGAGGTTGGCGGCGAGGATGTCGTCGTTGCCGGCCAGCACGGCGAGCCCGTCGATCGGCTGCAGCTCGTCCGAGTTCGCCTGCTTGACCGCCTCGACGCCGTCGATCTGCGCGAACTCGGCGAGCAGGTCTGGGCCCATGTTGATGACGCAGCGGCCGGGAATGTTGTAGAGGATCACCGGCGTCGCGCCCGCGGCGCGCGCGACCTCCTCGAAGTGGCGGCGCAGGCCCCGGCGGTTGGGCTTGTTGTAGTAGGGCGTGACCGACAGGACGGCGTGCGCGCCGGCCCCGACGACCCGCTCGGTCAGCTCGACCGCGTGGCGGGTGCTGTTGGAGCCCGCCCCGGCCACGATCGCGCCCTCGTCGCCCAGCTCGCGCACCATCAGCGCCACCAGACCGGCGAGCTCGTCGTCCGAGAGCGTGGCCGACTCGCCCGTCGTGCCGCCGACCACGAGCCCGTTCGAGCCGTTGGCGAGCAGGTGGCGGCCGAGCGCCACGGCCGCCTCCTCGTTCACGGCGCCGTCCCCGTGGAACGGCGTGACCATCGCGGTCAGAAGGCCTTCATACGCACGCATGGCCATAGTCTCGCAGGCGGAGCGGCCGCTCCGTCAGCCCGCGAGCGGGTCCCCGCTCGACATCTTCGGCGCCTCGGTGCTGGGCCGGCCGCGATCCT
>JBDTMF010000268.1:0-5388 GCA_039934455.1 Solirubrobacteraceae bacterium
GCCCTGCGCCGCGCCTGGCTGGCGCGCGCCTTCGACCCCGAGGGCGTGCGCGCGCTCGGCGTGCCGGTCACCGGGCCCGAGCGGCTGCTGCTGGCCGCGGTCGCCGGCGCCGTGATCGTCGCGCTGGCGGCCGTCGGCGCCCTGCTCGTCTCGGTCGTGCTCGTCGTCCCCGCCGCGACCGTCCGCCTCGTGGCGCGCGACCTGCGCACGCTCCAGCTCGGCACCGGCGCGCTCGCCGCGGGCGAGGGCGTGGCCGCGCTGTGGGCCGCGGACACGTTCAACGCGGCGCCCGGGCCGGCGATGGCGGTGCTCGGCGGCGTCGTGTTCACGCTCGTCGCGCTGCTCGTGCGGGGGCGCGGATGAGTGTCTCCGTCCACGAGCTCTCCGGCGGCTACCGCGCGGGCGTGGATGCCCTGACCGGCGTCACCTTCGAGGCCCACCCGGGCGAGGTCGTCGCGGTGCTCGGGCCGAACGGCGGCGGCAAGAGCACCCTGCTCCGCGAGCTGCTCGGCGAGCTGCCGCACCGACGCGGCACGGTCGAGCTGGCGGGCCGGCCCGCCTACGTGCCGCAGACCGAGCGCGCGCGGCTCGACTTCCCGGTCTCCGCCCTCGACGTGGCGCTGATGGGCGCCTACGGGCGCACGCCCTGGTTCCGGCGACTCGCCCGGGCCGACCGGGCCGCGGCGCGGGCGGCGCTCGCCCGGGTCGGCCTGGAGGCCGAGGCCGGCGAGCGGTTCGGCGCGCTCTCGGGCGGCCAGCGCCAGCGCGTGCTGCTCGCGCGCGCGCTCGTGCAGGACGCGCCCGTCCTGCTCCTCGACGAGCCGCTGTCGGGCGTGGACGCGTCGAGCGCCGCGCGCATCGAGGCGCTCTTCGAGGAGCTGCGCGAGGAGGGCCGGGTGCTGCTCGTCGCCACCCACGACGCCCACCAGGCGCGCGCGTGGCAGCGCGTGCTCTGCCTCAACCGCGCGCAGATCGCCTACGGCGCGCCGGCCGAGGCCCTGACCCCCGCCGTGCTCCAGGCGACCTACGGCGGCGAGCTCGT
Organism: Solirubrobacteraceae bacterium; assembly: GCA_039934455.1. Taxonomy (GTDB): domain Bacteria; phylum Actinomycetota; class Thermoleophilia; order Solirubrobacterales; family Solirubrobacteraceae; genus DASQFQ01. The sequence continues at coordinate 1,043 of JBDTMF010000268.1, forward strand.
CGTGCTCGCCGACGGCACGACCGAGATCGCCGTCGAGCACCACGAGCACTGATGCTGAGCGACCCGATCACCCGCCGCGCGCTGATCGAGGTGCTGATCCTCGCGCTCGCGCTCGGCCCGCTCGGCGTCTGGGTCCTGCTGCACCGCCAGGCCTACGCGGCCGAGTCGCTCAGCCACGGGCTGCTGCCCGGGCTGGTGCTCGCCGCGCTGGCCGGGATCCCGCTCGTGCTCGGGGCCGCGGGCGGGGCGCTGGTGGCCGCCGGTGCGATCGCGCTCGCCGGCCGCGACGAACGCCTCGGCGGCGACGTCGGTGTCGCGGTGGCGGTGTCGACGCTGTTCGGCCTCGGCGCGATGCTGGCGATCGCCCCGGACGCGCCACCGCGGCTCGAGGAGCTGCTGTTCGGCGACCTGCTCGGGATCTCCGGGGCCGACCTCGCCGCCGCCGCGGGGCTCGCGCTCGCCGTCGCCGCCGCGCTGGCCGCCATCCACCGCCCGCTCGCGCTGTCGGCCTTCGACCCCCCGGCCGCGCGCTCGCTCGGCGCACCCGCGGGACGCTGGCAGGCGGCGCTGCTCGCGCTGCTCGGCGTCGGCACGGTCGCTGCGGCGCCCGGGCTCGGGAGCCTGCTGCTCGTCGCGCTCGTCATCGCGCCGGCGGCCGCGGCACTTCGGATCACGCGCCGGCTGCCGGCCGCGCTCGCGCTCGCCGCCGCCCTGGCGATCGCCGCGGGGGTGGGCGGACTCGCGCTCTCCTACTACGCCGATCTCGCGGCGGGCGCGAGCGTCGCCTTGTGTGCCGCAGCTGCGCCAATTCTGGCGAGGGTTGCAACTTAGGATTTAGGCGTGCCATAATCACGGTCATGCCGGTCCGTGACAAAACCATCTCCTCGGCCGTCGAGGACTACGCGAAGGCGATCTACGCCCTCGAGTCGCGCGGCACGGACACCGTCACGACGACCGCGCTCGCCGAGCGCCTCGGCGTCACCCCCGCCTCGGCGTCGGGCATGGTGCGCAAGCTCTGCGAGCTCGAGCTGGTCTCACACGAGCCCTACAAGGGCGTCCGGCTGACCGAGCGTGGGGCGGAGGTGGCCCTCGAGGTCATCCGCCACCACCGGCTGCTCGAGCTCTACCTGGCCGAGAGCCTCGGGGTTCCGTGGGACCGCGTCCACGCGGAGGCCGAGGTGCTCGAGCACGTCCTCTCGGAGGAGCTCGAGGACCTGATCGCCGCCAAGCTCGGCAACCCGACGCACGACCCGCACGGCGACCCGATCCCGACGCGCGACCTCGTGATCGAGGAGACCCCGACGCTCGCGATGTCCGCGCTCGAGCCCGGCGCGGCCGGCACCTTCGTGCGCATCTCGGACTCCGATCCAGCGATGCTGCGCTACCTGGCCGAGCGCGGGATCGCCCCCGGCGACTCGTTCGAGGTCATCGAGAAGCAGCCGTTCGGCGGGCCGCTGTTCGCCTCCTTCGGGGACGCCATCCACGTCCTCGGCGGCCAGCTCGCCGACGCGATGCGCGTGGAGCTCCCGGGATGAGCGCACCGCCGCCCGACGCCGCCATGGCACTGGAGAACCGCATCCTCCAGCCGGCGCCCTCGCCCCCCGCGGCGGTCGCGCACGTCAGTGCGCTGCGCGAGATCCGCAACCGCGGCGCGGTCCGTGGCCGCCTGGCCATGCTCGGGCCCGCCTTCGTCGCCGCCGTCGCGTACATCGACCCCGGCAACTTCGCGACCAACATCGCCGGCGGCGCGAAGTACGGCTTCCTGCTGGTCTGGGTGATCATCGCCGCGAACCTGATGGCGATGCTCGTGCAGTACCTGTCGGCCAAGGTCGGCGTGGCCACCGGCCGCAGCCTCCCCGAGCTCTGCCGCGACGCGCTCCCGCGGCCCGTGACCTGGGGTCTGTGGGTGCAGGCCGAGATCATCGCGATCGCCACCGACCTGGCCGAGTTCGTCGGCGCGGCGATCGCGCTCAACCTGCTGTTCGGCGTCCCGCCCTTCGCCGCCGGGCTCATGACCGCCGTGGTCGCCTTCGGGATCCTCGGGCTGCAGACGCGCGGATACCGCCGCTTCGAGCTCGCGATCGCCGCGCTGCTCGGGATCGTGCTGCTCGGCTTCGCCTACGACCTGTCGCACGTCAGCGTCGACGCCGGCGCCTTCGCCGGCGGCCTCATTCCCGGCTTCCAGGGCACGAACTCGATCCTGATCGCCGTCGGCATCCTCGGCGCGACCGTCATGCCGCACGTCATCTACCTGCACTCCGCCCTCACGCAGAGCCGCATCAAGCCCGAGAACGACGACGAGAAGCGCGAGCTCATGCGCTTCCAGCGCGTCGACGTGATGATCGCCATGGGCCTCGCCGGGATCATCAACCTGGCCATGCTCGTGGTCGCCGCGGAGCTGTTCCACACGGCGGGCAAGACGAACATCGACTCGATCGAGGGCGCCCACGCGGGCCTCAATCACCTGCTGGGCGGCGGCGCCGCGCTCGCCTTCGCGGTCGCGCTGCTCGCCTCCGGCCTCTCGAGCTCGAGCGTCGGCACCTACGCCGGCCAGGTCGTCATGCAGGGCTTCATCAACTTCCGCATCCCGCTGTTCCTGCGCCGGGCGATCACGATGATCCCCGCGCTGGTCGTGCTCGCGATCGGGCTCGACGCGACCGATACACTGGTGGCCTCGCAGGTCGTGCTCTCGTTCGGCATCCCGTTCGCGCTCGTGCCGATGATCCTGCTCACGCGCCGCAAGGACCTCATGGGCTCGCTCGTGAACCGGCCCTTCACCACCGCCATGGCCGGCCTCGTGGCGACGCTGATCATCGGCCTCAACGCCTTCCTGATCTACGAGACGTTCTTCTAAAGGCGGTTGACGTCGTCCGGTCGCTCGTGGAGCATCGGGCGATCGAATGAACGACGGGGTGGAGGCAGCCGAGGAGCACCCGGCGGGCGAGAGCCGGCGCGCCGGCGCGCGCCGTCCGGTCGCCCCGCGGCGGCGGCCCCCGCCGCAGCGCGGCGCCAAGGGGCAGGTGGCGCGCGTGATCGTGCTCGTGGCGACGCTCGGGCTGCTCGGCGTCGGCGTCGCGGTCGTGCTGACCGTGACCCGCGACAACGGCAGGTCGGCGGCGAAGCAGAGCTTCGCGCCCACCGCGACCGCGACGCCCACCGCCGCCGCCAAGCGGCGCACGGCCAAGGGCGCGCCGGCGCTGCCGCTCACGAACGCCCAGAAGGCGTCGCGCAACGCGGCGATCGACCAGATGCGCAGCCAGGGCTTCGAGCCGGTGGCGACCTCGACCTACGACCCGCGCCAGTCCCTGCGCGTGCTGATCGGGCGGCCCAAGGCCTCCTCCACCGGCGTGCGCGGCCGGCGCGCCTTCTTCTTCGTGCGCGAGCAGTACATCGGGACCGACTCGGCCTCGCCGAGCCTGCGGCTCAAGGTCGCGGGCCAGAAGGGCGGGCAGATCACGCTCGCCTACACGCGCTTCGCCGCCGGCGACAAGGCCTGCTGCCCCAGCGACGGCACGGTCAAGGTGCGCTTCAGGCTGGACGGCAGCCGCTTGGCGCCGCTCGACCCGATCCCGCCCGCGGCCGCGCGCCTGCCGCCCGCCTAATCTCAGTGGCGCCATGTGCGGGCGCTACACACTCACCCAGGTCGGGCCGCGGCTCGTCGACGAGCGCTTCCAGCTCGGCGAGGTCGCGCTCGAGCCGGCCACGCTCGGCCGCTTCAACGTCTGCCCGACGGAGAACATCCTCGTCGTGACCCACAAGGGCCCGCGCGCGGTGCGCTGGGGGCTCGTGCCGTCGTGGTCCAAGGCGGTGGGGCAGGGCCCGCTGCTGATCAACGCCCGCTCGGAGACGGTGGCGAGCAAGAAGGTCTTCTCGCGCCTGCTCGAGCGCCCGGAGCGGCGCTGCCTCGTGATCGCGGACGGCTGGTACGAATGGCTGAAACCCGAGAAGAAGGGCGGGCCGCGCGTGCCGTTCCACTACCGCGCCGACGGCGGCGAGCTGTTCGCGTTCGCCGGGCTGTGCGACGTCGCCAAGATCGACGGCGAGTGGGTGCCCTCGGCGACGATCCTCACCACGACCGCCAACGCGGTCTGCGCCCCAGTCCACGACCGCATGCCCGTGGTGCTGGGCGGCCCGGACGAGGAGGCCGCCTGGATGCAGGGGGGCGACCTCGAGCTGCTCGGCCCGCTGCCCGCGGAGCGCACGAGCGTGGCGCCCGCCAACCCGGCGGTCAACAAGGCCGGGGTCGAAGGTGCGGAGCTGCTCGTCGTGAACTCGGCCTAAGCCGCGCGCCAGCTCAAGCACGAGAAGTGCCGCACCTTCAAGCGCCCGAAGCGCATCAGCATCTG
>JBDTMF010000269.1:0-5267 GCA_039934455.1 Solirubrobacteraceae bacterium
TCCCCTCGGTCTCGCGGTAGGGCGAGGCGACCGAGCCGGAGTCGAGGTGGTCGCGGCCGATCACGATCGGCGCCGAGAGCTCGCCCGAGCGCACCATCGCGTTGAAGCGCAGCCCGAGCCGCGCGCGCTCGCCGTAGCCGAGCCAGCAGATGCGGGCCGGCAGGCCCTGGAACGCGATGCGCTCGGCGGCCGAGCGGATCCAGCGGCCGAGGCGCTCGTCGTCGGGGAACTCCTCGAGCACGGCGCGGTCGGTCGCGTGGATGTCGGCGGGGTCGCCCGACAGCGCGACCCAGCGGAACGGCCCCTTGCCCTCGCAGAACAGCGGCCGTACGTAGGCGGGCACGAAGCCGGGGTAGTCGAACGCGCGCTCGAAGCCGCCGAGCTTCGCCTCCGCGCGCAGCGAGTTGCCGTAGTCGAAGACCTCAGCGCCGCGGTCGGAGAAGCCGACCATGGCGGCGCAGTGGGCGGCCATCGCGGCGCGCGCGCGGCGTATGTACTCGTCGGGGTCCTCGGCCCGCATCCGCTCGGCCTCCCCCAGCGTCATGCGGTCCGGGACGTAGCCGCCGAGCGGGTCGTGCGCGCTGGTCTGGTCGGTGACGATGTCGGCCTCGAAGCCGGACTCGAGCAGCGAGCCGAACACCTCGGCGGCGTTGCCCTCCAGCCCCACGCTGAGCGCGCGACCGTCGGCGGCGGCGGCACGGCAGCGCGCGACCGCGTCGTCGAGGTCGCCGGCCTGCTCGTCGAGGTAGCGCGTCTCCAGCCGCCGCTGGATGCGGTGCGGGTCGACCTCGACGCACAGCACCACGCCGTCGTTCATGGTCACCGCGAGCGGCTGGGCGCCACCCATTCCGCCGAGCCCCGCGGTGAGCGTGACCGTGCCGGCCAGCGAGCCCCCGTGGTTGCGGCGCGCGATCTCCGCGAAGCACTCGTAGGTGCCCTGCACGATCCCCTGGGTCCCGATGTAGATCCACGAGCCCGCGGTCATCTGCCCGTACATCGTCAGTCCCAGGTCCTCGAGGCGGCGGAACTCGTCCCACGTCGCCCACTCGGGCACGAGGTTGGAGTTGGCGATCAGCACGCGGGGCGCCCACTCGTGCGTGCGCATCACGCCAACCGGCTTGCCCGACTGGACGAGCAGCGTCTCGTCGCCCTCGAGGTCGCGCAGCGAGGCGACGATCGCGTCGAAGGCCTCCCACGAGCGCGCGGCGCGGCCGGTGCCGCCGTAGACGACGAGATCGTCGGGGTTCTCGGCGACGTCGGGGTCGAGGTTGTTCATCAGCATTCGCAGCACGGCCTCCTGCGGCCAGCCCTTGCAGGACAGCTCGGTGCCGTGCGGCGCGCGGACCTCGCGGCTGCCCTTCACGCCATCGCCCCCACGGCCGCCTCGACCGCGTCCTGCACCGTGCCGGTCGCGACCAGCTCCTCGGCCGCGGCGAGGTCGGGCGCGAGCCGGCGGTCGGCGCTCGGCCCGTCGATCCGCGCCCGCACGGCTGTCAAAGCCGCGGCGCCGCCGGGACCCGGTTTCAACGGCGCGCGCAGGTCGAGCCCGTGCGCGGCGCAGGTCAGCTCCACCGCGAGGATGCGCGCGAGGTTCCCCAGCGAGGTGCGCAGCTTGCGAGCGGCAGCCCAGCCCATCGAGACGTGGTCCTCCTGCATCGCGCTCGTCGGCAGCGAGCCGACGCTCGCGGGCGAGGCGAGCCGCCGGTTCTCGGCCACCAGCGCGGCCTGCGTGTACTGGGCGATCATGAGGCCCGAGTTGACGCCCGGCTCGCGGGTCAGGAACGGCGGCAGCCCCTGCGAGCGCGTCGCGTCGAGCAGCCGGTCGGTGCGGCGCTCGGCGATCGCGCCGACCTCGGCGATCGCGATCGCGAGGAAGTCGCAGGCGAAGGAGAGCGGGGCGCCGTGGAAGTTGCCGCACGACTCGACGCGCCCGTCGGGCAGCACCATCGGGTTGTCGATCGCCGAGACGAGCTCGGCGGCGGCGACCCGCTCGGCGTGCGCGAGCGCGTCCCGCGCGGCGCCGTTGACCTGCGGCGCGCAGCGCAGCGAGTAGGCGTCCTGGACGCGGTCGTCGCCGTAGCGGTGGCTGGCGACGATCGGCGAGCCGGCCAGTACGCGGCGCAGGTTCTCGGCGCTGGCGGCCTGGCCGTCGTGCGGGCGCAGCGCGATCAGGTCGGCGGCGAAGGCGCGGTCGGTGCCGAGCAGCGCCTCGACCGACATCGCCGCCGTGATGTCGGCCGCTCGCAGCAGCCGCCAGAGGTCGTGGACGGCGAGCACGAGCATGCCCAGCATGCCGTCCGTGCCGTTGATGAGCGCGAGGCCCTCCTTGGCGATCAGCGTGACCGGCTCGATGCCGGCCTCGTCCATCGCCTGCGCCGCCGGCACCGGAGAGCCTCCCGGGTCGGCGACCTCGCCCTCGCCGATCAGCACCAGCGCACAGTGGGCCAGCGGCGCGAGGTCCCCGCTCGCGCCGAGTGAGCCGTACTCGGGCACGACGGGGGTGATCCCGGCATTGAGCAGCGCGAGCAGCGTCTCGGCGAGGAGCGGCCGCGCGCCGGAGCAGCCCATCGCGAGCGTCCGCGCGCGCAGCAGCATCATCGCCCGCACCACCTCGGTCTCGATCGGCGGACCCATCCCGGCGGCGTGGGAGCGCACGAGCGCGCGCTGGAGCTGCTCGCGCCGCTCGACCGGGATCGAGACGTTGGCGAGCGAGCCGAAGCCGGTCGAGACGCCGTAGGCCGGCTCCTCGCGATCGGCCAGCCGCTGCACCACCGCCGCGCTCGCCTCCATCGCCCGGCGCGCCTCGGGCGCGAGCGTGACGGGCCCGTCGCCGCGGGCGACAGCGACGATGTCCTCCGGGGAAAGCCCGGTGCCGGTCAGCTCGATCACGCGAGCTGGACTGTATTCACGGTGCCTTGCGCAGGCCGGGCCCGTTGTCCTCGAACCCGTCGCTGCCGTAGCGATCGTCCTCCATCGGGTGCGCGTTCTCCATGCGATCGACGAGGGCGCGGGCCCCTTCCTGGGCCAGGACGCCGTTGAGGTAGGCGAGCATGCCCTCGGCGAGGGTGATCACGTAGGGCGGCACGACGTTCGTCGTGACGTCGAGCTGCTTCCTGCTCATCTGGGCGTTGCCCGAGTCGCGCAGCGCCTTCATGTACTCCTTGGTCACGCAGCCGTTGAAGAGCCAGAGGCGGTAGTGGTCATCGCTCACGGAGGGCGAGAGCCGCAGCGGCTGGTCCTTGGTGGCCAGGCCGATCAGGTGGTTGCCGAGCGTGTCCGGGTGCGTGACCGGCGCGGGATTGATGCCGAGATTGCCCTCCGGGTGGCCGGCGAAGGTGAGCTGGCCGGCAGCGCGCATGCGGTCGAAGGTCTTGATGCCGTTGCGGTTGTCGCCGACCTTGAACGCCTGCATGAAGCGGTCGGAGGTCATGTCCTCGTCGCCGGTGTGCTCGCCGCGCAGGCGGGCCGGCACCTCATCCCAGTGCACCGTGATCGTGTAGTTGCGGTCGAAGTCCGGCCCGGTGCCGTAGCGCGCGTGCCCTCCGTACTCGAACACCTCGCTCTCGTCGAGCGCGAGCGCCGCCGCGGCCGCGCTCGCGGTGCCCTCCTCTCCCGCCGCGGCCGGCCCGATCAGCCGCAGGACACAATGGACCGGCTGGCCGAGCGAGGTCGCCAGGTTCTCCTTGACCCACAGCTCGCCGCCCGCGGCGGGCGGCGGCCGGCCCGCCTCCTCGTGCAGCTCGGCGGCGCGGTCGGGATCGAGGTGGAAGCCGCGCACCTCCTCGAGCCCGCGACGCAGCTCGTGATGCTCGGCCGGAGTGAGCCCGTGCTCGTCGAAGCCGACCGCGAGCGTGATCTGGAGCAGGCCGTCCTCCGTGATGCGGTCGTACTCGGGCCGCGGCCCCTTCGCGCTGAGCCCCGTCGGCGCCACGGCTGCGGGACCCGCGTCGAGCGCGGCCCACGTTGCCGCGTCGACGACGGCGTTGGCGGGCTTCATCTTGTGGAAGCGCTTGAAGGCGATCACGCCCTTCGCCGTCGCGCCCCCGAAGTCGCCGTCGACGATCAGCCCGCGCCGGCGCATGGCGCTGAGGTGCCAGTTGAGCTTGAGCTGCAGCAGCTCGACGTCCCCGCCGCCGGTGGGATCGGTGATCCTCGTCGGCTCGTCGGCGTGCCCGCGATGCGGGGTGTAGCCGTAGTTCTCGTCCTTCGCCCCCTGGCGCAGCTCCGGTCGGACAGCATCGGCCGCCGGCGCCTCCGGAGCCTCGACCGCCTGCCGCGCGAGCATCTGCGCGACGGCGCGGTTGCCGACCGTCCGTTGCAGCGCGAGCATCTGCGCCACGGCGGGCGCGAACGTGATCCGCGGCGATGCCTCGAGCGCCGCCGGCTCGGCACCGTCTCGCACGGGCGCTTGCAAGTGCACGAACGATCCATACCAGGGCTCGGGTGCGACGGCAATCGCGATCCGGGCCGTCTTTCGCGCCGTCATGCTGCCCCATGGTCGCGCCGGGCCCACCGCCGCTCTCACGCGATCTGGAGGCCGCGCGCCAACTGCTGTTCGAGGACGCGCTGTGGATGCAGTCCGAGCCTGGCCCCTGGGCTCCTAGACGCACCGCGGCGCGTACCCGTCGACCACGTCGCCGAACGCGCCGTCCGCCACGACCGCGCCGTCCGCCAGGCGGACGGCACGTTCGCACAGTGACGCGAGCGTGGCGTGGTCGTGACCGGCCGCGACCACGATGCCGCCGCGGGCGCGGATCGCCTCCGCCCGCTCGGCCACGACCGCCCGGAACTCGTGGTCGAGCGCCTCGTCGACCTCGTCGAGCAGCAACAGGTCGATGTCGCGCTGCGCCGCCGTCGCGAAGCCGAGCCGCGCGCGCATGCCCTGCGAGTAGCTCGAGACCGGGAGGTCGAAGGCGTCCGCGAGCCCGCTCAGCTCCTGCACGCGCCCGAGCGCCGCCCGCGCCTCGGCGACGCCGAGGCCGGCGAGCACGCCGAGCAGCTCCGCGTTCTCGCGCCCCGTCAGGACGCCGATCAGGCCCGCGTCGGTGGCGAGCAGCGCGCCCACGCGGCCGCTCACCTCGAGCACGCCCGCGTCCGCCGGCAGGACGCCGGCGAGCAGGCGCAGCAGCGTCGTCTTCCCCGAGCCGCTCGGCCCGACCAGCGCGACGCCCTCTCCCGGCTCGACCGCGAGGTCCAGCCCGCGCAGCGCCCACACCGAGCGGCCCACGCGCCGCAGCCGCGCCAGCGCCGGCGTGAGCACCCGCTGC
>JBDTMF010000270.1:0-5256 GCA_039934455.1 Solirubrobacteraceae bacterium
TCGGTTTGCGGCTCTCGACGAGCCCGCGTGAGAGCGATCGCCACGATCAGCGACGTTCGCAGGCGCTGCCCGCGAACTTCGTTGCGCGCTCGACTCCGTCGGCGGGCTTACTGCGTAGACCCGCACCGGCGATGAGTCGAGGTGCGGCGCGAGCCGGATGAGGACGGACCCCATGAGCCCACAGGAGTATTGGCAGGTCTCGGACAGACGATCGCCCTCAAGGTTGACGACAGGCCAGGATTGCGAGCGGGTCCGCCGGTTCACCGAGGAAGATGCCGCGAGGATCTTGCGCTCACATAGCCGAAACGACGCCCGCGACTGGGCCAACGATCATCGGTCGAACTCGGCGGCGCCGATGCTGAGCGACGCGTTTGGACACGGACTCGCGGCACCGGCGCCTCGATGACGCCGCTTAAGGGGACAGACGCGACTGCTTCGGGTCATCTTCGGGGGACATTAAGGGGACAGCCGTGAGAAAACGTGCCGATTTGCAGGGGTGTCCAACGAGTCGAACCTATTCTCCCCACTAAAAAACGGACTAATGGAGCAGAGTCCGGCGCCTGGGGTAGCGCGGATGCGCGCCGGCGCGCGTCACGACCGGGTGTGGCGATCGTCGCGCCGCGGGTCAACGCGAGAGAGGCGGATCCGGCACTGCAAGGCCGAGTGCTCCATTTCGCGCGAAAGGAGCGGTCAGATGCCCGAACGGTCGCCTGGCCGCGGCAGGTCGCGACCGACAGGCACGCGGCGCTCCTCCGGAGGCGTTGGGTCGTTCCTGCTGATCAACTTGATGCCCGCGCCGAAGAGGGCGATGAAGCCGCAAGCGAGGATGATGCTCCCGGCCGCGCCGTCGACGACGACCAGGCCAACGACGACAAGCAAGGCGGCAAGCATGAGCCACGGCCATGCTGAGTTCTTGAGGACGGTCACGACGACCTCCCGACTAGGCGGCTTGCCCCGAGTGGGCAGCTTGCGCCGACCGTATACCGCCCGACGTGCGGCTGCAACCGAGTGCTGCTCCGAGGCAGAACCGGCACTGGGAGGCTGGTCCGGCGCGCGCCGCCCCGCGTCGCGCAATGCGGAAGCGGGGAGCCCGACGCATGCGCTGCTGAGTGCAGGCGGAAGCAGCGGTCGGATCGAGCGTGCTGCTTCCCCACCGATGTAGGTGAAAACGCGGCGTAGGCGGCAAGTGCTGCCCACCGTCCCAACCGACTTCACCCCGTCGCCGGTCGAGTAGCTCAGAGTTCAGCCGGCTCCGCCGCGGCTATCGCTGCGGACGATCTGCGGTCGTCTCGCTTGAAGGGCGGCCGGTTCCCGCAGTTCGCCCGGCGAATGCGCGAGTCCGAGCGCGTGCGGTCCGCGCTCTCGGACTTGGGCCGGACCGGGCGTCTGCGGCTCGGCCGGGCCACGCTCGCATCCCCGCGGCTGCGAGGGCGAGGGCGCGGGCGTGGTGCTGGCGCGCGGTGTCGGGGTGGGGCCGCGGTGGAGGGCGCGGTCGCGCGGCGGCCGTCGACATCAACGCAGGCACGGCGTTGGCCGTCGCCGGGCGTGTCGACGCCATCCCGGGCTAAGCTGCCAACTTCTAGCGCCTGTCCGGGTTACCGTCTACATGAGAAAATTCATCATCACCGCAGCCTTGGCCGTCCTGGCCGCAGCGCTGCTCGCTCCGGTTGGTTCCGCCGCCGACAAGGGCAAGCACAAGGGCAAGAAGACGTTCACCACGAAGCTGAAGGGCGCCAACGAGATCCCCGGCCCCGGCGACCCGGACGGCAAAGGTCACGCCACGATCCGCACGGACTCCAAGCGCGATCGCGTCTGCTTCACGATCGTGACGAAGCGGATCGACGCCCCGACAGCCGGCCACATCCACGAGGGCGACTCCAACACGGCCGGCCCGGTCGTCGTGCCCCTCTTCACCAGCGCTTCGGACAAGAAGGTCCGCCGCGGCTGCGTCCCCACGACGCAGGACCAGATCGACGAGATCCGCGCGGATCCGTCGAACTACTACGTCAACGTCCACAACGGCATGTATCCGCAGGGCGCGCTGCGCGGCCAGCTGCGCAGGTCCGGCCACTGAGCCGAGTCGCACCGTCGGGCCCCAACTGGGCTGGGGCCCGCGCCGCACGCCGGAAAGGGATCGGCGTGCGGCCGCGGTCGCGACCGCACGCACGCTCCGGTCAGTCGCGCGGCGGCCACCGGCAGCAGCACGACCGTGAAGGTGCCCTCGGGGACCGCCTGACTACAGGTCAACGGGCCGGAGAGGCCTGTCTTGTTGCCGAAGGTGGCGGTCTCGGAGGCGCCGCCGCCAGGCGTGAAGGAGAAGCTCCTCACGACGTAGCGTTGCTCGCCGATCAGGGCGGTCTTCCCCGGTGGGTGCACGAGCGTGGTCAGAACGCCGCCGCAGGTGAACTGCTCGGACACGAGCGGCGCGGCGCCGGCGGTGGGCGCAGCGACGGCAAGGGCCGCGACAGCGAGCAGTCCGGCGGTCCAGCGCATGGCGTTCCTTCGGCCTGATGCGCAGAGGCCGAGTCAAGCACCCTTCGGCCTGGTGAGTCCTAACCCAAGGCGAGCTTGACCGGCTACCCGACGTGGTCATTCTTGAGGGCGTAGCGGAGCAGTTGGGCGAGGGGTGACGACGCGGTCGAGCACTGCCTCCCGGACCAGGCCTCACCTGTCGCTCAGGCCGGCCAGGGGCCGCCGCCTACGTTCGGCGTGACCGCGGTCGCCCTCCGTCGGCGCCCATCAAACGCCCGCCTATACCCGGGTTCGGGCCGAGCCCGAGCCGCGATCCCTGCTTGCGCGCGGCGAGCTCTCGCGGATTGTCGAGCCACAGCGCCGGGGGATGGCCGGCGTAGGCCCACCGCAACCCTGTGCTCCCGCGGGAGATACGTGACGCACGCGGCGGTGACGTAATCGCCAGTTGGGCTGACACGCTCGGTGAGCGCGACGTTGGCCCAACTGAGCAGCCAACAGGGGTCGTCCGAGTACGGCGCCGTTGCCGCGAAGGTGGTTCGAGTGAAGGCCGCGCGCCGCGCCGCGGCCAGACCGTGCCCCACCACGTCACCGACGACGAGGATGGTGGCGTCCTGTGGTCCTTCGGCGACGAGGTAGAAGTCGCTGCTGACGCGCTCGGCGGCGGGCAGGCACGCCGCGACGAGCTCGACGCCCGGCCGCTCGGGAAGCTCGGGCGGGGTCAGCGCATCACGGACCGCGCGGAGATCCTCGAGCTCGAGCTCGGCGGCCCCGAGCCGATCGCGCAGGTCGGCCACGACATCCTCGCGGGCTCCGGCTTCTGAGCCAGGCGGGCGATCGGCGCCTCGTGCCGCTACTCACGTTCGGACAACTCACGGGCGCGTTCTGTGGCTTGCCTGGAGGCTCCGAGGCTCTCGCTCGTGTTCGCTGGGTGCTGTGGTCACCTGCCCTCGGGGACGCATGTTGGAAGACCGTCGAGGGCGGATCCCATCGTCTCGCACAAGACTCCGGGTGTCCACGCCGACGCCGCGGTAACGGATCGTCGAATGCGCGCCGGAGCCGGAGCGGACGGCGCGGGTTGTTAGTGGATCCAGATCGGCGTTCCGATGTGCATGAGGCGGGCGAGCCGGTTGATTGAGCGGTTCGGGACGCGGATGCAGCCGTGGGAGGGTCGGCCGGGGATCAGTTCGGGCTGGTTGGTGCCGTGGATGCCGACGACTCCGCCGCCGGGCCAGCCGGCGAGGCTGGAGTAGGCGCTGGTGCCAAACGCCTGGGGACCGTAGGTTCCGCTCGGGTCCGGGACCGTGATCCGTTCGCGGATCCAGAAACGGCCCGCCGGTGTGGGGGTGCTCGGCTTCCCGACTCCGATCGGGGCCTGCCAGATTCGCCGGCCGGAGTCGTAGAGGGTGGCGCGGAGCTGCCGGCGGTCCACGACGAGGCGAGTGCGTACGAGATGGAGGGGGCCGAGCGCGGTGTCCGTGACCCATCCGGTGCGTCCGTTGGGGCGCATCGGGATGCGAACCTGCAGCCAGGTGCGCTGGTCCCGGTCGGTGTAGGAGTGCAGGACAAGGTAGACCTCTGGGAACCCGTCTTCAGTGAGATAGCGCAGCCGCGCGATCCGGCGCGAGGTCCGTGTTGGCATCCGCCGGATCGGCGCGGCGTGCTCCGCGTGAGCCCAGGACGTCAGGGTCGCCTCGTCAGACACGCGCACGCTTCCGGCCGGCTCAGGCTGAGGCTCGGCGCGCGCCGGTGCCGCCACGACGAGCGCCACGACCAGCACGCAGCCGCAGAGCCCGAGACGCGCCCTGGCGTGACCCGGGCCCATTGCGACGGTCCGGTTCAGCCTGTGAAGCGCGGGACTGCGGCAGCGCATCGTGTGAAGCTCCGCCTGGCGGTCCTGCGGTTGCCCGCGCGGTCCGTGGTCACCACCCGGATGGTGTGGCGAGCGGCGCGCAACCGTCCGGCGCTGATCCGGACCGAGAACCGCGTGCGGGTCGTCCGCCTGATCCGCCTGCCGTCCAGGAAGACATCGACCCTGCGGATCCCCGACGCGTCGCTGACCCTGACCCGAGCCGTGAAGCCACGGCTCACACAGCGCCGGGGGATCGTGAGGCGCACACGTGGCGGCGTCCGGTCTGCGCCCGGGGTCGAGCTCGGGGTCGCGCAGCGCGATCGTGTGATCGTGTTGGTGTCCAACGTGACTGCCGCGTTGCGCGCCAGCAGCCGGCCGTCCACCGTCGCGCCGGTCGTCGCCGTGATCGATGTCAACGCCAGGATCGACCCCCTGAACGTGGAGGCCGTCCCGAGCGTCGCGGAACTGCCGACCTGCCAGAAGACGTTGCAGGCCTGGGCGCCGTTGACAAGGTTCACGCTGCTGGCCGAAGCCGTGGTCAGCGTCGAGCCGGCCTGGAAGATGAAGACCGCATTCGGGTCACCCTGGGCGTCGAGCGTGAGCGCACCCGTCAGCCCCAGCGACGACGCGGACCTGTAAACGCCGGGCGCCAGCCGTTGACCGCCGAGGTCCGCGGACACCGCGCCCGTCGGGGCTTGTCCGGCGGCATCGTTATAGGCGGTGGTCAGGTCGATTTGAGCCTGGGCCGCGACGGCGTCGGTGACGTGCTGCGAGCCGTTGACCGTCCCCGGCGGAAAGCCCGTCACCGCCGTGCCCGGACTCAACCCAAGATCCCCATTGACCACGGAGGGACCTGTGTTCGTAACCGTCGAGCCAGCCAGAACCGCGAACGGTTCCGCCGTGCCAAGCGACACTGGTGTCGCCGCCCGAGCGCT
>JBDTMF010000271.1:0-5145 GCA_039934455.1 Solirubrobacteraceae bacterium
GCTCGGGCCGGCGATGCTCGACGAGCTCCGGGCATCGCTGCCGGTCGTGCGGCGCGCCTCGCGCTGGTGGTGCGGCCGCGTGTTCGACCGCGGCGCCGCGCTGCTGGGGCAGATCGCGCACGGGCGCTCGGGCCCGCTTGCGCCGCTGCTCGGCGAGCTGATGGGCGGGGGCTTCGGGCTCTGGGACCAGATGGGCGACGAGCAGAGCGAGCTGCGGCAGCGCTGGGCGGCCGGCGACGCCTTCGCCGACTGGACGGGAGCGTGGCACGGCTCCGGCTACCACTCGGCCGACCTCCAGATCGCCGCGGCGAGCGTCGACGCCGTGGCGCGCGGCGATTTCCTCGTCGTGCTCGGTGACTTCCACGGCGGCGACAACCCGCTCGCGCAGGGGCTGTTCGGCCTTCGCCATCCCGATCCGGCCGCGATGCTGCGCCGCATCGGCGCCGAGACCGGGCCGGGCGTCCACCTCTCCCCGCCCCGCCACGGGGCGGTCCCGATGACCGCGCGCAGCTGGCCGCTGTACCCCGAGGGCGACGTGCTCGTGATGGCCGGGGACGAGCCGGCGCCCGCCGGCGCCCGCCGCGTCGCGCTCGCGGACGTCGTCGTCGACGACGGGCACGTGGCGGACCGGGCGGGGACCTTCCGGCTCCCGCTCGCGCAGTTCCTCTCTCTGCCGATCTTCGTCGCCGCGCTGCGCAGCTTCGACCCGGCCGGCGACGGCGCCGGCCGCGCGCAGATCGGCAAGCTCGTGGTGCGCCGCGCGACCTGGTCAGCGTCCGCCGCCGAGGTGCCGGACGCGCCAGACGACCTCGCCGCCTGGGCCCGCGAGCGCGGCGTCCCTCGCCGCGTCTTCGCCCGCTCGCCGCTCGAGCGCAAGCCCCGCTATGTCGACTTCGAGAGCCCCTCGCTCCGCCGCACGCTCACCCGCTTCGTCGCGCCGGCGCGCGAGCGGGCGCCGGCCGCGCCGGTCGAGTTCACGGAGATGCTGCCCGGGCCGGAGGAGTGCTGGCTCGAGAGCGCGGCCGGCCACCACACGAGCGAGTTGCGCATCGTCGCGCTCGACCGCAAGCTGACTACAGCGCGAGCCTGAGCGGCTGCTCGAGGTACTCGCGGATCTTCGCGAGGAACTCCGCGGCGTCGGCGCCGTAGAGAATGCGGTGGTCGCAGGAGAGCGTGAGCTCCATGATCGAGCGCACGACGACCTCGCCGTCGCGCACCACCGGCCGCGGCTCGAGCGCGCCGACCGCGAGGATCGCGGCCTGCGGCGGGTTGATCACGGCGACGAAGCGCTTGATTCCGAACATGCCGAGGTTGGAGACGGTGAACGTGCCGCTCGACAGCTCCGGCGGCGTGATCGCGCCGGCGCGGACGCGCTGCGCGACCGTGCGCGACTCGCGGGCGATCTGGCCGAGCGACTTGGAGTCGGCGTCGAACACGGTCGGCACCACGAGCGCGTCCTGGCCCGCGACCGCGACGCCGACGTTGACGCGCGAGTAGAGCTCGAACCTGCCGTCGCGGTAGGCGCCGTTGGCGCGCGGGAAGTCGCGCAGCGCGAGCGCGCTCGCCTTGATCACGAAGTCGTTGAACGACGGCGCGGGCTGCTCGCCGGACGCGGCCTTGAGCTGCTTGCGGAGCTCGACGGCCTCCTCCATGTCGACCTCGACATTGAGCACGAAGTCGGGCGCGGTGGCCTTGGACTCGGCCATCCGCCGGGCGACCGTCTGCTGCAGGCGCGTGAGGTCCCGGTGGTCGACGTCGCCGCGGCCGCTCTTGCCGTCCTTCTCGGGGGCGGCGACCGGGGGCGGGACGTCCTTCTTCTCCTCCTGGGGCGCCTCCGCGGCGACCGGCGCCTGCTCGGCCTTCGCCGGCGCCTCCGCCTCGGCGGTCGTCGTCCCGCCACCCTCGGCGGCGGCCTCGACGTCGGCCTTCACGATCCGCCCGCCCGGGCCCGTGCCCTTGAGCTGCTCGAGCTCGACGCCCATCTCGCGCGCCATCCGCTTGGCGACCGGCGAGGCCTTGATCCGCCCATCGCCATCCCCGTCGCCGTTGCCCGAGGACCCCTGTGCCTCTGCGGGCGCTGGCTCCGGGGTCTCGGAGGGCTTGCCGTTGCCGGAGGGCTCCTCCTCCTCGGCGGCCGGTTCCTCTTCGGGCTGCTCGTCCTCCTCGGACTCCCCGTCCTCTTCGGGCTCGTCGTCCTCTGCGGGCGGCTCCTCCTCGGCTGCGGGCTCCTCGGGTTCGCCGCCCTCCGACCCGTCCCCGAGCCGCGCGATCGTCTCGCCGACGGGGAGCGTGTCCCCCTCCTTGGCGACGATGCTGAGCACGCCGTCGGAGTCGGCCTCGTAGGTCATGTTGGCCTTGTCGGTCTCGATCTCCACGAGCTCCTCGCCGTGCTTGACCTCGTCTCCGTCGGACTTCAGCCACTTGAGGATCGTGCCCTCCTCCATGGAGTCGGACAGGCGGGGCATCGCGACGTCGGCCATGCCCGGCAGCGTACCCCGCCACCGGGGCGGATGCCGCTTCAGCGCGAAGGCGCGGGCGAGCCGGTCGGAAGCGGCCGCGCGGAGCGCTGCGGGCCGCCGGCCTCCGGGTGCGGCGTGAGATCGCGGCACACGGCCATCACGCCGATCACGCCCGCCCGCTCGTCGCGCACGGCGACGGCCTGCACCAGCAGGCGCGAGCCCCCGAGCCGCCCGACCCACTCGAACATGCTCGACTCGCCGCCGAGCACCGGGCGCAGCAGCGCGTCCATCTGCTCGCCGCCGCCCTCTTCACCCAGCGCCTCGAGCACCGTGCGACCCTCGAGGATCGCGCGCCACTCGCCGATCCGGTCGATCCCGCCGTCGATCACCTGGCAGCGCATGTCGCGGTCGAAGAGCGCGACCACCATGTCGGGGACCGTTCGCAGCAGCACGCGGTAGAGCTCGTCGCCGCCCCGGAGCGCCGCCGCGATGCGCCGGCGCTCGCGGGCCGTGGTCAGCTCGGAGAGTGTCGCCAGCGTGGTGGAGTAGCTCGGCGCCTCCGCCGGCACGGGCGCGGGCCGGCCGAGCAGGTAGCCCTGGGCGCCCTGGGCGCCGATCGCGCGCGCCTCGCCGCTGGGGTTGGGGTCGCGCGCGAGCTCGAGCATCGCCTCGGTCTCGATCCCCTCGGCGATGACGAACGAGCCGCTCTCGCGTGCGAAGGCCATGATCGCGAGCAGCACGGCGCGCGCGCCGCGGTCCTCGACCGCGGATGTCACGATGGCGCGGTCGATCTTGATGAAGTCGACGGGGAGCGCGCGCAGCATCTCGAGGCCCGCGTTGCCGGCGCCGACGTCGTCGAGCGCGAGCTGGAAGCCGAGTGCGCGCAGCCGCGCGGCCTCGGGCACGAGCACCTCCTTGCGGGCGTCGGTGCGCTCGGTGATCTCGAGCACGACCCGGTGGGGCTCGAAGCCCGCGCCGCGCACGGCGAGCACGAGGCTGTCGCCCGCGAGCGCGTCGTGCTCCAGGGTCTGGGGGGAGACGTTGAGGAACAGCAGGACGCCCTTCGGCAGCTCGCCCGCGAGGCGCAGCGTCGCGCGCCGGCAGACCGCGTCGAGCTCGTGGCCGCGGCCGATCGAGTCGGCGATCTCGAACGCCTCGCCCGGCCCGGAGAGCTCGCTCGAGCGCGGGCGCGCCAGCGCCTCGTACCCGAGCACGCGCGTGCCGCTGAGGTCCCAGATCGGCTGGAACTCGACGTCGACGTCGCCCCCGTCGATCAGCGCGCGGACCGCGCGCACCTTCTCGATCGTGACGACCGGGACGCTGTCGGCGACCTCGGCGGCGGCGACGATCGCATTGCCGCCGCGCCGCTTGGCCTCGAGCAGCGCGGCGTCGGCGCGCCCCCAGAGCGTGCTCGGCTCGCGATCCTCCGGGGCGATGGCGCTGAAGCCGATGCTGGCCGTCACGCCCGACAGGCGGCGCTCGACCTCGGTGCGGATGCGGGCGAGCGGGACGTCGGCCTCGGCCTCGTCGGTGTGGGCGAGCAGGAGGGCGAACTCGTCACCGCCGAGGCGGAAGGCGCGGTCCCCCGCGCGGCTCTCCCGCAGCAGCGCCGAGAGCTCACACAGCAGCCGGTCGCCGTGCTGGTGGCCGTGGCGGTCGTTCTCGAACTTGAAGTCGTCGATGTCGAGCAGCGCGAGCGTCATCGTGGTGCCGTAGCGGCTGGACGCGCCGACAGCCCGCGCCAGCTCGTCCTGGAAAGCGCGGTGGTTGTCGAGGTCGGTGAGCCCGTCGCGGCGCGCGCGCTGGACGGCGGAGCGGTAGAGCGCGCCCACGCTGCGGCCGCCGAGCACGTAGAAGAGCGGCAGCGCGATCAGGAGGCTCAGCAGGACGAACAGGCCCAGCCCGCGGCGGAACGCGGCGACGCCCGACTCGAGCGCGTGGCTCGAGCGGTACTCCGCGAAGACGACCTTACGGCCGAGCAGCGACAGCGGCTCGATGTAGACGTGCCGGTTCCCGCTCTCGGGGACGCCGGCGACCGGCCGGCCCGTCCGCGCGACTTGGCGCAGCAGCGGGTCGCTGCGGTGGGTGCCGACCTGGCCGGCGATCGGCGAGGCGATCACGGAGCCGTCCTTGTCGACGAGCACCACGTCGACGGTGTCGGGGCGTTCGGCGAGCGCGGTGAGAAGGTTCGTGACCTCGCTCAGCGGCGAGGAGTAGCGGTCGCCGGCGGCGGCCTCGGCGCGGTGCTCGAGCGCCCGGGTGTCCGCGGCGTGGACGGCGGCGTGCTCCCGGATGAGGTCGTGCTGGACGCGGGCGCCGACGACGAAGTACTGGAAGGTCCCGACCGCGCCGAGCGCGAGCACGAGGGTCAGCAGCAGGCGGGCGATGACGCTCTCACGCAGCCGTGATGCGCGCGCATGTATGCCCGGGAACCGCATTCACCCCAGCATCGGCAGCGGCTGCCGCCGACCTGAGCGGCAGCTCAGAGGTCGCGGAAGGTGGCCACGACGGCTTCGACGACCTGCGGCTCGTGCGGGTAGGCGATCTGCTCGAGCGGCTTGGAGTAGGGCATCGGCACGTCGGCGCCGGTGACGCGCCCGATCGGCGCGTCGAGGTGGTCGAACGCCTGCTCCTGGATCAGGGCGGCGAGGTTCGCGCCGACGCCGCCGTGCGGCCAGCCCTCCTC
>JBDTMF010000272.1:0-5121 GCA_039934455.1 Solirubrobacteraceae bacterium
GCGGAATGGGCCGAAGAACGCCTCCTCGACCGCGGCCAGCACCTTCTCGCCGGCGCCCACGCTGGAGCCGCCGACCCAGATCGCCATATTCGCCAGGTCCTTGGGGCCGCGGGTGAAGAACGCCGACTGCACGAGCCCCTTGACCACGTCGGGCTCGATGCCCCCGTAGCGGAGCAGCACGTCGACGTCGGCGTCGTGGGCGACGATCGCGTCGAACGTGCTCGGGTGCTCGTCGGTGTCGAGCTGGATCAGGATCTTCTTCACGCTTCCTCCCCTGCGGCGCGTCTCGTGCGCTGCGCTGTGAGCCGCACGCGCTCGCGGCGCGGCTCGGCGAACGTCATGTAACCCCAATCGAGCGGGGACTCCTGGCGGTAGTTCTTGTGCAGGGCACGTGCGATCGTGGCCTTCATCAGCTCCTTACCCAGGTAGAAGGCGTGGGTCGCCTCGTCGACCCCGAGCTGGCCGAAGATCTCGTTGAAGTCCGTGCCCTTGACGAAGCGATCGGCGTTGAAGACATAGATCCAGTCGGCGTCCACGAAGATCCGGTAGTTCGGATCCGTCACCTGCTCCTGCTGCTCCCGCAGCTCGGCCTCCGCGTACGGGCGGAACTCCTCGTCCTTGACCGTGAGCAGCCGGCCGTCGATGTGCTTCGGCGGCGTGTGGTGCGCGTGCGCGAAGTGCATGAGCTGCGCGGCGAGGACGGTCTCGTGCACGGCGCCGCGCGCCCACTCGATGACCTCGGTCGTGAGCACGTTGCGGATCCCGAGCTCCTGGCAGAACCCGATGAGCACCGCGTTCACCCCGGTGGTGTCGGCTTCGGTGAGCTCGGTGAGGTTGCCGATCCCCATGAACATCTCCGCGTCCGGATGGCGGCGGCGGACTTCGAGGTAGCGGCCGAGGCTCGCCGCGAACCCCATGCCGATCGGCTCGATGATCGGGTCGACGAGGTACGGCTTGCCGAGCCCTTCGAGGTGGGCGATCGTCGCGTCGAGGCTGTCGAGGTCGTCGGGCGTGTCGGGGATCAGCACCGGCGTCGCCGACAGGCGCTCAGCGAGATGCCGATTCGAGCCGTTGAGGCTGAGCACGTACTGCACGCCGGCCTCGTCGGCCATCAGGATCTCATCGGGATCGAGCGTGTCGATGCTCAGCTCGAAGCCGGCGGCGCGCAGCTGGGCGATCACGCCCGGCCCCTCGCGGAGCCAGTTGCGGCCGAGCGAGAGCCCGAGGTCGATCACGTCCGCGCCGGCGTCGCGGTAGTACTCGGCGACCGCGAAGATCTGGTCGCGGTCCAGGCGCGGGACGTGGTTGATCTCCGCGAACACGCGGATGTCGCGCTCTCCATAGTCCGCGCGCGCGTCGGCCTGCCCGAACCAGCTCGGGAGCGCCTTGAGGTCCGCGGGGCCCTTCTCGGCCGGGACCCCGAAGCGCGCGCCCAGGACGTCGGTCTCGCCCTCGCACATCCCCGGGATCATGATGCGCGTGACCGCCTCGGGCACGTCGAGGCGGCGCGCGATCCAGTCGGTGGTCATCAGCGCGGCCACCGTGATCTTCATCACGGCGACGTCGTAGTCGAACGGGAGCTCGGCGCGGCCCAGCGTGTCCCGCAGCGCGGGGGCGGCGAGCTTGCCGGTCACGAACAGCAGCCGCTCGGACACGCTCCCCGCTAGCGCGAGCCCTTGCTGAAGACGAACTTGTTCGGCGTGCCCTCCAGCGGGCTGTCGGCGTTCGGACGCCAGAGCACGGCGTCTTCGATCTGACGCGCGACGGCGAAGTCCTTGTCGGTGATGCCGCCGCTCGAGTGCGTCGTCAGCTTCACCCACAGCTTGCCCCACGTGACCGCCAGGTCGGCGTGATGCCACGCCGCCTCGCAGATATAGCCGACGGTGTTGACGAGCATCAGCGTGCTCGGCCACCCGTCGGTGCTGTACTTCCGCCTCAGCCAGCCCCCGTCGAGATACCAGCCGTCGAGGCCGTCCTCGACGATCTTCGCCTCGACCTCTTCGTCGGAGTAGGGCTTGAGCTTTTCCTCTGTGGCCATGGACGATCGCCTCCTTGGACGCGGACTACATCACAAGGCCGCCGTTGATGTTGATCGCCTGGCCGGTGATGAACGACGAGGCCGGCGACGCCAGGTAGAGCGCCGCCGCGGCGACGTCGGCCGGCGTCCCCCAGCGGCCCAGCGGCGTCGACTCGGCGACCGAGCGCCGGAACTCGGCGTCGGCGTGCTCCCCGAACGCGGTCTCGATCCAGCCGGGGCTGACGACGTTGACCCGCACCGATGGGGCGAGCGCGCGCGCCAGGCTCTTGCTGTAGGCGAGCACGGCGCCCTTGACAGCGCTGAACACCTCGGGATCGGCGCCGGCCATGCCGCTCGTGACGTGGTCCCAGCTCATGTTCACGATCGCGCCGCCGCCGGCCTGCTCGCGCATCACGGCGCCGGCCGCGTAGGAGCAGGCGATGGTGCCCTTGACGTCGACGGCGAGCAGCAGGTCGAGCTTGCGCTCCCAGTCCCAGTCGGCCTCCTCCCCCGTGAGCACGTCGGCGCCGGCGTTGTTGACCCACACATCGAGGCCGCCGAGCCGCTCGCGCGCCTCCGCGACGAGCGCCTCGCAGCCCGCACGCGTACCGAGGTCGGCGCGCGCGACGAGCGCACGGCCGCCCCGCGCCGCGATGTGGTCGGCGACCGCGAGCGCGGCCGCCTCACTGCGGCGGTACGTCACGAGCACGGTCGCCCCGGCGCCGGCGAACGCCTTGGCGATCCCGGCGCCGATGCCGCTGCTCCCGCCCGTGACGACCGTGCGCGCCCCGGCGAGGCGGGGCTCGCACGGCTGCGGCGTGGAGTCCGGCGTGGCTAGTCCTCGGATCCCCCGGCGAACGGGTGCCTCGCGTCGGCCTCCCCGTCGAGGATCTCCTGCATGGTGGGCTCGCCGCTCAGGGCGCGGGCGATGGACTCCTTCGTGGCCTGGTAGTTCCAGTCGAAGATCTTCTTGTCATCGGTCGCCTCCCAATGGATGAAGACGCCCACGATCACGCAGAGGTCCTCCACCTGGTCTTCCGGGATGACGCCCTCGCGCACGGAGTCGACGACCGCGCGGGCGACCGCCGCCTGCGCCGGCCCGAACATCTGGCCCACCTGCTTTTCGCCCTTGAGCGTCACCTTGTTGGCCATGAGCGTCTCGGGCTTGGCCGGCAGGTTAGGCGCGACCACCGCCAGGAGGTTCGTGTGCCCCTCCTTCTGGTTGAGCAGGGCGGCCGCGAACGCCATGCCGACCGGCCCGGTCTTCGACCCGACCAGGAGATCGATGTGAGCGACCTCGTTGCCCTCTCCAACCAGGGACTCGCCCACCATAAAGGGACTCGCCATACGCGCCTCTCCTCCGTCGAAATTCGACAGGCCGCCGCGACAGCGCACGGCAACCCTCTTGCCGGTCTTGTGACCGACGGCAAGCTATACGATGCTGCGAATGGAGGTCGAGCAGGCGCGGCGGCGCGGTTGGGGCCCCGGGGAGGGAGCCTGCCGGAGCGCGGAGGCGGTCGCCGCCGCGGCGCAGCTGGCGTGCGTGCTCGAGGCGAGCGCCGAGAAGCCGGGCAACATCACGCCGCGCCACGATTTCGCGGATACCTCCTACGAGGACATGCTGCGCAGCGCGATCGCGCTGGGGCCGGAGCTCGGGCGGGCAGCGGAGCGAGGGGTCGGCGACACCGTGCTCGCAGCGGTGCAGGCAACGCGCCGCGTCGCCGGCGCCAATACGAACCTGGGCATCGCGCTGCTGCTGGCGCCGCTCGCGCGCGCGGCGCTGCTCGGCGCGCCGCTGCGCGAGCGCGCCGAGGAGGTGCTGGGCGGTCTCACGCTGGATGACGCGCGAGCGGCCTTCGCGGCCATCCGCACGGCGGGCGCGGGCGCGCTCGACGAGCCGGTCGAGCACGACGTGCATGACGAGCCCACGCTGGCCCTGCGCGAGGCGATGGCGATCGCGGCCGAACGCGACTCGGTCGCAGCCGAGTACGCGACCGGCTATTCCCTGACCTTCGAGCTCGGGCTCCCCGCGCTGGCGGCCGCGCTCGACGACGGGCTCGGCCCGCGCCCCGCGACGGTGCAGCTGTTCCTGACCCTGCTCGCGGCGGTCCCGGACACGCTCGTCGCCCGCAAGCGCAGTCACGGCGCCGCCGAGCGGGTGGCGGCCGGCGCGGCCCGGGTCCTCGCGGGGCAGGCGACTCTCGAAGAGTTCGACGCCTCGCTGCGGCAGGACGGCAACGCGCTCAACCCCGGCACGACGGCCGACCTGGTGACGACGGTCCTGTTCGTCGCGCTGCTCGAGGGCCTCTTGTGATCCTGATCGTAGCGGTCAGCGCGCGAATGCTGGCCGAGCTGGCGACCCGGGATGGACATGACGTCATCGCGGTGGACCGCTTCGGCGACTTCGATCTCCAGCGGCTGTGTCCGAGCGTGTCGATCATGCGCGACCTCGGCGGGCGCGGAGGGATGGCGGAGATGGTCGAGGCGGCGGAGCGGATCCCGGCCGACAGCGTGATCTACGGCGCTGGACTGGAGAACCGTCCTGACCTCGTCGCCCGGCTCGCCGCGGGCCGCACGCTGCTCGGCTGCTCCCCGGTGACGCTGCGGCGCGTGCGCGATCCAGCACTGCTCGGCGCCTCCCTGCGGGCGGCGGGATTCGCGTACCCGCTCACGTTCTCCGGCGCGGAGGCGGTCGAGCGGGCAGATCGCACATGCCGCTGGCTGCGCAAGCCGCTCCGCGGCGGCGGCGGCCGCGGGGTGCGCGAATGGCGCGGCGGCCGGGCGGCGGGCGACGTCATCGTGCAGGAGCGCATCTCCGGGCTGCCCTGCTCCGCGGCGGCGATCGCCGACGGCCGGTTCGCGACGCTGCTCGGCGTGAGCGAGCAGCTGATCGGGCGCCGCGCGCTCGGCGCCCGCGGCTGGAAGTGGTGCGGGAACGTCGCGCCGCCGCGGTTGCCGGCGCGCGAACAGCGCGCGCTGGCCGGCACCGCCCAGGCGATCTGCGCGCACCTTGCCTCCGCGTTCAGCCTGCGCGGCGTGTTCGGCGTGGATCTCGTGTGGGACGGCGCGCGGCCGTGGGTGGTGGAGGTCAACCCGCGCCCGGT
>JBDTMF010000273.1:0-5003 GCA_039934455.1 Solirubrobacteraceae bacterium
CGCGCCGCCGCCCGAGGCCGCCGCGCCACCGGCCGAGGCCGCCGCGCCTGCGGCCGACACGTCGCCGACCGAAGGCGCCGTCCCGCCTGTCGAGGGGGCCTCACCCCCCGAGGCGCCCGCCGCCGAGGCCACTCCCGCTCCTGCTCCCGCTCCGACTCCCGAGCCCGAGCCCGAGCCCGTCAACGAGGCGCAGCGCTCGGCCCGCGTCCAGGCGCGGCTCGTCGCAGCCGTCGAGCGTGTCGGCGGCGCGGAGGCCGTCCGCGAAGCGCTCTCTCCCCCACGCCGCGAGGACGGGCAGACCATGAAGTGGTCGGCCGTCTGCTGCGAGAAGGCAGAAGGGCTCAAGCCCGGCGATCCCGTCTTCCAGGCCTGGGTCCGGCTCGCCGCGACACCGGTCCGCGAGGTCAAGGCCGTGGCGTCGCCGCCGCGCGAGGACCGTCCCCGCCGCGGCGGTGGCCGCCGCAACGAGGGCGGAGGCCGTGGTCGCGGGCCGCGCGACGACCGCCCCGCCGGCCGCGAGGAGCTCGCCGCCCTCGGCCGCGACGGCGCGCTGCGCCGCCAGGTCCGCATCGTCGGCCTCGAGGACGACCAGAAGGACAAGCAGGCCCGCGACGAGCAGCGCCGCGCCGAGCGCGAGGCCAAGCGCAAGGCCGAGGCCGAGCGCCTCTCCCGCCTCGGCTACTGAGCCAGCTCCGCCGGGTCGCGGACGCCGCCGATGGCGGCCTCGAGCGCCGCGGCGGCCGGGCCCTCGGAGGCGATGTCGAGCGCGCCGACCACGGTTGCCGTGCCCATCCGCTCCGTCCGTGCCTCGAAGCTCATCGCCGCTTCAGCTCGCACCACACGACGTTGGCCTCGCCGTCGTGCTCGACCCCCCAGCGGTCCGAGAGGTGCTCCACCAGCACGAGGCCCCAGCCGCCGACGCAAGCCGGATCGCTCGGCGCCGCGGGCGGGTCGAAGCCGGATCCGCCGTCGCGAACCGCGATCCGGATCGTGTCGCCGTCCACGTTGACGCTCAGCTGCACGAGGTCGCCCGCGTCGAGGCCGGCGTGCCGCACGCTGTTGGTGACGAGCTCGGAGATCACGAGCACGACGTCCCCGAAGACCTCGCCGAGGTGCCCGTCGAGCCCTGCGACCGCGTCGCGCGCGACCTTCGCGGAATGTGGCTCGGCCGGCAACTCGAGTGCGATGAGTGGGTCGACTCGGTTCATCCAGCTCCGCCGGAGCCTACCGGCGCCGCATCCTGAGGCCTATCCGCGGACGAGCGCTGACGGACCGCGAGCAGGCAGACATCGTCACCGGCGGCCGGGCGTGAAGTCGTCCAGCGCGCGCCGGAGATGCTCCACCGCGCCCTCCGTGCTCTCCCCCGCCCAGTCACCTAACATCACGCGCCGACGTGGCCGGCCCGACCTCAGCGCAGTACTCGCTCACCCTCCGCGTCGAGATCGACCACCGCCCGGGAATGCTCGGCAAGGTCGCCAGCGCGATCGGCGACGCGGGCGGCACCATCGGCTCGGTCGACCTCGTCTCGCTCGAGGGCGGCCACACGCTGCGCGATATCACCGTCGACACGTCGGGCGACGAGCACGGCGCGGCGATCATCGCCGCGGTCGACACCGTCGACGGCGCGACGGTCATCGATTCCACCGACCGCACGCTCCGGATGCACGTCGGCGGTAAGATCGAGCAGCACAACAAGCACCCGCTCAAGACGCGCGACGACCTCTCGATGGCCTACACGCCCGGCGTTGCCCGCGTCTGCATGGCGATCCACGCCGACCGCGCCAAGGCCTTCCAGTACACGATCAAGCGCAACACGGTCGCCGTCGTCTCCGACGGCTCGGCCGTGCTCGGCCTCGGCGACATCGGCCCGGAGGCGGCGATGCCGGTGATGGAGGGCAAGTGCATGCTCTTCAAGGAGTTCGCCGGCGTCGACGCGTTCCCCATCTGCCTGAGCACGAGCGACCCCGACGAGATCGTCGCGACCGTCGAGGCGATCGCCCCCGGCTTCGGCGGCATCAACCTCGAGGACATCTCCGCGCCGCGCTGCTTCGAGATCGAGGAGCGCCTGCGCGCGTCGCTCGACATCCCCGTCTTCCACGACGACCAGCACGGCACCGCGGTCGTCACGCTCGCGGCGCTGCTCAACGCGGTCAAGATCACGGGCCGGCGCCTCGAGGACCTCCACGTGCTCATCGTGGGGCTCGGCGCCGCCGGCGTCGCAGTGGCGAAGATCCTGCTCTCCGCCGGTGTCACCCGCATCGTCGGCTGCGACTCGCGCGGCGCGCTGCACACCGAGCGTGCCGACTACCTCGACGGCACGATGCCACCGGTCAAGCGCTGGTTCGCGGAGGCGACGAACCCCGAGCGGCGTTCGGGCGGGCCCGCCGACGTGATCGAGGGCGCCGACCTCTTCATCGGCCTGTCCGGCGCCCGCGTGATGCCGCCCGGCGCGCTCGCCGGCATGAACGACGACGCGATGGTCTTCGCGATGGCGAATCCCAATCCCGAGGTCACGCCCGAGGAGGCGGCGCCCTACGCGCGCATCATCGCCACCGGCCGCTCCGACTACCCGAACCAGATCAACAATGTCCTCTGCTTCCCGGGCATCTTCCGCGGCGCGCTCGACGTCCGCGCCCGCGACATCACCGAGGAGATGAAGATGGCGGCCGCGCGCGGGATCGCCGAGATCGTCGGCGACGACGAGTTGCGCGAGGACTACATCATCCCCTCGGTGTTCAACCGCTCCGTGGCGACCGCGGTCGCCGACGCGGTCGCCGCCCAAGCCAAGGAGCAGGGCGCGGCCTCGGTCGCCGGGGACGAAGTGGGCTACGCCCCCGGCGACACCGCGGACTTCCGCGCGGTCGAGGCCTGATCGCCCCGCGGTGAGCCGGTTGGCCCCCTCCCCCGTACCGCCCCTATGAGAGTCACCGTCACCGGAGCCAGCGGACTGCTGGGTACGAAGCTCGCCGAGCGCCTGCGCGCCCGCGGCGACGAGGTCACCACGCTGTCGCGCAACCCCTCATCCCCCGGCGCCGTCGCGTGGCAGCCGGAGGAGGAGCCGGCGCCCGCCGCCGCGCTCTCCGGCCGCGACGCCGTCGTCCATCTCGCGGGCGAGAACGTCGCCCAGCGCTGGACCAACGACGCCAAGCGCCGCATCCGCAGCTCACGCGAGCTCGGCACCCGCCATCTGGTGGCGGGCATCGAGGCGGCCGAACCGCGCCCACGGGTGCTCGTGGCCTCCTCCGCGGTCGGCTACTACGGCCCGCACGGCGACGAGGCGCTCGACGAGCTGACCGCGGCCGGCAGCGACTTCCTTGCCGAGGTGTGCGTGATCTGGGAGCGCGAGGCGCAGCGCGCAGCCGAGCTCGGCCTACGGGTGGTCAATCTCCGCACGGGCGTCGTGCTGGACCAGGGCGGCGGCGCGCTCGCGAAGATGCTGCCCTTCTTCAAGCTCGGCGGCGGCGGCCCGGTTGCGGGCGGCGGCCAGTACATGCCGTGGATCCACGTCGACGACGTGGTCGGCCTCTACCTCGCGGCGCTCGACGGCGACGCCTGGCAGGGCCCGGTCAACGCGAGCGCGCCCGAGCCGGTCACCAACAGGGTGTTCTCCAAGGCGCTCGGCCGAGCCCTGCACCGCCCCGCCGTGGCGCCCGTGCCGGGTCTGGCGGTACGCGCGCTCTACGGCGAGATGGCCGAGATCGTGACCAAGGGCCAGCGCGTCGTCCCGCGCCGCGCGCAGGAGCTCGGATACGCGTTCGAGCACCCCGACCTCGACGAGGCCCTCCGCAGCGCCCTCGAGTAGGGGCTACTTGCTGATCGCGGTGTGCTTGCCGCCGCTGGCGGCGTCGCCCGTCATCTCGGCCTCACGCGGCTTCTGGCGCCTCTGCCACGGCTTGCGCTCGTTCCACTCCGCGGTCGCGTCCTTGGGCGGGATCGCGAGCCAGATCAGGGGGCCGAGCACCGACAGCAGGAGGCCGGTGCCGAGGCCGGCCTTCTCCCCGTAGCCCTTGGAGCGCGAGAGCTCGCTCGAGGTGATCGCGCTGAGGAGCCAGACGTAGCAGAGGTAGAGCGCCTTGGCGCCGATGGCGGCGAGGATCGGGGTCATGTGCCGAGATAGGCCTTCATCACCTCGGGGTCGTTGCGCAGCGACTCCGAGTCGTTGGACAGGACCACCTTGCCGGTCTCGAGCACGTACCCGCGCTGGGAGACGTCGAGGGCGTAGTTCGCGTTCTGCTCCACGAGCAGGATCGTGACCCCGCGCGAGTTGATCTCGCGGATGATCTCGTAGATCTTGTCGACGATCACGGGGGCAAGGCCGAGGGACGGCTCGTCGAGCAGCAGCAGGCGCGGGTTCGCCATCAGCGCGCGGCCCATCGCGAGCATCTGCTGCTCACCGCCCGACATCGTGCCCGCCTTCTGCTTGGAGCGCTCCTTGAGGCGCGGGAACAGCTCGTAGACCCGCTCGATGTCGTCGCGGACGTTCGAGTCGTTGCGTGTGAAGGCGCCCATCTCGAGGTTCTCGAGCACGGTCATGCGCGGGAAGACGTGGCGGCCCTCGGGAGACTGCGCGATCCCGAGCTCCGCGACCTGGTA
The DNA here is from genome assembly GCA_039934455.1 of Solirubrobacteraceae bacterium. Lineage (GTDB taxonomy): Bacteria > Actinomycetota > Thermoleophilia > Solirubrobacterales > Solirubrobacteraceae > DASQFQ01. The sequence continues at coordinate 4,594 of JBDTMF010000273.1, forward strand.
GCCGAGCAGGCCCTGGATCTCGCGCCCGCGGAACCTGATCGAGCCGAGCTTCGGCGGGGTAAGGCCGGAGATCGAGCGCAGCGTCGTGGACTTGCCGGCGCCGTTGGAGCCGATGAGCGTGACGATCTCACCCTCGTTGACGGTCAGCGAGATGCCCTTCAGCGCCTGGATCGAGCCGTAGTACGTGTGGATGTCCTCGACCTCGAGGACCGGGGTGGCGCCGTTGCCGTCGCTCATGCCTGGCTCCCGAGATAGGCCTCGATGACGCGCGGATTCGCGCGCACCTCCTGCGGCGAGCCGGCGGCGATCTTCTCTCCGCCGTCGAGCACGGTGATGTGGTCGGAGACGTTCATGACGACCTTCATGTCGTGCTCGATCAGCAGGAGCGAGATGCCGCGCTCGGTGCGCAG
>JBDTMF010000274.1:0-4994 GCA_039934455.1 Solirubrobacteraceae bacterium
GTGCGCGCGGGTACGGGCCGGCCGTCTCGCGCGTAACCCCGAAGGCCCAGTCGGAGGCCTGGAGGGCGAGCAGCTCGCGCAGCGCGCGGCGGCTCGGGGCGGCGGCGGCGCCCCCGCCCAGGACCCGCAGCTCGGCTCCGCGGGCGCGCCACGCGAGCCCGGCCGCGGCCGGGCCGCTCCAGGTGCTGAGATCGCGCGGCTCGCCCCAGCTCGTCGCCGGCAGCCCGCCCGGGGCGGGCACCGTCTCGAGTGGGCCGGCGAGCGCGTCGTCGAGCCCGGCCAGCCGGTCGCCGGCGGCGCCGAACGCCTCGATCACGGCCGCCAGCCAGTCGACGCCCTCGTGCCAGAAGTGCCCGAGCAGCTCAGTGTCGAGCGCGCACACGCAGAGCCCGCCGCGCTCGATCCGGCGGGCGATCTGCCCGACGAAGTGCTCGGCGTCGGCGCGCACCTGCGCCGCCGCGCGCGCAGGCTCATACGGCGCGCCGTCGACCGCCCACGGCGTGTGGCGGTGCTCGGTGTAGCGGCGCGTATCGCGGTAGGCGCCGTGGGAGGGATATCCGGACGAATGCCAGACGAGGTCCATGATCGCCCGGTCGATGGGGACGAGCAGCGGGCCGGCGCCGGTGCGCAGCGGCCGCAGCTGCGCCGCGGCGCCGTAGCCGAGGACGTCGGTGAGCTCGACGCAGGCGGCGTGCACACCCGACTCCTCGAGCGGCTCGTCGAGCCAGGTCGCGTACCCGCACTCCGGGAGCCAGAACCCGCCGTTCCAGGTCCCGAAACGGCGGCGGTGCGAGGCGATCCCCGTCTCGAGCTGCAGGCGCAGCCCTCGCGTCGTCGCGAGCAGCGGCAGCACGGCGTGGGTCGCGGCCGAGGTCCACGCCGCGTGCGGCGCGAAGGCGCCCACCAGGTCCCCGCCCCGTGCCTCGAAGCGCTCGGCGGCCGCGGCGTAGAGGCCGGTCGAGCGCTCGAGCTCGTGTGCGAGCGCCGGATCCTCCGCCGCCGCGATGTCGCGCCGGTGCGTCTCCGCCCGCACGTCGCGCAGGAACGCGAGGAAGCGCTCCCCGACCCCGTCGGCTTCGAGCTGGTCGCACAGCACGGGCGTGAGCGAGAGCGTGACCCGGCCGGGCGCCGCGTCGAGCACGTCGAGCAGCGGGAGGTACGAGGTCGCCATCGCCTCCCACAGCCACTCCTCGCCGAACGGCCACGTCCCGTAGCCCTCGACGTAGGGCATGTGGGTATGCAGGACGAGGCAGAAGCGCCCGCGCGGGCTCATGGTCGCAGCACGGCGAGGAAGTCGAGCGCGCCGTCGAGATCGCCCGCGCGCAGGGCGAAGTCACGGACGGAGATGGCCGGCGTGAAGCGGTCATAGAACGGCTTGGTGATGCGCAGTCCCTGGTGGACGCGGTCCCAGCCGAGCCGCTCGATCGCGACCTGGTGGACGCGCAGCTTGCGCGCGTGGAACAGCCCGAGCAGCTCGACCGAGCCGAAGTGGCGCTCGCACAGCGCCCGGTACTCCTCGGCCCGGTACTCGCGCACGTGCCACGGGTTGCCCGAGCGCTCCTCGCCCCTGGGCGCCAGCGTCAGCACGTTCGGGGTCGAGATGTACGCGACGCCGTCCGGGCCGATCAGCTCGCGCAGCCGCGCGAGCACCGCGTCGGGGTCCTGCACGTGCTCGATCGTCTGCAGGAACACGACGCAGTCGACGTCGCCCGCCCACAGCTCGAGCATGGTGCGCTCGAAGCGCAGCTTCGGGGCGGTGTAGCGCAACCGCGCGTGCTCGAAGGCCTCCGGGTTGGCGTCGACGCCGACCACGGAGGCGGCCGTCCGGGCCAGCACGGCCGAGCCGTAGCCCTCGCCGCACGCGAGGTCGACCACGCGCCGGCCGCCGACGCGCGAGGCGATCCACCGGTAGACGACGAGGTGGCGCTGGTACCAGTAGTTCTCCTCCGGTACGTCGGGGAGCGTGCGCTCGCCGGTGAGCTGGAGGGGAGGGACGCCCGGGGGCTGATCGCGCTGCAGGTAGAGCTGAGCCACGGCGGGCGCGGACCTTAGCGGCCCGCGCCCGTCGCGCCTCGGCGCCGCACCATCAGCGTCGCACGGCGCCGTAGCGCGCCATCGCGCGCTCGCGCTCGTGTTTGTGATCGACCACCGGCGCCGGGTAGTCCTCGCCGATCACGCAGCCCGCCGCGCGCTGCTCGTCCTCGCTCATCGCCCAGGGCGCGGCGAGCTTGTCGTCGGGCACGTCGCGCAGCTCGGGCAGCCAGCGGCGGACGTACTCGCCGTCAGGGTCGTGGCGGCGCTGCTGGGTCATCGGGTTGTACATGCGCCGGAAGTAGGGCGCGGGGTCGACGCCGACCGAGGCGATCCATTGCCAGTTGCCGTTGTTGGAGGCCTCGTCGCCGCACAGCAGGTGGCGCATGAAGTGGGCTTCGCCGTGCCGCCAGTCGAGGTGCAGGTCCTTGGTCAGGAACGATCCGACGATCAGGCGGCCGCGGTTGTGCATCCAGCCGCGGGCGAGCAGCTGGCGCATCGCCGCGTCGACGACCGGGAAGCCGGTGCGGCCCTCGCGCCAGGCGTCGAGCAGCGCCGGGTCGTCGTCCCACTCGAGCCGGTCGAACTCGCGCCGGTGGCTGTGGCGCGTGTTGCCGGGATGGTTGAGCAGGACGTGCGCGTAGAAGTCCCGCCACGCGAGCTGGCGAACGAAGGCGTCGGCGCCCGGGCCGCCCTGCTCGCGGGCGCGCTGCTCGAGCTCGCGCGGCGAGATGCATCCGAAGTGCAGGTACGGCGAGAGCTCGGAGGTGCCGCCCTCGAGCCGGTCGTGGCGGTCGTGGTACCGCTCGAGGCCGGAGCGCAGCCATGCGCTCATCCGCGCCCGCCCGGCGCGCTCACCCGGAGCGAGCGGGTCGCGCGCCTCGGGGTCGGGCGGCGCGGGCAGCTCACCCGCCGCGAGGCCGGACGGGAAGCTGAGCTGCCGCGGCGCGCCGTGGACGTCGCGGCGCGGGACCTGCTCCCATGCGCGGTGGAACGGCGAGAAGATCGAGTGCGGGCGGCCGTCCTTCGTGCGCACCTGGCCGATGTCGGCGACGAACAGCCCCGGCTGGCGGCGCGCCTCCACGCCGCCCAGCGCCGCCTCGACCCGGCGGTCCCGGGCCATCGCGAACGGCGATACGTCGGACGCGAAGTAGACCGCGCTCGCGCCGACGTTTGCCGCCAGCGCGGGCAGCTCCTCCTCCGGCCGGCCCTCGCGCACGACGAGGTCGGCGCCGCGCTCGCGCAGCGCCCCGAGCAGCGCGGCCAGGAAGGCGTGGAGGAACCACGCGCGGTTGCGGGAGGGGAAGCGCCCCTGCAGCAGCCGCGGGTCGAGTACGAAGACGGGGACGACGCGGTCGCACTCGCGGTGGGCGGCGGTCAGGCCGGGATGGTCGTGGACGCGCAGGTCGCGGCGGAACCAGACGAGGGCGGTGGTCGGCACACCCGAGGTACGGGCGAGCGGCGAGGCCGGACGTACACTCACTCCGCGTGGACCTGATTCGCGACTTCCCCCTGTTCCCACTGGGATTGGTCGCGCTCCCGACCGAGCTGCTTCCGCTGCACATCTTCGAGGAGCGCTACAAGACGATGGTCGCGCGCGTGCTCGAGGAGGAGGGCGAGTTCGGGATCGTGTGGGTCGCCGACGACGGGCTGCGCGAGATCGGCTGCGCGTGCGAGATCGCCGAGGTGCTCGAGCGGATGCCCGACGGCCGGGTGAACCTGGTCGCCCGCGGCACGCGCCCGTTCCGCATCGAGGCGCGCCAGGACGACCTCGCCTATCCAGCCGGGACCGTCGAGTTCCTCGCCGACGACGACGGCCCGGTCGCGCCGAACGTCGCCGCGACCGCGCACGCCGCCTACGCCGAGCTGGTCGAGCAGGCGACCGACCATACGCCCGACGAGGAGGAGATCGCAGGCATGACCGCCTACCAGATGGCGGCCACCGTCGACTTCGGGCTCGACGCCAAGCAGGGGCTGCTCGACCTGCGCTCGGAGTCCGCCCGGCTCGCGCTCGCCGCGCGGCTGTTCAGGGCCGCGCTCAAGCGCCTCGACTTCGTGGAGCGCGCCCAGGCGCGGGCGCGGTCCAACGGCCGCGTGCGCTTCCCCGGCTGAGCCTGTTCCCGATCGGGTACGTTCGCCGCGTGGGAAGGTGGCACGGACGCTGGTGGCTCCCCGCGGCGATGGCCGTCATCGTTGCGCTGGTCGCCGCGGGCGCGGGCCCGAAGGCGCGGGCATCGGCCAAGCTGACGATGAGCGCTCCCGGCGGGCGCTCGCTCCCGGGCTCGTGGCAGCGGTGGGCGCGCGCGTCGCTGGTGCCGACCGTCGACGGCCACGTCACCGTCCGGCTGCAGCGCTGCCCCGCGCTGCCACGGGCCGCCGGCTGCGTCTACCGCAAGCGCCCGCGCACGCTCTTCATCAAGCCCGGCGTCCGCCGGCCGCGGTCCGTGCTGCTGCACGAGCTGGGCCACCTGTTCGACCTGCGCGTCATGAACAACCGCGACCGCGGGCGCTTCCGCACGGTCATGCGCGCGCCCAGGCGCAGGTGGTGGGAGGGGAGGATCCCGCTCGCCGAGCAGTTCGCCGAGGCCTACTCCTTCTGCGCGCGCTACCACCGGATCGCCTCGATCGGCCGGTACGCGAGCTACGACTACAGCCCGACGCGCCGCCAGCACCGCAGGGTGTGCACGCTGATCGTCGGCGCCGCCCGCGACCGCGCGCCCGCCGCACCGGCGCCGCAGGCCCCGCCGGTGACGCGCGCCGACCCGGTCCCGCCGCCGCAGCCGCCGCCCGCGCCGGGCACTGTACCCGGCTCGCCGTCGCAGCCCAAGCCGAAGCCGAAGCCCACGCCGACCCCGACGCCGCGCCCGGCGCCGACCCCGCCGCCGGTGCCGACGATCGTCCCGCCGCCGTTCCCCTAGCTAGTAGTGCTCCGTTAGGTTGGGTGGAGTGGGTGTTCGGGCGGC
>JBDTMF010000275.1:0-4901 GCA_039934455.1 Solirubrobacteraceae bacterium
TCACGACGCTTGGCCGGCACCCGCGCCTGTTCCGCGCCTGGTTGCGCTACTCGGCGCACCTGATGCCGTTCGGGCGGCTCCCGCGGCCCGACACCGAGCTGGTGATCCTGCGGGTCGCCTGGCGGTGCCACTCGGCCTACGAGTGGCAGCAGCACGTCCCGCTCGCACTGCGCGCGGGGCTGACGGCGGACGAGATCGCGGGCGTGGCCGAGGCTCCGCCGGGCGGCTTCAGCGAGCGCCGGCGGACGCTGCTGGCGGTCAGCGACGAGATGCTCGCCCGCGGCGCGCTCTCGGACGCGACGTGGAACGCCGTGCAGGCGAGCCTGCGCGAACGCGAGGCGATCGAGCTGTGCCTGCTCATCGGGCACTACCAGGGCCTCGCGTCCACGATCGGCGCCCTCGGGATCCAGGTCGAGCAGCGTCCTCAGCCGGCGTAGACGCGCGCGAGCGACTCCGCCACGCACACCGGCTTGTCGCCTCCCTCGCGCTCGAACGTCAGCTCGCAGGTGAGCTGGACGCCGCCCGCCACGTCGTCGACCGCAGCGAGGCGGAGCCCCATGCGGACCCGGTCGCCGACCGGCAGCGGCGCGGGGAAGCGCACCTTGTTGAGGCCGTAGTTGACCATCAGGGCCACGCCGTCCACCTGCAGCAGCTCCTCCATGAAGTGGGGACTGAGCGAGAGCGTGTAGTAGCCGTGGGCGATGGTCCCCCCGAACGGCGATTCCTTCGCGCGCTCGGGATCGACGTGGATCCACTGGTGGTCGTGGGTCGCATCGGCGAACGCGTCGATCTCGGCCTGGGTCACCTCGTGCCAGTCGCTCACGCCCACGTCCTCGCCCGCGCGGGCCTTCAGGTCATCGATGCCGTTGACGGTGAGCATGCTGTTCTTCTCCTTGTGGTCGGTTTAGCCGAAGATCGGGAAACGCCGACGCCCGGCGAGCCGATCCATGCCGGCCTGGATCGCGGACTCCACCTCGAGATAGATCGACTCGACGTAGTCCCGATCGTCGACCCGCTCCGGGTCCGTGTCGACGTGAATCGGATCGAGCAGCTCGGTGCGGATCTTGGCCGGCAGGGGGAGGTGGGTCGGGATCGTCTCCACCGTCAGGCCGAAGGGCAGGCCGAGCACGACAGGCATCGTCACGCCGCGGAGCTTCTTCTTCAGCCCCGTGAAGCGGTCGAGCCCGTTCGCGATCCAGCGGCCCTCGGAGAGGACGAAGACCGTGTCATGGCCGCCGATGGTGGCCACGGGAACGATCGGCACCCCTGAGCGGATCGCCTGGCGGACGAAGCCCTTGCGGCCGCCGAGGACCACCTGATCGCGCCTGCGCCAGTTGCGCATCGCGTCGACCTCGCCCCCCGGCCAGATGATCACGTCGCGGCCGGCGCTGAGCGCTGCGGTGACGCCCTGACGGGAGGCCGGGATCACGCCGACCTGACGGAAGTAGTCGCCGAGGCCGGGCGCGGCCATCAGGACATCGTGAGCGGTCGGATGCAGCACGCGCTCGGTGCCGAATCGCCGCCACCATTGGGAGACGAACGTCCACGCGTCCATCGTCAGGGCGCCTCCGGAATGATTTCCGATCAACAGCGAGGTCTCCTGAGGAAGGCGCTCCCAACCGGACGTCTCAAGCCGGAAGTAGTAGTCGCAGAGGGCATTCCAGACGTGCCTCTGAGCCCGCATCAGTCCCTGGTTGGGGCCATCGAGGGCGTGTTCGGTCGCGGCGGCGGCGCGCTTGGCGATGAGGCCTTCGAGCCCACCCTTGGGTTGGCGCGTCTCGCTCGTGAGCGTCTTCACGCTCGCTCGTGGCCTCTCATTCACATGCATGCAGCTGACAGTGGCACCGAAGTCCGAGCGCGACACCCGTAGTTCTCCACACCAGCGGCGGGACTCTTTGCGGATGAATGCTCGGGCTCGGGGTGCTCGGCTGTCTCACACGACTTGTCGAACTCTGAGGAGGCCATGACATGGCCGTTGTCGAGCAGACCACCGTCTATCCCGCACCCGGCTCGCCCGAGAGCCTCGTCTCTCTGAAGCCACGCTATGAGAACTTCATCGGCGGCTATTGGGTCGCGCCGGCCGAGGGCGCCTACAGTCCCAATCCCAGTCCCGCCACGGGCCGGCCGTTCTGCGAGGTGGCGCGCTCGACGGCGCATGACGTCGACCTCGCGCTCGACGCCGCCCACGCGGCCCGCGAGGCGTGGGGCGAGACCTCGACGACGGAGCGCGCCAAGGTCCTGAACGCGATCGCCGACGCGATCGAGGCGAACCTCGAGATGCTCGCCGTCGCGGAGAGCTGGGAGAACGGCAAGCCGGTCCGCGAGACCCTCGGTGCCGACCTTCCGCTGGCGATCGACCACTTCCGCTACTTCGCCGGTGCGATCCGCGCCGAGGAGGGCTCGATCTCCGAGATCGACAAGGACACGATCGCCTACCACTTCCGCGAGCCGCTCGGCGTCGTCGGGCAGATCATCCCGTTCAACTTCCCGATCCTGATGGCGGCATGGAAGCTGGCGCCCGCGCTCGCCGCCGGCAACTGCGTGGTGATCAAGCCCGCGAGCCCGACGCCGTGGTCGCTGCTGAAGCTCATGGAGGTGCTGCAGGACGTCATCCCGCCCGGGGTCATCAACGTCGTCACCGGGCCCGGCGCGTCGGTCGGCATGGCGCTTGCCTCGAGCAAGCGGATCGCGAAGATCGCCTTCACCGGCGAGACCGTCACGGGCCGCCTGATCATGCAGTACGCGGCGCAGAACCTCATCCCGTCCACCACGGAGCTCGGCGGCAAGTCGCCGAACATCTTCTTCGCCGACGTCATGGACGCCGACGATGCGTTCCTGGACAAGGCGATCGAGGGCCTCGTGCTCTACGCGTTCAACAAGGGCGAGGTCTGCACGGCCCCGTCGCGGGCGCTGATCCAGGAGTCGATCTATCCCGCGTTCATGGAGCGCTGCCTGGAACGGATCGCGCGCATCCAGCAGGGCAACCCGCTCGACCTGTCGACGATGATCGGCCCGCAGGTGTCCCAGGCCCAGCTGGAGAAGGTCGAGAGCTACGTGAAGATCGGCCTCGACGAGGGCGCCGAGCTGCTCTGCGGCGGTGAGCGCCACGTCGCCGACGGGGAGCTCTCGGGCGGCTACTACTACGAGCCGACCGTCCTGAAGGGCCACAACGCGATGCGGGTCTTCCAGGAGGAGATCTTCGGGCCCGTGCTCGCCGTCACCACGTTCAAGGACGAGGCCGAGGCGCTGCAGATCGCCAACGACACGCCCTACGGGCTGGGCGCCGGCGTGTGGACGCGCGACACGAGCCGCGCCTTCCGCATGGGCCGCGGCATCCAGGCCGGCCGCGTGTGGACCAACTGCTACCACCTCTACCCGGCTGGAGCGGCCTTCGGTGGCTACAAGAACTCGGGCGTGGGCCGCGAGAACCACCGGATGATGCTCGACCACTACAGCCAGACGAAGTGCATGCTGGTGTCCTATGACCCGCAACCGCTCGGCTTCTTCTGATGCCGCAGCGGATCACCGCGACGCCCGCCGCGCTCGACCTGATCGAGCGCCTGCGGGCCGAGCACGGCGACCTGATCATCCACATCTCGGGGGGATGCTGTGACGGCAGCTCCCCGATGTGCCTGCGCGCCGCCGACCTGCCCGCGAGCCCGCACGACGTGCAGCTCGGCGCCCTCTCCGGCGTCCCCGTCGTGATCGACGGCGACCAGGACCGCCGCTGGCTGCACCCCAGCTTCCACCTTGACGAGGCTCCCGGCGCCGCCGGCGGCTTCTCGCTCGAGGCGCTCGAGGACGTGCACTTCACGGCCGCGTCGGGCGCTCCGAGACCTACTGTTATGGTTGCCGGTTCGGGATCCGTGGAGCGAGCCTCGCACCACAGCGAACAGCCGCTCCATAGCTCCGATACCCGACGCCCACGCTCCCCCGCCCGAATCTCGGCGGCCGATCGCCGGCCTACGCCATCTAGGAGGAGCCATGCCTGAAGCGGTCATCGTCGACGCCATCCGGACGCCCATCGGGCGCGCCATGAAGGGAACGCTGAGGGACGTCCGCGCCGACGACCTCGCCGCGGTCCCGCTGCGCGCGCTCATCGAGCGCAACCCGGACGTCGACTTCGCCAAGACGAACGACATCATGATGGGCTGCGGCTTCCCAGATCATGAGCAGGGCTACAACGTCGGCCGCAACGCGGCGCTGCTCGCCGGCATCGATCACCATGTGCCGGCGCTCACGGTGAGCCGCTTCTGCGCATCCTCGCTGCAGGCCATCCGGATGGCCTTCCACGCCGTCAAGGCGGGCGAAGGGGATCAGTACATCGCGGCGGGCGTGGAGTGCGTGTCGCGCGGCGCGGCCACGACGCTTCCCGCGATGAACCACCAGATCGACGGCACCAACGGCAGCGGGTACAACGTCTACATCCCGATGGGGCTCACGGCCGAGAACGTGGCCGAGCGCTGCAAGGTCAGCCGCGAGGCCCAGGACGAGTTCGCGGCGGTCTCGCAGCAGCGCGCGTCGGTGGCACGCGACGCCGGCCACTTCGACAGCGAGATCGTCGGCGTCGACATCCCCCAGGGCCACGACGCCGCCGGCAACGTCGTCGAGGCGCACACCGTCACCCGCGACGACGGGCCGCGCCCGGCCACGACGGTGGAGACGCTCGCCAAGCTCAAGCCGGCCTTCAAGCCCGATGGCACGGTGACCGCCGGCAACGCGTGCCCGCTCAACGACGGCGCCGCGGCCGTGCTGGTGATGTCAGAGGACAAGGCCGGCGAGCTGGGCCTCAAGCCCCGCGCGCGCATCATCGCGTCGGCGGTGGCGGCGCTCCGCCCGGAGATCATGGGCCTCGGCCCGATCCTGGCGGTCAGGGCGGTGCTCGAGCAGGCCGGCCTGAC